>NZ_QQNA01000249.1 GCF_003346515.1 Streptomyces corynorhini
CCCCCCAGCGCACCTCGACCGGGGTCCGGTCGAGGGCGCGCATCCGCTCCACCGCGCGGCATTCGCGCCGGTGGACGGTGACCACGCCGCCGCGTACCGAGAAGCCGGTGACCGCGTCGGGCGGTACGGGGGTGCAGCAGCCTGCCAGCCGTACGGTCGCGCCCGGCAGGTCCACCACGGCGTTGGCGACGCCGCGCCGGTCGGAGCTGACGGGGTGGGGCGTCCGGGGCGCGGCGGCGGGCAGCCCCTCGGTCTCGGGGTGCGCGGCGAGCCAGCCGGTGATCGCGATCCGCGCAGCGGGGGTACGGGCGTGGTCGAGCCACTCGGGCGCGGGTCCCGAGGCCGTGTCCCGGTCGAGCAGCAGCTGGACCGTGTCGCCGTCCCGCAGGACGGTGCTCAGGGGTGCCAGCCTGCCGTTGACCCGCGCGCCGAGGCAGCCGTGGGCGGCGTCGCCGTGCTGGGCGTACGCGGCGTCCACACAGGTCGCTCCGGGCGGCAGCCCCAGCATGCCGCCCTCGGCGCGGAAGACGGTGATCTCCGCGTCCTGGGCCAGATCGGCGCGGAGCGTCGCCCAGAAGGTGTCCGAATCGGTGGCGGCCTGCTGCCACTCCAGCAGCCGGGAGAGCCAGCCGGGCCTGGTGGGGTCGGCGCGCTCGCCGTCGGCCGGCTCCGCGGTGGCCTGCGGGTCCGCGTCGGCCGGGCCCGTGCCGCTGTCGGCGGCGGCGGCGGTGTACGGATTGCCCAGCGCGACGACGCCGGCCTCGGCGACCTTGTGCATCCGGTGCGTACGGATGAGGACTTCGGCGACCGCGCCGTCCGGGCCTGCCACGGCGGTGTGCAGCGACTGGTAGAGGTTGAACTTGGGCGCGGCGATGAAGTCCTTGAACTCGGAGATCACCGGGGTGAAACAGGTGTGCAGCTCGCCGAGGACCGCGTAGCAGTCGGCGTCCTCCGCCACCAGCACCAGCAGCCTGCCGAAGTCCGTGCCGCGCAGCTCGCCGCGTTTGAGCCCGGAGCGGTGCACGGAGACGAAGTGGCGGGGCCGCACCAGGACTTCCGCCGCGATGCCCGCCTCGCGCAGCACGCGTCTGACGTCCTCGGAGATGGCGGCGAGGGCGTCCCCTGCGGTGGCGTTGTCCGCGATCAGCGCGCGGGTGTGCGCGTACTCGTCGGGGTGGAGGATGGCGAACACCAGGTCCTCCAGCTCGGTCTTGAGCGCCTGGACGCCGAGCCGTTCGGCGAGCGGGATGAGGACGTCGCGGGTGACCTTGGCGATACGGGCCTGCTTCTCGGGGCGCATCACGCCCAGGGTGCGCATGTTGTGCAGCCGGTCCGCGAGTTTGATGGACATCACCCGGACGTCGTTGCCGGTGGCGACGAGCATCTTGCGGAAGGTCTCGGGCTCGGCCGCGGCCCCGTAGTCGACCTTCTCCAGTTTGGTCACGCCGTCGACGAGATAGCAGACCTCGTCGCCGAACTCGGCCCTGACCTGGTCGAGCGTCACGTCGGTGTCCTCGACGGTGTCGTGGAGGAGCGAGGCCGTCAGGGTCGTTGTCTCGGCGCCCAGTTCGGCGAGGATCAGCGTCACGGCCAGCGGATGTGTGATGTAGGGCTCGCCGCTCTTGCGGAACTGTCCCCGGTGGGAGGCTTCCGCGAGGAGGTAGGCCCGGCGCAGTACGGCGAGATCGGCGTCCGGGTGGTGGGCGCGATGGGCGTCCGCGACATGCCCCATCGCGTCGGGCAGCCGGTCCCGCGAGGCGGGGCCGAGGAGCGCGGCCCTGCCGAGTCTGCGGAGGTCGATCCTGGGAAGGCCGCGTCTGCGGCTGTGGGCACCAGGGGTGGTGGCCTCTGCACTCATGGGGGCGCCTCCGGCAGCATCGACCGGCGGTGGATGAGCGGGAGCGCCCTCCGGGCCGGTGCCTGATGCTATCGAGCCCACCACGTGGAGCAGTCCCGCTCCCGCCCGGCGTGAAACGGATCACTCCTTCGAGCGATGCTTCAGGCGATGGCTGTTTCGCACCATACCGGGTCGATGTATCCCTCGGCGACGATCACGGCGGGCCCGGCCATCTCGACGGAGCCGTCGGGGAGTTCGGTGATGACGAGCCGTCCGCCGGGGAGGTCGACGGTGTAGGTGACGGGGGCTCCGGTCACCGCGGGGTCGAGGCCGTCCCTGCGGGCCGCTGCCACGGCCACCGCGCAGGCGCCCGTGCCGCAGGAGCGGGTCTCGCCCGAACCGCGCTCGTGGACCCGCATGGCGAGATGGCGGGGGCCGACGTCCACGACGAATTCGGCGTTCACTCCGGCGGGGTACGCGGAGGCGGGGGTGACGGCGGGCGCGGAGTGGAGACTCCCCGCGTGCGCGAGGTCTTCGACGAACGCGACCGCGTGCGGATTGCCCATGTCGACGTGGCGCGCGGGCCAGGTCCGGTCGCCCACCGAGACGCTCACGCCCTCGTCCCCGGGCAGCAGCGCACGGCCCATCCGGACGGTGATGTCGCCGTCCGCTCCGCCGGGGCCGTCGGAGCCCGCGGCGAGGTACACCCGCTTCACCCCGGCGCGGGTGGCCACGGCAAGGTCGCCCGCCTCGACGTGACCTGCGCGCTGGAGATGGCGGGCGAAGACCCGGACCCCGTTGCCGCACATCTCGGCGATGGATCCGTCGGCGTTGCGGTAGTCCATGAACCACTCGGCGTCGTCGGCCATGGCCCGCGCCTCGGGGTGCGCGGCCGACCTGACGACGTGCAGCAGCCCGTCGCCGCCGATGCCCGCCCTGCGGTCGCACAGGGCGGCCACGGCGCGCGCGGACAGCGCGATGGCGTTGTCGGGGTCGGGAACGACGACGAAGTCGTTCTCGGTCCCGTGCCCCTTGAGGAAGGCGATCGGCGCGGTCTGCGAAGTGCTCACGGAACCATCGTACGAGCAGGCACCGACACCGTCCGCCGGGCACCGTCCGCGTACGCGGTCCGGACCTGGGACAGGGCCGCCCAGGCGGTCAGGAGCGGGGTCAGCGCAGCCGGGCGACGCGCCAGACGGCGAGGGCCACCAGGGCGGCGGCCACCGTGACGTACAGCGCGATGACGCGCCAGTCGGGGCGTTCGCCGGAGGCGCGGGCCGGCAGTCCCGGCCAGGTGTGGCCGACGCGGCGGGCGGCCATCATGCCCCAGCCGGCCGCGCAGCAGCTGATCAGCAGCCCCAGCATGGCGACGACCGCTCCGCCGTCCCCGGTGCCGAAGGCGAGGGGGAAGGCGAACATGAGCGATCCCATGGCGGCGAGCGCCACGATCGGGGCGAGCTGCCAGATCCGCAGCCGACGCTGAGGACGGAGTTCGACCTCGACCTCGGGGGTGACGGTCTCCTCTTCCGGCCCGTCAGGGCTCAGGCCCGGGGCGTCGTCCGCTGCCCTCGGCGCCGTGGGTTCTCTGTCACGAGGGCCGGCCTCCATCGCCACGCGCCCTCCCAGGTCGGACTCCAGTGGTCGATCGATGCCCGATGGTCGACCGATGCTCGATGATGGCACGCCGTGGAGGACCGCATGGGCGCCCTGAGCGTCCCGATGCCATCACGTGATCAGGCTGTGACCGCTCGTTCGACCAACGCCAGCGCACGGTCGGGGAGTTCCCCCCGCTGCTCGGTTCCGCCGCCCAGCCAGTGCACGCGTGAGTCGCGCCGGAACCACGAATCCTGACGGCGTGCGAAGCGTTTGGTGGCGCGTACGGTCTCGGAGCGCGCCTCCTCGTCGGTGCACTCCCCCGCGAGCGCCGCGAGCACCTGCTGGTAGCCGAGGGCCCGCGAGGCGGTGCGGCCCTCGCGCAGCCCCCGGGTCTCCAGGTCGCGCACTTCGTCGACGAGCCCCTCGTCCCACATCCGGTCGACCCGTCGCGCGATCCGCTCGTCCAGTTCGGGGCGGGCGACGTCCACGCCGATCTGCACGGTGTCGTACACCGCGTCGTGGCCCGGCAGATTGGCGGTGAAGGGCTTGCCGGTGATCTCGATCACCTCCAGCGCCCGGACGATGCGGCGGCCGTTGCTGGGCAGGATCGCGCGGCCCGCCTGCGGGTCGGCGGCGGCCAGCCGCGCGTGCAGGGCGCCGGAGCCGCGCAGGGTCAGCTCCGCCTCCAGCCGGGCGCGCACCTCGGGGTCGGTGCCGGGGAAGTCGAGCGCGTCGATGGCGCCGCGTACGTAGAGCCCGGAGCCGCCCACCAGCACCGGGGTGCGGCCGGTGGCGAGCAGCCGGTCGATCTCCGCCCGCGCCCGCTTCTGGTACTCGGCGACGCTGGCCGCCTCGGTGACGTCCCAGATGTCCAGGAGATGGTGCGGGACGCCCGCTCGCTCCTCGGTCGTCAACTTGGCCGTGCCGATGTCCATCCCCCGGTAGAGCTGCATGGAGTCGGCGTTGACGACCTCACCGCCCAGGTGCCGGGCGAGGTGAACGCCGAGATCTGACTTGCCGGCCGCGGTGGGACCGACGACGGCGATGACCCGCGGTGCGGTAGCTGCGCTTCTCACCGACCCAGTCTCGCAAACTCGCGGGCTCCTGCCCGAACGAGTTACCCAACTCCGCACGCCGGTGCGCACGCCGGTGCTCGTACGCCGGCGCGCGCGGCGCACAGCGCGCGATGTCGTCTCCGCGAGTAATCTGTGAGGTACATAGGCTGTTGTTTCCTCCGAGGGAAGGTGGCCCATGGGCTTCCTGGATTCACTGAAGGCCAAGATCGGTCCGGCCCGGGACAAGGTCTCCGACCTCGCGCAGCAGCACGGGGACAAGATCGAGCAGGGGCTGGACAAGGCCGCCCGCACGGTCGACGAGAAGACCAAGGGCAAGTACAGCGACAAGATCGGCACCGGCACGGACAAGGCGAAGGGTGCCCTGGGCAAGCTCGCCCACAAGGACGACGGGACTCCTCCGCAGGCGCCCCCGCCTCCCCCCGCCTCCTGACC
>NZ_QQNA01000025.1 GCF_003346515.1 Streptomyces corynorhini
GGCTCGTCACGGAGGGAGCGGGGGTGGGGGTGCGGACAGGCCCGCTCCCTCCGTGACGAGCCAGTTCAAACCGCGTGAGTTGAAGGAGGACCAGATGGCCGAGCTGGTCAACCGGCTGATCGGGCCGATGACCCGGTTGCTCCGTACCGAGCTGCGGCTCGACCGGGAGCGGATCGGCAAGCTGCGCGACCCACGCCATTGACCGGGCCCGACGGCCCGCGGCCCGCGCCACGCCGCGCGATCCGGCCGTGAATCCGCGGGCCGCGAACTCACGGGCCGCGCACCCGCGGCCCGTTGACCCGTAGCCCGTAGCCCGTAAGCCACGATCCGCGCGGGCCCCCGACCCGGCCGGACCCCCGAACCAACCGCACGTGGAACCGCAGGAAGGCCCCACCCGATGCCCCAGGAACTCGACGCAGGCTCCACCATCTTCTTCAACCTCACCATCGACGGTGAGAGCCTGGGCAACTTCAACGGTTGTGAAGGGCTCTCCTCCCAGGTCGAGATCGAGCAGCGGCAGGAGGGCGGCAACAACGGATTCGTCTGGCAACTGCCCTCCCGTGTCACCTTCTCCAACATCACACTGACCCGGCCCCTCACCGAGGACACCGCGAAGGTGGCGCAGTGGATCTCCTCCGTCACCACGGGGGTGACCCGGCCCACCGGGCAGATCGCCGCGCTGCGCGCCGACGGTTCGATGGTCGCCCAGTGGGGGCTGATCGACGTACTCCCGGTGAGCTGGCGCGGTCCCTCCTTCGACCCGGCGAGCCCCGCCGTGGCCACCGAGGTCCTGGAGATCGCCCATCACGGCTTCACGGACGCGGGGGAGGCGTAGCCGATGAGCCTCTCCAGCTTCGGCATCGGCGACAGCCTGGTACGGGCGACGCTCGCCATCCACCAGCCGCCGATCGGCAGCAGCACCAGCCCCGGCGCGCTCATGAAGACGTTCAACTTCGACTTCAACCCCTCCCAGCTGTCGCTGACCCGCAGGGCACAGTGGAAGACCACGCCCACCGCCGCGGTGCGCGACGGCGCGGTCCCGGAGTTCATGGGGCCCGAGCCCCGGGAGATGACGGTGGAGATCTTCCTCGACCGCTCCGACGACCCGGACAGCAACGACGTGCGCAAGAAGGTGGAAGCCCTCTTCTCCTGCTGCGAGACGACCACGGCGAGCATCGCCGCGAACCAGCCGTCGACCCCGTGGGTGGTCTTCGAGTGGGGCGCCTTCTCCACGGCGCGCTTCAACGCCTACGTCAGCTCCGTGGAGGCGCAGTACACCCTGTTCAACACCAATGGGATGCCGATCCGCGCCGCCTGCCAGGTGAATCTGCACGAGATCCCGAGCAGCACGCTCGGCCAGAACCCCACCTCCGGCGCGCTCACCACCCGCCGGGTGCACCGGGTCGTGGCGGGCGACTCGCTGCAGCTGCTCGCCTGGCGGGAGTACGGGGACGCCACCGCGTGGCGCACGATCGCCGAGGCCAACGACATCGACGACCCCAAGGTGCTGACACCCGGCGTCGAACTGATGCTTCCCGCCGCTGAAGAGGTCGGCCCCTGATGTCCGATATCGGTTTCTCCAACATCCTGACGGTGCAGATCGCCGGCCGGAAGCTCAAGTCCCCCGAGGACAAGAAACTGGTGGGCGGCCAGGTCGACTTCGGCGCGGGGGTGCCCGGCGCGTTCCAGCTCACCTTCCGTGACGAGAAGAAGGACATCCTCGTCAAGCTGGGCGTCGAGATCGGCGTGCCCGTCGTCATCGCGCCCCTGTCGGACGGCAAGGGCACACCGCTGATCACCGGTGAGGTCACCGCGCTGGAGACGGACTACGACCGCACCGGTACCTTCACCGTCATCCGCGGCTACGACAAGGGCCACCGCATGCTGCGGCAGCGCAGGGTGGCGGCGTACAAGAACAAGACGGCCACCGAGATCGCCGTCGAACTGGCGCGCAAGAACGGCATTCCGATGGGGAAGACCCAGCGGACCAAGGGGCAGTACGAGTTCATCAGCCAGGCCAACGTCACCGACTGGGACTTCGTCCAGCGGCTCGCGGACGAGAACGAGATGGTGATGTCCATCAACTCGATGGGCAGATTCCAGTTCGTCAAGCGGCAGCACGCCGCCCTCGCACCCCCGGAGAGCCTGCCGAGCGACAAGAGCCCGCTCCTGCTGAAGGGCGGCGAGGAGATCATGCGCTGCCGCGCGGCGGTCACCTCGGCCGACCAGGTGAGCGCCGTCGAGGCGCGCGGCTGGAACGTCACCACCAAGCAGCCCCTCGTCTCCAAGGCGCCCGCGCTGGACAACTCGGGCTTCGCCATCGGTACGACGCCGTCCGAGGTGTCCAAGACCTTCGGCAAGGCGGAACTCGTCGAGACGGAGACGCCCTACGACAAGCTGGACGAGGTCAAGCACGCGGCCGACGCCCTCGCGGACGATGTGACGTCCTCCTTCGCCGAGGTGGAGATCACGGCGCGCGGCAACACCGAGCTGCGCCCCGGCGTCGCCGTGACCCTCAAGGACGTGGGCAAGCCGTTCCAGGGCAAGTACACGGTCACCGCCGCCCGTCACACCTTCGGCGACCAGGAGCACTACCAGACGTTCCTGAACGTCAGCGGGCGGCAGTGGCGTTCGCTGTTCGGGCTCACCTCAGGCGGCGGCGGGGCGGGCCCGGCCAGGCTGCCGAGCGTCGCCAACGCCCTGGTCACCGACATCAAGGACCCGCTGCGGCAGGGCAGGGTCAAGCTGAAGTTCCCGTGGCTGGACGACATGTACGTCAGCGACTGGACCCGTACCGTCCAGCTCGGCGGGGTCAAGGGCGGCAGTATGATCTCCCCGGACGTCGACGACGAGGTGCTGGTCGCCTTCGACCGCGGCGCCCTGGACCACCCGTACGTCATCGGCGGTCTCTACAACGGCGTCGACAAGCCGGACCCCGTCGACGTACCGGTGTACGATCCGACGCGCGGCAAGGTCACCCGGCGTACGCTGTCCGACCGCAGCAACAACCGGATCGACCTGCTCGACCAGAGTGTCGGCCTCAAGCGCGGGGTGCGGCTCTCCACCGGCGACAACCGGCTCACCATCAACCTGGACCGGACGAAGACCGAGATCGTCGTGGACAGCAAGGGGAAGGTCTCCATCAGAGGCTCCGGTGCGGTGGCCATCAACGCGGGCGGCAATCTCTCGCTGAACGCGGTGGGTTCCCTGACGATCCGCAGCGGCGGGCCGATGAGCATCAACGCGGCGAGCGCCCTGTCCATCAAGACGGGCGGTGTCACCTCCGTGACCTCCGGCGGTGCGCTCAACATGACGACCGGCGCGGCCATGTCGCTGACCTCGGGTGTCTCCCTGCAGATCACCGCGGCCATCAACATCGGCCTCCAGGCGGCCACGATCAAGTCCACCGGCCTCCTCACGTCCAACATGAAGCCGGTACTGACGGTAGGAGGTCTCTGATGGCGGAACAGTTCGTCGGCTCCGGCTGGGCGTTCCCGCTGCGTATCAGCCCCACCGGCGGTATCGCCATGGTCAGCGGGGAACGCGAGGTCGAGGAGGCCATCCGGCTCGTCCTGTCCACGGCGCCCGGTGAGCGGCCGATGCGGCCCGAATTCGGCTGCGCCATCCACGACATGGTCTTCGCCCCCGTCAACGAGGCCACCGCGGGCCGGATCCAGCACGAGGTGCACTCCTGCCTGGACCGCTGGGAACCGCGCATCGAGGTGGACGAGGTGACGGTGACCGCCGGCGCGGAACAGGGCGTGCTCTTCATCGACGTCCGCTACTCGATCACCGGCACCAACAACCCGCGCAGTCTGGTCTTCCCGTTCTACGTGATCCCCTCCCACGACGGGCCCGAGGGGTCCGGCATGTCCGACGAGCACCTTGGAAGCGACCGCTGATGGCCCTGCCCTCCCCCAACCTCGACGACCGGCGCTTTCAGCAGTTCGTCGACGACGCCAAGCGCTACATCCAGCAGCGCGCCCCCGAGTGGACCGACCACAACGTCTCCGACCCGGGCGTGACCCTGGTCGAGACGGTCGCCCACATGGCCGACCAGATCGTGTACCGGCTCAACCGGGTGCCCGAGAAGAACCACCTCGCGTTCCTGGACCTCATCGGGATCACCCTCTTCCCGCCGTCCGCCGCGCGCGCCGACGTCACGTTCTGGCTGTCGGCGCCGCAACAGCAGCCCGTCGTGCTGGCGACGGGCACCGAGGTCGCCACGGTCCGCACCCAGACCGAGGACGCGGTGGTCTTCGCCACCGAGCGCGAACTCACCGTCATCCCCTGCGAGTTGTCGTACCTGGTGGTCCAGCGGGCCGACGAGGAAGCGGTCGACCGCACCTCGGACCTCGCCGAGTCCAAGGACGTGCACTGCTTCACGGAGGCCCCGCGCCCCGGCGACCGCATGCTGTTCGGACTCAGCGCCGCCGTACCGGAGTGCGTGGTCGTCCTGGAGCTGGACAGCCAGGTGGACGGTGTCGGTGTCGACCCCCGGCAGCCGCCGCTGACCTGGGAGGCGTGGACCGCCGACGGCTGGGTGGGCTGCGACGTCGAGCGCGACACCACCGGCGGGCTCAACCGCCCCGGCGAGGTCGTGCTGCACGTCCCCGGCGGCCACGCGCTCTCGCGCACCGGCCGCCGCGAGGCGGGCTGGCTGCGCTGCCGGGTCACCGAGCCGGAGCACGACCAGCCCTTCTACACCACCTCGCCCACCATCCGCTCCGCCGAGGCGTTCAGCATCGGCGGCACGACCGGCGTCGTGCACGCCGAGACGGTGCGGGACGAGGCGCTGGGGGAGTCCACCGGGCTGCCGGGACACCGGCTGCGGCTGGCGCACAGCCCCGTCGTCGGCGGCGCGGAGCCGCTGCTCCTCCAGGTCGCCGAGCGCGACGGCTGGATCGACTGGGAGACCGTCGGCCACTTCGCCGCCTCGGGCCCCACCGACCGGCACATCACCCTGGACGCGACCACCGGCGAGATCGCCTTCGGCCCTTCCGTACGCGAACCGGACGGCACACTGCGCCAGTACGGCGCCGTAGCGCCCAAGGGCGCGCCCATCCGGGCCCGCCGCTACCGTACGGGCGGCGGAAAGGCCGGCAACGTCGCCAGGGGCGCCATCCAGGTGCTGCGCGACTCCATACCGTACGTCTCCGACGTCATCAACCGTGAGGCCGCGCGCGGCGGTGTCGACGGCGAGACCGTCGAGGAGGCGAAGCTCAGGGCACCCATCGCGCTGAGCGCCCAGGACCGTGCCGTGACCCTGCGGGACTACGAGGAGCTGGCCCGGCGCGCGGCGCCCGAGACCGCCCGCATCACCTGCCTCGCGGCCGAGCCGGACGAGCACGGCGCGCACGCCGTGCGGGTGCTGGTCGTCCCGCAGGCGGTGTCCGACCCGGGCGGCCGACTGCGCTTCGAGCAACTCGTCCCGGGAGACGACCTGTTGGGCCGCATCACCCGGTACCTGGACGAACGGCGCCTGATCGGGACCCGGCTGGCCGTCGGGCCGCCGTTCTACCAGGGCGTGACCGTCGTCGCGACCGTGCACGCCTTCCGCGGCACCGACACCGACCGGGTCAGGCGGCAGGCGCACGACGCCCTGTACCGCCACCTCGACCCGCTGACCGGGGGAGCGCACGGCACGGGCTGGCCCTTCGGCCGCCCGGTGCAGGCGGGCGAGGTGTTCGCCGTGCTGCAACGGGTGCCGGGCGTCGAGCTGGTGGACGAGGTGCTGCTGCACCCCGCCGACCCGCTCAGCGGCAAGCGCGGCGACCCCACGGAGCGCATCGATCTCGAACCCCCCGCGCTGGTCTTCTCGTTCGACCACCGCGTCCGGGTGATAGGGGACGCGTCGTGAGTACGAGCGACGGCGCGAGCGGGGGCGTGGGCGTGGGCGCGGGGGTGAGCGCGAGCAGGCGCGGCGCCGTCGACGGACTCGGCTCCTCGGCCCCGCTGGGCGTGATGCTGCCCGCGGTGTTCGCCGACGACGATCTCGCCCAGCGCTTCGTGGCGGGCATCGACGAGGCCCTCGCACCGCTCCACAACGTGCTCGACTGCCTGGACGCCTACTTCACGCCGTCACTCGCGCCCGCGGACTTCACCCGCTGGCTCGGCGGCTGGGTGGGCGCGGAGACCGAAGGGTCCGACGCGGCCGGGCGCACCGAGGGAACCGCCGACCGGGACCTCACCGAGGCCCCGCTCGCCGCACCGGCCACCGGCCACCCGCAGGACACCGAGGCGACGGCCGCGCTGCGCGCCGCGGTGACCGCCGCCGTACGGCTGCACCGCATCCGCGGCACCCGGCGCGGACTGTCCGAGGCGGTACGGCTCGCCTTCGGCGTGGAGCCCGAGATCACCGAGAGCGGCGCGGCCACCTGGGACGCCAGGCCCCTGGGCCCGGTCCCCGGCGAGGGCCGCCCGCGCCTGCACGTCACCGTACGGCTGCCGGAGCCGGGCCCCGCCGCCGAGCACCGGCTGGAGCGCCTCGTAGCGGCAGCTCGCCCCGCCCATATGCCTTACACGGTCCAGGTGACCGCAGCCGAAAGGACTTCCGACAGGTGACCAGTCAGCAGGCTTCCCCCTCCAAGCCACCTTCTTCCGAGGTCGGCGGCGACACGGGGAACAAGCCACGCCACTGTGCCGAGTGCGGCACGCGGCCGACTCCGGGGCAGTCCTTCTGCGACGGCTGCGGCGCGGTACTGAGCTGGACCCCGGACACCCGGGAGCAGGGTGCGCGCACGTCGGGCGGGCCGCGCGACGCGTCTGCCGCGGGCCCGGATACGCCCGCCGACGCTGACGCTGACGCAGCCGACGCAGCCGACTCCGGCAGCCCGTATCCGGTGCGCGCACCGGCCCAGGACCCGCTGCGCGAGCCGATTCCGGGGCCCTTCCACGAGCCGCTGCGCGAGCCGGCCCAGGGGCCCTTCCACGAGCACACACGCGCCGATTCGCCGATGCCGCCGGACGAGGACGACGACACGCTGCCCACGATCCCCGTGACCCGCGCCGCGCCGTCCGCTCCCCCGGCCGCCTTCCCGGCCGATGCTCCGGCTCCTCCGGCCGCCGCCACCCCGGACTCCGACGCGAGCGCGCGGGCCAGGGCGCTGCTCGTACCGGTCGCCGAACAGCGCGCCGCCGCACCGGCACCGGACGTCGCCCCGGTCCTCCCCGGCATGCCCGCCGCGGCCCGCCCCCGGGTCCAGTCCCCGGCGGGCGAACCGGCCGAGGAGACCGGCCCCCCGTGCCCCTGGTGCGAGGTCGGCAACCGCCCCGACCGGCACTTCTGCCGACGCTGCGGCATGTCCCTCGCGGAGCGCCCCGGCGTCCCCGAGGCGCGCGCGCCCTGGTGGCGCCGGATGTGGAACTTCGGCGACGGCCCCACGCCGTGGGCGGGCGAACGCCCCAGGCTGCGCCGGGGGATCGGCCGGATCTTCAGCTGGATCGGGTACGGTCTCGCGCTCGGACTGGTGATCTACGCGGCATTCAACGTGGGTACGGCGTGGAACGCGGCACGCGACCACTTCTCGAAGCGGGCCCAGGTCACCCCGGACTCCTACGAGGCGTCCCGCTCCTTCGGCAAGCACCCGCCGAAGCTGCTCTTCGACAAGATCAGCAACAGCTGGTGGGGCCCCGGCATCTCGGGTGACGCCAACGGCGAGTGGGTCGAGGCGCGTTTCGCGGAACCCACCCGGCTGCTGGACATCCTCGTCACGTCCGGCATCTCCACCAAGGCGTCCGACCTCACCGAGGCCGCGCTGCCGCGCCGGATGGACGCGATCGTCACCACGTCCGACGGCAAGAAGGCCACGCGCCAGATCACGCTGGACCAGATCAGCGGCCCCCAGCAGCGGAAGTTCCGGGCGCAGAACGTGGTCAGCGTACGGTTCGTCCTGCGCTCGGCCTACAACGTGGGCTCCGACAAGCAGGTCTCGATGGCCGAGATCGAGTTCTTCACCCGCGCCACGACGAACGGCACGTAGGACCCACCGCCGCTCCGACCCCGTCCGCCTCCCCAACCGGCCTTTCCACAGGCCGTGTTGGGGAGGCGGCCGGGTTTCTCAGCTGATCAGACCCTTGTCCCGCAGATACGGGACGGGGGAGATGTCGGAACCGAACGCGGGCCCCGTGCGCATCTCGAAGTGCAGGTGCGGCCCCGTGACGTTGCCGGTCGCGCCGGACCAGCCGATGAGCGTGCCGCCCTGGACGCTCTGGCCGACGACGGCCTTCACCTCGGAGAGATGGGCGTACTGGCTGTACATGCCGTCCTCGTGGCGGATGACGACCTGATTGCCGTAGTCGCCGCCGGGACCCGCCGTGACGACCTCCCCCGGGCCGATGGCCGCGACCGGCGTTCCGGTGGGGACCACGAAGTCGACGCCGGTGTGCAGGCCGGTGGACCAGGAGGAGCCCCGCTGGTGGTACGGGGTGCCGGCCGGTGCCTTGACGGGCAGGGTCCAGCCGCCGGACACACTGCCGCCCGCCGGGACGACCATCTGCGGGGAGGACTTCATGATGGCCTTGACGTACTCGTACGTCTCCCCGTCCGCCCCGCTCGCGCGCGGCACACCGCCGTACTTCTCCACCGTCTGCCAGCCCGTGTGGTGCCCGGCCAGGGCCAGTTCCAGCGGGGTGCCCCGGTAGCCGGGGTGCTCCTTCGCGGTCCGCAGGAGACCGCACATCCGCTTGCCCAGTGACGGTATGGCGTCCGCCGGGTCCAGGATGTCCGCGACGCCGTCGTTGTTGCCGTCGATGCCCTCGGTCGCCCAGTCGGCGTCGGAGAACTGCGCGATGCCCCGGGTGACGGGCCGCTGGGTCCGTGTCCCGTCGGGCAGCTCCGCGCCCGACGGGCTGTCCTCGGAGGGGAGTTCGGAGGCGGGGCTCCCGCCGGAGGCGGTCTCTCCGCCGGTCTCTCCGCCCGTCTCTCCGCCCGTCTCTCCGCCCGTCTCTCCGCCCGATTCCCCGTCCGATTCCCCGTCCGGCTCTCCGCCCGGCTCGCCGTCCGTCGTGTTGTCCGCTGCCCGCTGGTCCTTGCTCCGCGGGTCCGTCAACGAGCCCTCGCCGTCCGCCGATCCGTCCGCCGCTCCGTCCGTCGATCCGTCGGCCGACCCGCCCGGCTCGTCCAGCGGAACCGACCGGGCCCTCGGATTGAAGTTGCTCGCCTGCTTCAACTGCGCCGCCAGCAGGGGCGCGGTGAGCAGCTTGTCCGTACAGTCGGCAGCGGCGTCGCGTATGAGCTTCGCGTATATGACAGGCACACCGACGTCGCCCGCCTTCAACTCGGTTCCCACCGGGGCGGGGACGTTCCCGTCGGCCGCCTCGCTGTCGTCGAAGGTCCCGAGCAGGACGGCTCCCAGCCCGATCGACAGGGGCGTGATGACGGCTCCGGCGATGACCGGCACCATCCAGCGAGGGATCTTCACAGGTCCGACACTCCCCCTACTCGACCATCGCGGTGAGGCTTACTATGTCATCCGCGCCGGGGAGGCCCGAGCACGCCCCGTGCACTCGTCACGAAGGCGCGCGCAGGGCGTCCACCGGTTCCATGCGGCTTGGACAGATCGGCGGGCGTCACGACCGTGAGCGAGTCCTGATGCCCGGGGGCCGGCGCGATCGGCGCCTGGCGGGCCACCTGCTGGGCCGCGCCGAGCGAGGTGTTGATCAGTACGTGGGTGACGTTCCGCAGCCCGAGGCGGTCACCTGCCGTCGTGGACGGCGGCAACTCGGCGGTGGACAGCCGCTGTTCGCGCCGCATGCCGCCGAGGACGCCGACGACCGTGTACGACTGGCCCTTGGAGAAGACCGCCGGGGCGTCCTCCACCCGGCTGATGCCGAGCAGCCGCGCCGCCTGGTCGCCGACCACCGCCACCTGGTCGTGGCGGGCGACGTTGCCCGCTCGAAGAACCGCCCGGCGGTCATCCTCCCGCGTACGGCCGCCGGTACGTCCTCCGAGGCGGCGACACCGGCCAGGGTCTGGCCGGAGGTGTCGCCGGGCGCGTTGATGTCGTTGGACTTACCCGCACACTGCCGGTCGCGGGGGAGTTCCGAGGGGGCCGTCGGCGGCGAAGGCCCGCGCGGCGAAGCGCTCGCCGATGCGGCGGTGGGTGGCGGCGTCCGGGTGGAGCTGATCGGGGAGGGGGAGTTCGGCGGAGT
Organism: Streptomyces corynorhini; assembly: GCF_003346515.1. GTDB lineage: Bacteria > Actinomycetota > Actinomycetes > Streptomycetales > Streptomycetaceae > Streptomyces > Streptomyces corynorhini. Next base: position 10,153 of record NZ_QQNA01000025.1, read on the forward strand.
CGGCCTGACCGTAGAGTTCCCGGCCGTCCAGGTGGTGGAGGTTCGGGTCCTCGGCCGCCCGCTCCCGCACGATGCGGGCCAGCTCGTCCCGGATGACGCCCAGGGTCAGCTTGCCGCTCGCGCGCTCCGCCGGGTCACCCGTTGCCCGGAAGCTCAGCCGTCCGGCGCTCAGAGCGGTGAGGTCCGGGGCGCTGGGTCCCGGTGTGTCCTCGTGGATGGGGCACAGGATGGGCGAGACGACCAGCAGCGGTGTGGTGGGGTGGCCCTCGCGGATGGTGTCGAGGAAGCCGTGCACGGCCGGGCCGAAGGCGCGCAGCCGCATCAGATCGGAGTTGATCAGATTGATGCCGATCTTGACGCTGATCAGGTCGGCGGGGGTGTCCCGCAGCGCGCGGGCGGTGAACGGGTCGAGGAGGGCGCTGCCGCCCAGCCCCAGGTTGATCAGCTCGACGCCGCCGAGCGCGGCGGCGAGCGCGGGCCAGGTGGTGGTGGGGGAAGCCGCGTCCGAGCCGTGGCTGATCGAACTGCCGTGGTGCAGCCAGACCTTGCGGCCCCGGTCCGGTACGGGCTCGACGGGGGCGTCGGTGCGCAGGGCGACGAGTTCGGTGGTCTCGTTGTGCGGCAGCCAGATCTCGACGTCCTTGACGCCTTCCGGCAGACCGGTGAAGCGCAGGGTGCCGACCGGTCCCGGCCTGCTCTCGGCGGTGCCGGCGGCCATGTCGATGGTCACGGTGTTGCCGCCGCGCACACGTGCCTGGTCCGTCAGCCGGCCGTCGACGAGCAGGTCGTACACCCCGTCCGGGCGGGGCGGGGCACCCGCGTAGACCCGCTTGGTGGGCAGCGTGTCGAGTTCGACGGCACCGGCCCGGGTCCGGAAGACCAGCCGTACGCCGGAGGGCTGTGACTCCGCCATGGCGAGCTGCGGGTCGGCGCACTGGGCGCGGGCGCGCGCGGGCAGCCGGTGCGGCAGGACACCGTGTGCGGTGTGTTCGAGGTCGAGGGCACCGCGCAGGAGGTCTTCTGTGAGGGGTGTGGTGATCCAGTCGGGCGGGGAGGAGTGCATGGTCCTGGCCTGTTCGTCGGTGTTCGGGTGTTCAGGTGTTCAGGTGTTCGATTGTTCGGACGGGCGCGAGAGGGGGCGGGGGCGGGCGGCACCTCGCTCAGGGGCCGGGCTCAGGGGCCGGGCTCGGGCTCCGGGCTCGGGCTCCGGGCTCGGGCTCCGGGCTCAGGCCCCGGCTCAGGCCCCGGGCTCGGGGTCGGGCCAGTTCCGCAGCAGGGCGTCGAGAGCGTCCAGGATCCTGGACCACGACACCTCCGAGTCCGGCGCGCTGTGGCTGAACCCTCCCTGCGCCTCCAGGCTGGCGTACCCGTGGAAGACGCTGCCCAGCAGCCGGACGGCGTGCGTCTGGTCGGGCTCCGCCAGGTCGTAACCGCGCAGGATCGCCCGCGTCATCTGCGAGTGCCTGCGACCGGCGCCGGCCGCCGCCGTCTGCGGATCGAGCCGGAGCTGAGCCGCGGCGTAGCGGCCCGGATGCTCGCGGGCGTAGTCGCGGTAGACGTTGGCGAAGGCGGTCAGGGCGTCCTTGGCGGCCCGCCCGGCCAGCGCGGCGGCGCCCCGGTCGGCGAGTTCCTCCAGGGCGAGCAGCGCGATCCTCGTCTTGAGGTCCTGGGAGTTCTTCAGATGTGAGTAGAGGCTCGCGACCTTCACATCGAAGCGTCTGGCCAGCTCCGAGACCGTCACCTGGTCGAAGCCGACCTCGTCGGCCAGCTCCGCCCCCGCCAGGGTCAGCCGTTCCGTGGTCAGTCCTGCATATGCCATAACCGTCACCTCTTTCGACAGAACCGATTATTAATTTGCCTAAGACCTTTAGGCAAATTAGCGTGCCCTGTATGAACCCGTTGAGTGAACGAGAGATTCGTGCCGCGTTCGTGAACTGCACGAAGGGCGCGGCCAAGCGGCTGGCCGTCCCGCGCGACCTGGCCGACCAGCCGTGGGACGACCTGGACTACCTGGGCTGGCGGGATCCGCAGTCCCCCGGCCGGGCCTACCTCGTCGCCGTCCTGGACGGCAGGCCGCGCGGCCTCGCGCTGCGCGCGGGCTCCGCGGCCTCGGGGGCGCGGAGCGGCATGTGCTCGATGTGTCTGACCACTCACCCCGGCGGCGTCTCCCTGATGGTCGCGCCGAAGGCGGGGAAGGCCGGGCAGCAGGGCAACTCGGTCGGCGCCTACATCTGCGGCGACCTGGCCTGTTCGCTGTACGTGCGCGGCAAGAAGGCCGCGGGCCCCGGCGCGCGGCTGCACGAGTCGCTCACCCTGGAGGAGAAGATCGCGCGGACGATGACGAACGTCGCCGCGTTCGTCGACAAGGTGACCGCGTGACCCGCGTGACCCGCGTGATCTGAGCTGTCTCGCTCCAGAGCCCCGACCCCAGTCCCAGCCCCCGGCCCGGCCCCGGCCTCAGCCTCGGCCGATGTACGGCATCCCCGTGGCCATCACCGTCGCGAACTGAATGTTCGCCTCCAGCGGCAGCTCCGCCATGTGCAGTACGGTCCTGGCCACGTCCGCGACGTCCATGACCGGCTCCGCCATCCGCTCCCCGTTCGCCTGCGGCACCCCGCGCGCCATCTGCCCGGTCATGTCGGTGGAGGCGTTGCCGATGTCGATCTGACCGCAGGCGATGCGGTACGGGCGGCCGTCCAGGGAGAGGGATTTGGTGAGGCCGGTCATGCCGTGCTTGGTGGTGGTGTAGGCGACGGAGTCGGGGCGGGGGGCGTGCGCCGAGATGGAGCCGTTGTTGATGATGCGGCCGCCCTGCGGGTCCTGCTCCTTCATCAGCCGGAACGCGGCCTGGGCGCACAGGAAGCTGCCCGTCAGGTTGGTTTCCAGGACCTTGCGCCAGGCCGCGTACGGCAGTTCCTCCAGGGGGACGCCGCCGGGTCCGAAGGTGCCCGCGTTGTTGAAGAGCAGGTCGAGGCGGCCGTAGCGCTCGCGCACCGCCGCGAACAGGGCGTCCACCGCCTGCGGGTCGGACACGTCGGTCGGTACGGGCAGCGGCGCCGCCGCCGTACCGGGGGCGCCGTCCGCAGCCGCCCGTGCCGCCGTCTCGTCGAGCGTCCCCGGGCTCCGCCCGGCCAGGACCACCGTCCAGCCCGCGCCGGTCAGGGCCAGGGCGACGGCGCGGCCGATGCCCGAGCCCGCGCCGGTCACCAGCGCGACTCCCGGCGCGGGACGGCGTTCCTGGTCGGTGGAATCGATCTTCCGCATGGCGTTCATGGCCCCGCAGCGTACGGGCAGCGACGGCCCGGCGCGACAGACGCGGCGCGACAGGCCCGGCGCGGCCGACGCCCGGCGCGACAGGCCCGGCGTGGCAGGCCCGGTCAGCCGTCCACCGGGTACCGCACCCCGACGCGCTCGCGCACCGCGTCGAGCGTCCGCATCACCGCGAGCGTCCCCTCCAGCGGCACGAGCGCGGACTCCGTCTCCCCGGCCCGCAGACAGCGCATCACCTCGGCCGCCTCGTACTGGAGCCCCCGCAGACCGCCGTCCGCCGTGTACTCCTCGGGCTCGGCGCCCTCCCGGCGCAGTACGAAGCGCTCCGTGCCGAAGAACCCCGACGGGACGTCGATCCGGCCCTTCGTGCCCGTCACGGTCGCCGTCACCGGGGTGCCCGCCGTCACCGAGCAGGTCAGCAGCGCGGTCGCGCCGGAGTCCCAGCCCAGCAGCATGCCGGTGTTCAGGTCGACGCCCTCCGGCGACAGCAGCGCCTCGGCCTGTACGCGGTCCGGCTCGCCCAGCAGCAGGTGGGCGAAGGAGACCGGATAGACGCCGAGGTCCAGTACGGCGCCGCCGCCCAGGGCCGGGTCGCGCAGCCGGTGCCCGGCGTCGAAGGGGCCCTGGAGGCCGAAGTCCGCCTGAACGGTACGGATCTCACCGATCGCCCCGTCCCGCACCAGCTCCGCCAGCCGCAGCACGACCGGGTTGCAGTACATCCACATGGCCTCCATCAGGAACAGGTCCCGCTCCCGCGCCAGCGCCACCAGCTCCCCGGCCTCCCGCGCGTTGAGCGTGAACGCCTTCTCGCAGAGCACCGGCTTCCCGGCCGCGAGCGCCAGCCCGGCGGCGGCCCGGTGCGCGGAGTGCGGAGTCGCCACGTACACGACGTCCACCTCCTCGTCGGCCATGAGCCCGGCCCACTCCCCGTACGCGCGCGGGATCCCGAACCGTTCCGCGAACTCCTTCGCGGACGCCTCGCTCCGCGAGGCCACCGCCACGATCTCCGCGTCCGGCAGCTCCCGTACATCGGCCGTGAACCGCTCGGCTATTCCGCCCGTCGCCAGCACCCCCCAGCGCACGGGACCGTCTCCGGCCACTCGCCCCGCTGTCCGCTTCACCGTCATGGCTCCTCCATCGGAAATGGTCTGGACGTGTCCGGCTGAGCTGAGAGCATAGGTGCGGATTCAACGACTCATGGAGATATGGATGCCGGACGGCGGCCGAACCACCGAAGGACACGCACCACGCGGAGCACAGATAGAGACGGGGCGGAAGCCAGGACAGCGCCGTCCGGCGGACCCCCCGAATCCGAACCAGTCACCCGTACCGAACCAGCAGCAGGCCGGGCAGCAGACCGGCCCCTCGCCGTCCACAGCGGCCACCACCACCGCCCCGGCGGCCACCACCACCGCCGCGACCCCGGCCGCGACCGCCCCGGCCCCCACCGCCGCGCGCCGCGCCGGTCTGCTCGTCACCCTCGTCCTGGGCGGGCTCACCGCACTGCCCCCGCTCTCGATGGACATGTACCTCCCGGCCCTGCCCGAGGTCACCCGCTCGCTGAACTCACCGGCCGCGACCGTCCAGATCACCCTCACCGCCTGCCTCGCCGGCATGGCACTCGGCCAGATCGTCGTCGGGCCGATGAGCGACCGGTGGGGGCGGCGCAGGCCGCTGCTGTTCGGCATGTTCGTCTACATCTTCGCCACCGCCATCTGCGCGCTGGCCCCCACCGCGGAACTGCTCATCGCGTTCCGGCTCCTCCAGGGCCTCGCGGGCGCGGCCGGTATCGTCATCGCCCGCGCGGTGGTCCGTGATCTCTACGACGGCGTGGAGATGGCCCGCTTCTTCTCCACCCTGATGCTGATTTCCGGCGTCGCGCCGGTCATCGCGCCCGTGATCGGCGGACAGGTCCTGCGCGTCACCGACTGGCGCGGCATCTTCCTCGTCCTCACCGTCATCGGTATCGCGCTGACCTTCGTCGTCTGGAAGTGGCTGCACGAGACCCTGCCGCCGGAGCGGCGCCACAGCGGCGGCGTCGGCCATGCGCTGCGCACCATGCGCGGGCTGGTCGCCGACCGGATCTTCACCGGATACATGCTGGCGGGCGGGCTCGCCTTCGCCGCGCTGTTCGCGTACATCTCGGCATCGCCGTTCGTCGTGCAGGAGATCTACGGAGCGTCGCCGCAGACCTTCAGCCTGCTCTTCGGCGTCAACTCCATCGGGCTGATCGCCGTCGGCCAGATCAACGGCAAGATCCTCGTCGGCCGGGTCGCCATGGACCGCGTGCTGTTCTTCGGGCTGGCCGTCATCGCGCTCGCCGCGCTGGCGCTGCTGCTGATGACCAGCGGAGTCTTCGGCTCCGTCGGCCTCTTCCCGGTGGCCGCCGCGCTGTTCGTGCTGATGTCGGCGATGGGCCTGGCGATGCCCAACACCAACGCGTCGGCGCTGATGCGCACCCCGCACGCGGCGGGCTCGGCCTCGGCCCTCATCGGTACGGCGTCGTTCCTGATCGGGGCCATCGCCTCGCCGCTCGTCGGGATCGCGGGCGAGCACACCGCGGTGCCCATGGCCGTCGTCCAACTGGTGTCCGCGCTCGGCGCGCTGGGCTGCTTCCTCGGCCTCGTACGGCCGTGGCAGCCGCAGCGCCCGATGGAGCGGCGCCCGGTCGGCTGAGCCACCCGGCACACCGCGCACCCGAGCCCCGTCACACAGGTGACGGGGCTCCGCCGTACGCGGCCGGAATCCGCACGTCCCGGCAGGAGACCTCCGCGATACCCGCGGGCCGGTCAGACCCGGCCGACCGGACGGGGCTCAGGCGCCCCGCCGCCGTCGCGCCAGCTCGTGGGCCGCCTCCGGCCACCTCGGGTAGGCGAAGGTGAAGCCCTCTTCGAGCAACCGGCCGGGCACAACACGCCTGCTCTTCAGCAGCAGTTCGGTGTCCGAGCGCAGCGCGAAGGCGCCCACTTCCGTCATCCAGCGCATCGCGGGCAGGCCCACCGGCACACGCCACGCGGCCCGCAGCCCGCGCATGAACGCGCGGTGCGGCAGGGGCTCGGGGGCGGCCAGGTTCACCGGCCCGGCCACATCGTCCCGCTCGGAAAGAAACTCGACCGCGCGGACGAAGTCGTGGTCGTGGATCCACGACACGTACTGCGCGCCGCCCGCGACCGGGCCACCGAGACCGAGGCGGGCCAACCACGACAGGACGTCGAAAACGCCGCCCCGGTCGGGGCTCATCACCATGGCGGCGCGCAGGGCCACCTTGCGGGTGCGCGGAGTCCCGGCCTGTTCCTGTTCCCGCTCCCATGCCTTCGCGATGTCCACGCTGGAGGACCAGTAGCGCGGAACGCCGCTCTCCGCTCCGCCCATCACCCCGGTGGCCTCGTCGTTGGGCGCGTCGAAGCGGTGTGCGTAGATGGTGGCGGTGCTCATCTGGAGCCAGACGCGCGGAGGATGTGCCGCGGCGTTGATCGCCTCGCCCACGACGCGGGTGGAGAGCACTCTCGACTCCATCATCGCCTGGAGATTGGCGGGGGTGTAGCGGCAGCTCACGCTGCGGCCGGCCAGGTTGATCACGACATCGCTGCCGTCGATCGTCTCGGCCCACGGGCCCGAGGTCCTGCCGTCCCAGTGGACTTCACCGGGCCTCACGGGCCGTCTGGTCAGCACCACGACCTCGTGCCCGGCCGCGGTCAGCGCACGTTTGAGGACCGAACCCACCTGCCCGGTTCCCCCAGGAATCACGATCTTCACGCAGTCCTCCCGATTCGCCGCGACGTACCGTATCCCAAAATTGAACGCGCTCAAATCCTGGGGTCGCCGGCCGGATCGACCGGAACGGCGTTTCGGGGCGCCAGCCTGAGGGTTCGCGGGATTCTGGCGTGCTCCTGCCAGTGGCGGAGGCTAGATTGAGGCGCGATCGCCGCACCCGGGGCACGGGGCTCTGCTGGGAACAGCGGCATCAGAAGGGGACCAGGATGTCTGAACGGTCCGATGTGACGGATACGGCCTGTGCCTACCGGCGAACGGGAATCGTCCCGGTGGGCGAGGCCGGAGGACTCAAGGCGCTGACGGATCGGGAGAGAGAAGTGCTTCTCCTGCTGGGTACGGGGCTGGGCAACCGGCGGCTGGCGAGTGAGCTGGGCATCGCGGAACGGACGGTGAAGGCGCATATCGCCCGCATAGCGAACAAGCTGGGGCAGGAGACGCGGCTACAGGTCGCGGTGGTGTCCGTGCTCTCCCACGCTGTGCTCTGCGGTGATCCGTCCTGTCCGTGTCGGCACTCCGCGCTGTCGCCCGGCGCTCCGAGGATGTCGGTCGCGTGAGTGAGGGCCGCGCCCGGTCTCGGTGAAACGGGGGCCGGGCGCGGCCCGCCGGGTGGGCTCCCCGCTGGGGCGTGAGCTTGATCTCGTGGACGTCGCCCGTCGGAGCGCGGGTCCGGGGAGCGCGGCCGGAGGTGCCATGATGGAGCCGCATGGATCTCATACCTGCGTGTCGGGGAGGCCGACGCGCCACAGTGAGGAGCACAGCATGGCCGCCGGATCCGCAGACAGCCCCGCGACTCTCTACGGGCCCGCCTCGCTCACTTTCGGCGCGGTCGCCGTGATCGCCGCGGTGTTCGCGGGCTTCGTCGGGATGGCGATCCCGCTTCTGTTCGGCAGCCTCGCCGTCACCTTCGCGCTCCTCGGCCTGGCCCGCCGCCTCAACCGGGGTCAGTGCGTCACCGGCCTCGCCCTGGGGGCTCTGGGCGTGCTCTACCCCGTCTTCCTCGTCACCGTTCTGGGCGTCTGACGTACTCCGTCCGCCCCCACGGCCCCTCCTGCGACTGCTACCGAGACTGCGGCTGCGGCTGCGGCTGCTTCTGCTACCGAGACCGAGGCTGCGCCTGCGGCCGAGACTGCGGCTGCGGCAGCGACGGTGACTCGCGGGGCGGGGCTTCGGTCCCGACTCCGCGACGCGTCCGGCCTTCCCCGACCCCGGGTACGCGTGGCGCGCCCCGCACTCTTCCGGCTCTCCGTGCCGTCCGCCGCCCGCCCCCTTGATTGTCATGCGCATGATGAAACTTGCCCTGAAGGGCAGTGTCCATCAGGGCGCTGCCCAAGGAGACACTTACCCGCAACCCGCCTCCTTCCTAAAGTCGTTGGCACATCCACTGCCGAAGGGGAAGAGCGGTCATCGGTCTCTCCTGAGGGGTCTGACGGAGAAGGCGTGGCTCGCAGGGGCGCTCCGGCCGCTACCGGCCGACGCCGCGCGGACCGGCCAGCAGCGGCAGGTGCGGCCGTGACGGGTTTCCAGCCGGGGGGTCCGGCAGACCGACGGGCCCCGCGCGGAGCCCTTCCGCTCCGTGCTCCTCCAACTCGCCGCTCTCACCGGACCGGACGCGACCGGCGCCGGTGCGGGGCGATCCGTGCACCGGCCTGCGGGCCGGGCCGGCGGCGACGTTGTCGGCAGATGTCCGGCAGAACGGAGCGGGTTGGCCCGCTCCCGCGGATCAGCAGTGACATCGAAGAAGACGAAAGGCCAGATCCATGCAGCTTTCACGTTCCGTCAGGGTCGCAGCGCTGTCCCTGGCCCCGCTCGCCCTTGCCGTGCCGGGTTTCCAGGCGTCCGCCGCCCCCGACACGACTCCGAGCCCGGCCGGTCCGTCGTTCTCCCTGTCCGCCCTGTCCTCCGGCCGGCTCGACGACGTGTCCGGCGTCGGCACGGACAGCGTCGAGGGCCGGATGCTGGCGGAGCAGGGGTTCGGCGTCATGCGGGCGGCTTCGGGAGAGAACGCTGTCGTCGACCGTTCCTCCGCCCGCGAGGGGATAACCGCCGCGGTCGGCAAGTCCTTCGTGGAACTGTCGTGGAAGGGGTACGCGAAGGACGCCCGCTACGTCGTCACCCGCGACGGTGCCGAGGTGGCCCGGCTGGCGGCCGGGGTCACCTCCTTCCGCGACACGAACGTGGCACCGGGGGCCGACTACCACTACCAGGTCGCGCCGGTGCTGCCGGAGAAGGGCGCCCCGGGAACACGGCTGTGGGGCATGAAGGTGTCCGTCCCGGCCTCCGGGTCGCTGACGGCTCTGCGTGAGCAGGCGGTCTCCCGGGCAACCGCCGCAGGCGTCGCCAAGACGTCCACACTCTCCTGGGTGACCTTCATCCCGCAGAAGAAGGTCAACGCTCCCGCGGCGGGCTGTGACTACGGCAGCAAATTCCAGTTCGGCGGTGACGGACGCAGCAAGTTCGACTGGAAGTCGAGCAAGTACCGCACCGCCCTGCACGCCACGGTCACATGGAAGGGCAAGAAGGTGGTGGGCAACAAGGATGTCCACTCCACCAGCGTCTACGTGAAGAAGACCGGCGAGAAGGTCGCCACCAAGACCGCCTCCAGCAAGAACATGGTGGCCAAGAAGCTCGGTTCCGGGGGAAGTTACGTGGACGTGCGGATGACCATGCACGCCACCAATCCCTTCTGCAAGGGGCTGGGCAGCGTCAAGGGGGCCATCGACGGGGCCTTCACCATCAACCTGACCACGAGCGGGAACTACACCATCCGGTCCGGTAAGCACCGGCTGATGCCCAACCACCACATCTACATCTACGACGGTGGCGATGTCACCAACGTCTACACCCGCAAGTACGCGAACGCCAGCTGCCTGGTCGGTTCGGTCGCCTGCCCCGAAGCCGATCTGACCGCCCTCTACGGCAAGTTCTGACCGGGAAACCTCCCGACGGTCCGCCGACGGAGACGGCGGACCGTCTCGCGTTCCCGATGCGGCCGGGCCCGCCCCGCGCGCTCGGTCCGTCCGATGCGCCCTCGTGCGGCGGTCCGTCCGACGCGCCCCCGTGCGCTCGGTCCGTCCGACGCGCTCAGTCCCGGTCTGTCCGACGCGCTCAGTCTTCGAGACGCGGGTATCCGATCAGGTGTGTCCTGAACGTGCCGTCCGTCCAGCGGAAGACGCCGACCCCCATGGTCTCGGAGCTGGGCAGCCGGACGTTGGCCGCCAGCGGCGCGGGCGCCGCGTTCTTCAGATCCACCCGGACCGGCCTGCCGCCGCCCGCCATCGCGTCCGCCGTACTGCGGGCGCTGATCGCGCCGTACGCCGTACCGTCGTCCGACACGGTCGTCAGGGTCAGCGGCTCGGTGCCGTCCGACTCCTCGAAGCAGTACCCCAGCTTCTCGTCCAGGTCGAAGGCGAGCCGCCCGGCGATCAGGAACTGGCCGCCGGGGGAGGTGACCAGACGCGGGTCGTCGACCGGCTTGATCGCCGGTTTGCGGCAGCGCACCTGGATGACGGCCTTGCCCTTCGCCACATCGTGCAGCACCCACAGATCATGGGTCCCGGCCTCCTTGGAGCCCTTCTTCGGCTGCCACTTGGCCAGGAGGTAGCCGCCCGCCATCGAGGCCGGGATCCCGGACGCCGGGTCGGCCTCCTTCGGCGCGACCTTCCTGCTGTACCAGCCGCCGCGCACCCAGAACTCCCGGGCGCCGCTGATCAGCAACCCCTTGTCGGTCATGGCCCGCACCTGGGTCAGCTTGCGGCAGTCCCCGCACCCCTTGGGATAGCCGAGCGAGCCGGGCGGGACCTTGACCACCTCGGCGGTCGCCGGGTCGACGACCGCGCTGGTCGCCTTGCCGTCGCTGATCACGATCCCGGGGCCGTCCGCCGTCACGACCGGCGCGTCCGTCCAGGGGACCTCGACCCGGGAGACCTGGCCGGAGGCCGCGTCGTACACGTCGAGGGAGACGATCGACTCGGCGGCCTTCAGCGCCTGCGGGCTGAGCTTCCCGTACGACCACGTGACGAAGTAGTCCTGGCCGTCCTTGGAGACGGAGAGCAGCCGGGGGAAGCGGTCGCCGGTGAACAACGGCCGCCACGCCTCGCCCTCCCAGCCGTACTTCCCGGTCGCCGGGTTCAGCGTCCGCAGCCGGAACAGTTCGTTGCCGACCCGCTCCAGATACGCGATGCGGTTGGTGGCCTCGGCGATCGCGTACTCGGTGGAGCCGTCCGGGATGTCCCAGCCGTGCTTCGTGTCGAACGCGGCGGGAACGGTGAGCCGGGGCGCGCGGGCGGCGACATCGTTCGACATCGTCGTCCTGGGCACGTCCGTGCCCTTGGCTTTGGACTTGGTGGTTTGCTTGCCGCCACAGGTGGCGAGCAGGAGGAGCAGCGCCAGCACGATCACCCCGACCACCAGGGTGATCCGTACGACCCTCTGTCTCATGGTCCCCCCGGGAGAGCGGCGGCTGGACAGCCGAGAGCCGTAGCGTAGCAACTGCTTTCAGGGCCTCCGCGGTTCCGTCCGCCCCCGCGGAACGGCCCTGTCCGTTTGTCTTCGCCCGCGGCCGTTTCCCGCCCACGTACCGGTTCGGAGCCACGGAATCCGCGTCTACGATTTGTCGGTGAACGCCACCCTCCCCACCTCGGAAGCCCTGCGGTCCGCGCTCGCGGGCCTGCTCGACGGGCTGCCGCCCAAGCAGGCCGCCCAGGCCGTCGAGCGGCTGATCGCCAACTACCGGGGCACCACCCCCACCGACGCGCCCGTCCTGCGGGACAGGTCCGACGTGGCCGCCTACGCCGCCTACCGGATGCCGGCCACCTACGAGGCCGTACGGGCCGCCCTGGCCGCCCTCGCGGGCGCCGCCCCCGACTGGGAGCCCGGAAGCCATCTCGACGTGGGCGGCGGCACCGGGGCGGCGGTATGGGCGGCGGACGCGGTCTGGGACCGGCCCGCCGCCCCCCGTACCACCACCGTGCTGGACTGGGCCGAACCCGCGCTCGCCCTCGGCCGCGAACTGGCCGCCGCCTCCGGGGTGCCCGCGCTGCGGGCCGCCGACTGGCAGCGGGCCAGGATCGGCGCGCAGCTGAAGCTGCCGGAGAGTGACCTCGTCACCGTCTCGTACGTACTGAAGGAACTCACCGCCCCCGACCGCGCCGCGCTCGTCACCGAGGCCGCGCGGGCGGCGCGGGCCGTGGTGATCGTGGAGCCGGGCACCCCGGACGGCTATCTGCGGATCATCGAGGCCAGGGACCGCCTGATCGCGGCGGGCCTGCGCGTCGCCGCCCCCTGCCCGCACGACGGCGCCTGCCCGATCGAGCCCGGCACGGACTGGTGCCACTTCGCGGCCCGGGTCAGCCGCTCCTCCCTCCACCGGCAGGTCAAGGGCGGCTCACTGCCGTACGAGGACGAGAAGTTCAGCTACGTCGCGGCGGTACGGTTCGACGCGCGACCGGTGCCCGCGCGGGTGACCCGCAAGCCGCAGATCCGCAAGGGCCAGGTGCTGCTGGAGCTGTGCACGGTGGACGACGGGCTGCGCCGCGAGACGGTCACCAAGCGGCAAGGCGCGCTGTACCGGGAGGCCAGGGACGTGGCGTGGGGCGAGGCGTGGGGTGAGGGCCGGGCGACCTGACGGGGGCGAACCGCTCCGGCGGAGCCGGGCCGCTCCGGCGGAAGCCGCCCGGCGGGCTCCAGTTTGACGCCTTGATGGGATGATGGTGTCATTGCTTCATGTTGTATGCGCTGCCTTCTCTGGATCGCCACGATCACCGCGTCCTCGACGAGATCGAAGTGATACGGGAGGCCCTGCGGATTCACCTGCGTGCCCCGCGCCAGTGGGAGGGGCAACTGCGCCGGAACCTGACCGCGCGAGCGATCGCGGGCTCGAACACGATCGAGGGATACGCGGCCAGCGTCGCCGATGTCGAGGACATCATGCTCGGCGAGGCTCCGGTTGACGCTGGGCGCGCGGTATCCGCAGAGATCGAGGGCTACCGGCAGGCCATGACCTACATCCAGCGTCTGGCTGACGCCGGGGAGGACTTCCGCTACAGCAAGGAGCTGCTCAACGCCCTGCATTTCATGATGCAGGGGCACCACCTCCTCAAGAGACCTGGCTGGTGGCGTACCGGCGCGGTGTACGTGACGTCGCCCGAGGATCCCGCCACCGCGGCCTATACCGCACCGGCCGCTACTGACGTGCCGTCTCTGACGGCGGAGCTGGTCGCGTGGCTGAACGACGGTGATCCGCAGGCCCCCGCGCTGGTGCGGGCCGCGATGGCGCATCTGAACCTTGTCGCCATCCACCCCTGGTCCGATGGCAACGGACGTATGTCCCGCGCCCTTCAGACCTTGATGCTGGCGCGGGAGGGCATCCTGGCGCCGGAGTTCTCCAGCATCGAGGAATGGCTCGGCCGCGCGCGTAACACCTACCGCTACTACGACGTCCTCGCTGACGTCGGCGGTCCCGTCTGGACTCCCGACCGTGACACCCACGCCTGGGTGCGGTTCTGCCTGCGCGCCCATCACCAACAGGCGCAGACCGTACGGCGTCAGGTCGAGACCACCGCGGCCGTCTGGACCGCGCTGGACGAGGCCGTCGCCGGTCGGGGCTGGCCCGATCGCATGCTGCACGCCCTCTATCCGGCCGTCATGGCCGGCCGCGTACGCCGCGCCACCTATGAGGTCGACGCCGAGCTGAGCGAACAGCAGGCCCAACGCGACCTGCGGGAACTGGTCAACGCCGAGTGGCTGACAGCCCGTGGGCAGGCCCAGGGCCGTTACTACACGGCGGGCAAGGGCCTTCCCGAGTCCGTCCGGCTGACGCGGTCACCCCAGCCGTTGCGGGACCCGTACGACGCCTGACCGGCGCGGGAGGTGTGGGAGGTGTGGGAGGTGCGGGAGGCGCGGGATTCCACGGGAGGTGCGGGAGGCGCTCACCCGGGCGCGCCGGGAGTCGGCGGGCCGGCGGGGGCTGTGCTGTCGCGGGCGTGACTTTTCGGCCCTCTTGACGCTGTCGACCTCGGGGAGTGATGATGCGGTGACATAAGGTAGCGGGCTGGATGGATGAGGTGAATCGATGAGCGTTCGATTGATCGCCCACACCGCACAAGGTGGCGGGCACGGCAAGGACGAGGGCGAAGGAGACGGGCACCCCGGTCAGCCGTGGTCGCCGACCGACGAGCCCACCCCCGACGGTTCGACGCCGCCCGGCGAGGGGACGCACAAATAGTGTCGAGTTCCACCGAGCACGCGGGGCGGCCCACTCATGAGGAGTTGGGCCGCCGCCTCCTGGACTCGGGTTCCATGGCGCCCGACTGGGCCGAAGCCTATGAGGCCGTGCCCCGCTCCCGCTTCCTGCCGGATCTGATGTGGCCGCATTCCATGGCCACCGGCCGAAATGTCGCGGTCGACAAGAGGCGGGACCCGCAGGCGTGGCAGAGGTACGCCGACTCGGACGACCCCATCGTCACCCAGTGGGACGACGGCGCTCACGACGGCCAGGAGCCGGGCACGTCGTTCAGTTCGTCGTCGTCCATGCCGAGCCTGGTCTTCTCGATGCTGGCCGACCTCGCGGTGCGGCCGGGGCAGCGTGTGTTGGAGATCGGCGCCGGCACGGGATGGAACGCCGGTCTTCTGGCCCACCGTCTCGGCGCCGCGAACGTCGTCACCACAGAAGTGGACGGCGCCGTCGCGTCAGCGGCACAGGAGGCGTTGGACCGTTGCGGGCTGCCGGTGGAGGTGGTGCACGGAGACGGCTTCCTCGGGTACGCGAAACGGGCCCCGTACGACCGGATCATCGCCACGTGCGGTCTGCGAAAGGTCCCTTTCGCATGGGTGGAGCAGTCCAGCCCCGGAGGCGTGATCCTCGTTCCCTGGGGGACCTATTACGGACCAGGCGAGGCCACAAGCCGGTTGGTGGTCGCCGACGACTGCCGGAGTGCGTCAGGGCCGTTCTCGCGTCCCGTGGCGTTTATGCGCATGCGCTCCCAGCGGTTCGCGTGGCCCCGGCATGACGCGTACGTACCGGAGGGCGCGATGGACGCCGCCGCCACGTCGTTCACGTCGGTCACCGAGGCGGAACTGCGCGGCACGGGTAATTTCGACGTGATCGGATTCGCGCTGGGCCTGCGCGTGCCCGCCGTCACCCACATCGCCGACCGCAAGCGCGACGGAAAGCGTGCCGTGTGGTTCTACGGACTGTCGGACAGGTCGTGGGCGGTGGTGGTCTTCCGTGACGACCGCGCGGAATCCAAGGTGTACCAGTCGGGCCCCCGACGTCTCTGGGACGAAGTGGAAGCCGCGCACAAGTGGTGGGTGGAGCAGGGGAGCCCAGACTTCCCCCGCTTCGGCCTGACCGTGGACGCGGACGGCGAACGGGCGTGGCTGGACTCGCCGGACAACCCCGTGGCGGCGTGGTGAGCGGACAGGCCGCGTAGCCGTACTCGTGGCCCCGCCCGTGCGTGCGTGGACGCGTGGGCGGGGCCATCCGTGCCGTTGTCCGTGCTGTTACCGGGCGGCGAAGGCGACGAAGTCGGTCCAGGCGGCGGGGGTGGGGGTGAGGACCGGGCCGGTGGGGGTTTTGCTGTCGCGGACGGGGACGATGCCGGAGGTGGCGGCGAGGTTACGGGCGAACTCGACGCACTGGCCTTCCTGGCCGTTGCTGTAGCTGGACTTCTCCCAGTGCGCGGCGGAGAGATCGGGTGTGTTCATTGGGTCCATTCCTCCATCGCCTTGTGCATAAAGTCGAGCGACGCTTCCGGGGAAAGCGCGTCGGCACGTAGCCGATCGTAAAGCACGGTCGCATCCGCCACGACAGTCCGGGAGTCGTTCACATGACCTGAGTTCGGGGTCTCCTGGTAGAGGATGTCCGGCTCATCGTCGTTGTCATCGAACCTCAGCAGTGTGAAGGACAACGGCCAGGCGGGGGCCCCGGAATCGAACGGGAGCACCTGGATGGTGAAGCTGGGGGACTGTGCCTCCCTGATCAGATACGCCAACTGTGCGGCCATGACTGCCGGCGTGCCGATCCGGCGGCGTAGACATGACTCGTCCACGACGACCCAAACAAGCGGCGGCTGCGCGCTCTTGAGGATCTGGCGGCGCTTCAATCGCCTCCCGACCTTCGCGGCGGTCTGTTCCACGGTGTCGCTCGGGCATACCTTCCTGAAGATCGCTTCGGCGTACGCCTCCGTCTGTAGCAGGCCCATGATCAAACCCGAGCTGTAATCCAGGACCGCCGAAGCCTTCTCCTCCAGCATCCGGTACGGCTCGAACCAGTCCGGATACCCACCCTTCTGCGCGCACCGGTCCCGTAGCCGCGCGAACATCTCCGGCGTACCGAAGACTTGGTCGCAGCCCGCCGCGAACTCCGGGCTCGCCATCCGCTCCCCGGCCTCGACCTTCGCCACGTACTGCTGCCCGTACCGCGCGGGCGCCCCCACCTCTCGTTGGCTCAGACCCCGCTCAACTCGCCACTCCCGTACCTCATTACCGAAGTAGGCGGCTCCGCTGACCGGTCCCACCGGCCTGTTCTGGTCGTGCGTCATGCGTGTACCTCTCCTTCACCCCGAGCCCGTTGACGTGTGTGCAGCCCTTTTCAGCCTAGGCGCACATGCCGATCCTTGAACACAGACCGTAATGACTCAACGACGGAGGGGCGCATCTGTGACGACCGGGGAAGCGGCGGTCATCGCCGCCGACGAGAGCGAGTTGGCCGATCCTTCGGCCTCCGACCTGTACCACCGGCTGGTTCCCGAGAGCGTGCCCCGGCACTTCGCGGAGCCGACGCCCGAGCTGACGGCGCGCGTCGCGCGTGGATTGCGGGGGCTGGTCGATGGAGGGCAGTGAGATGCGGAGGCGGCTCTCGATGGTGATCGAGGCGTTCGGGGTGGACGGGACGCTCGTCGTGCCGAAGTACGGGCCGTGGCCCGAGGGCGGCGAGCCCCCGCCCGGGGACGCGCTGAAGTGGCCGCCGTGCCGCTGTGGCAGCAGGATCTGCCCGGACTTCGAACCCGCCGACGTGGCCACGGAACCCGGGCCCGGGGGCGGCGGCAGTGGGGGCGCCACGTGACTGGCCGGTCAGCGGACCCGGACGCCGTACCGGCGGTGGACTGCGGCGTCTGCGCCGCGCTCTGCCGCCAGCGCGAGGAAGCGCGGGCGGCCGGGAACGTACGGGTGGTACGGGACTGGAACGACGAACTCCGTAACCACCCGCACCGACGCTCGGGCGACTGGAAGGCGGCGGGACCGGCGTGAGTACCAGCCCCCGTGCGCCGCTCCGGGCGTCCCGCCCGGCTCCGGGTGAACTCCGCCTCGGGATGGTCGTGTTCGACCGGCAGTGCGACCTGGCCGCCGAGATCGTCGGCTTCGCCGGCCCGATGGTCCGCGTCGTACGCCCGACGGGGCTCCACTGGCAGACGCACCGGGTCTCGCTCCGCCCGGCGACTCCGTACGAGGAGCGTCAACTCGCCGCACTCGCGGCTCTCCACCGCACCCGTCTGAAAGGCCGCTGATCGACCCCGCCCTGTTGGTCGCTACTCCGGCCGCTTGAAGCGGTCCGCGAGGGCGGCCAGATCGGGTACGAACCAGACCTGCCGTCCCCGGTTCGATTCGCGGACGAGGCCGGGGAGGGAGGAACTGGCCGCCAGATGGCGGGAGATGTCGCCGACGACCACCAGGCGGAGCCGGTAGTTCACCAGCTTCTGGAGTATCTCGCCCGCGACGCCGGTGCTGAGGTCGAAGAAGGTGTCGTCGAGCCGTTCCGCCGGGACCGCGACCACCTCCGCCTGGTCGAAGGCCGCGCCGACCAGATGGTCGAGCGCGTCCTGCGCGGAGGCGATCGGCGGGCCGTCGGCGGCGCAGACGAGTACGGGGACGCCGTGGTGCTCCACCAGGAGGTCAGGCATGGTCCGACGCCTCCCCGGCACCAGCACCAGCCCCGGCACCGGCACCGGTCCGGGTTTCGGTCGTGAGCATGCCGTTGCCCGGTGCCAGCACACCGTCGACCAGGTTCAGCAGGGCGGCGGTGGTGGCGGGGTCGCCGAGGATCACGATCTTCATGCGGGCTCGCTCCTTGTCGTAGACGGTCTGGATACGGAGTGGATCCGGCGCATCCCGCTCGGCCTGCGCGGCGGCCGTGACGAGGGTGCTCAACCGGCTCGCCGCGTCCGGGCCGATCGCGTCGATCTGCACGATGCTCGACACCTCGACGTGCCCGCGCGGGGTGGTGGCCGCCGGGGTCCCCGGCGCCGCGTCCGGGTCCGGGAGGCTGGTCAGCGCCTCGAAATCGGCCCGGCTGACGCGGTACTGCTTGCCGATCCTGACGGCCTTGAGCCGACCGTCGCGGACGTAGTTGCGGACGGTCCGTACGTGCAGCCCGAGCAGCTCGGCCACCTCGCCGACCGAGTACAGATCACGCTCAGGGCTCTCCATGACGCTGAATATTACCTTAAAGAACTTCTTTCAGGGGGCAGATAGGGAGTGATGAGGAGTGATACGGAGTGGTAGGGGGTCGGGTTCCGTGGTCCGGTCCCGTTCGAGACGATACGTACCGTCCTGTCCGGTCGGTAGATTGGGCGCCATGGCCGAACGTGCGCAGCGAAAGATCCCCGACTCCTCCCGGCGCAGCGAGCGCTCGCGCCGCGCGATCCACGAAGCGGCCCTCGCGCTGATCGGGGAGGTGGGGTACGCGAAGACGACGATCGAGGGCATCGCGGCCCGTGCCGGGGTCGGCAAGCAGACCATCTACCGCTGGTGGCCCTCCAAGGCGGCCGTGCTGCTGGAGGCGTTCCTCGACCTCACCGGAGAGGCCGCAGGGGCCGGAGAGGTCGGAGGAGAAGGGGAGTCGGAGTCGGAGGCGTACGCGATCCCGGACACCGGCGATCTGGAGGCGGACCTCAAACTGGTCCTGCGGGCCACGGTCGACCAGATGAACGACCCACGGTTCGATGTGCCGTCCCGCGCGCTGGCCGCCGAGGGGATCGTCAACCTGGAGCTGGGGACGGAGTTCGTCCGGAAGTTGTTGGAGCCGCAGCTCCAGCTGTACGTACGGCGCCTCACCGCCGCCCAGGCAACGGAGGCGGGGGGCGTGCGGCGGGGCGTTGATCCGCGGATCGCCTTGGAGCTGCTGGTGGGTCCCGTGACTCACCGCTGGATGCTGCGGACGGCGCCGCTGACACACGAGTACACCGACGCCGTCGTGGAGTACGCCCTGTACGGTCTGGCCCCGCGCCCCTGACCGGGACGGGCTCAGGGCGGGACGCGTCGCCGCCCTGAGCGGGTCCCGCAGCCGTAACCTCGCGCGGGCCCCGCAGCCGTAACCCCGAGGGGGGCGCGCGGGGGCGCGTGGAGGCACATGGGGCGGGTGTGGTGAACGCCACCGGCTCCAGCGCCCCCGAACGGCGCCGTATATCGCCTCATAAGCCGCAATAGATTCCGGTGCGAGGGATGGGCCCTCCTACCCCGGTTGGGGCTCACGGCCACACGAGGAGCAGGATGGTGCGACCATGGCAGAGTGCGGCAGCGGCACCGGCAGGAGATGTGAGGGGATAGATGGGCGACGATTTCGGCCGCTACCGCGGCACGGAGAGCAGGATTCCCCAGTGGCTGCGCAGGCGCCCCAAGAAGAACGCCGGTGATTCCGCGTTCGGCGAGGGAGACGCGGCGGGTCGTGAGGCGCTGCTGTTCGCTGTCGCCGACGCCGGTATGCCCATCTCGCCCGCGGCCCACCCGGTCGGCTACCGATGTTCCTGCGACCGGATCGGCTGTCCCACCCCGGCCAGGCACCCCCTCTCCTTCGCGTGGCAGACCCAGTCGACCACCGACCGGCCGCAGATCGAGCGCTGGGCGCGCAACCAGCCCGAGGCCAACTTCATCACCGCGACCGGCATGGTCCATGACGTCCTGGACGTCCCGCTCGAAGCGGGCGGCAGCGCACTGGAACGCCTGCTGGAGCGCGGCATCGACGTCGGCCCGGTGGCCGACTCCGGCGGCGACCGGATGCTCTTCTTCACCGCGACCCGGGGCACCCCGGAGGACGAGGACGAGTGGTGGCCGTGTGAGCTGGACTGCCACCCCGAGACGATGGACGAGCACCCGGGCCTGCGCTGGCACTGCCGGGGCAGCTACGTGCTCGTACCGCCTGCTCGGCTGCCCGGCGAGCTGTCCGTACGGTGGCTGCGCGGCCCCGAGCATCCGCTGCCCGACCCGCTGACGCTGCTGGAGACCCTGACCGACGCCTGCGCCCGGTACGCGGGGGAGAACGGCGAGCTGGATCCGCACGCCGTGGCCTGGCCGCTCGGCCGCTGATCCGACGCCCGGCCCGGGGGTACGGACCCTCCGGGCCCGCGCGCGCCCTATCAGTCCCGCGCGCTCCGGAAATCCCGCGCGCCCCACAAGTCCCGCGCGCTCCGGAAATCCCGCCCGTGCCGGAGAACCCGCGCACCCCACAAGTCCCGTGCGCCCTACGACCCCTACGACCCCTTCGCCCCGGTGACGCCCTGGAGCCGCCCCGCGACCTCCACCGTCGGGGTGTCCGCGTCGGCGCGCGGCACCAGCACCACCTGGCTGGAGACCCACTCCTTCGTCAGGGTGTTGGTCACCTCGCCCGTCATCAGCGCCCTGACGTCCTCGCTCACCTTCGGACGCACCCCCTTCGCACCGGTCTGGCGCTCGAAGTAGCGCGTCGCGAAGAAGACCAGCGCGCCCCCGTCCGCCGTCCGCAGCCCCAGCGGGGCGAAGTCGCCGTCCGTGGCCGCCTGGTCGAGGTACTGGGTGGCTATCCCGGGCAGCCGCTCCTTCGTCTTGCGCGTCTCCCGCCACTGGCTGGTGTGCGGTCCGTCGGCGAAGTGCGCCGGCTTTCCGTCGCCCAGGTACGAGGCGTACTCCGCGCTCAGCTTCCCGGGCGCCACCGCCAGCGCCTCGCTGTCCGGCTCCACCGGCTCGGCGAAGCCGTCCGTGTCCTTCTTGAAGGCCGGGACGCCGTTTTCCGGGAGGATGGTCAGATACGGCACCTGCCACTCGGCGTCCGGCCCGCTCCGTACGAAGACCAGCACCCAGCGGGTGTCGTTCGGCCCGCCGTCGTCCTTGTCGCGGTTGCTGTCGGTGTCCGCGACGAACCAGCGCGGCCAGCCCGCCTTCTTGGGGATCGTGAACTTGGCGTCGGACAGCTCCAGCGCCTGGTGCGCCGGATTGCCCCCCGGGCTCGTGATCGACCGGGACTTCAGGCCCGCCTGGTTGATCGCGCCCAGCGGACCGGTCACCCGGTCCGCGTCGAGCGCCGGATCGTACGCCTTGTCGGCCGCGTTGTACGCGTCGGTGAAATCCTTCAGCGCCTGTCCGGCCTCACTCCGGTCCACCGCCGGAAGCACCGCCAACTCCCCGTGCACCGTCACGCATCCGCTCGCCGTCAGCGACAGCACCGTCACCGTCGCGAGCCCCGCCGCTGCCCGAATCGGACTTCCCAGCCTGCTCATCGGTCGCCTTCTGCTCCTTGACCCCTACGGGGACCCCCGCTGGACGTCCGAACCCTACCGGGGCGAGGAACAGCGCGAGCGCCGGGACCAGATACAGGAACCAGACGATGACCTGAACCACCGTCGGGTCCGGCTGGAAGTTGAACACGCCCTTGAGGAGCGTGCCGTACCAGCTGTCCGGCGGGATCGCCGAGCTGATGTCGAAAGCCGTGTGCGACAACCCGCCCACGAAGCCCGCCTCCTGGAGGTCGTGGACGCCGTACGCGAGCACGCCCGCCGCGACGACCACCAGCATCCCGCCGGTCCAGGTGAAGAACTTGGCCAGATTGATCCGCAGCGCGCCCCGGTAGAACAGCCAGCCCAGCACCACCGCGCTCGCCAGCCCCAGCAGCACCCCGATCAGCGGCGCGTGCGTGCCGTCCGAGGACGCCCGTACCGAGGCCCAGACGAACAGCGCCGTCTCCAGCCCCTCCCGGCCCACCGCCAGGAACGCCGTCGCGACCAGCGCCCCCGTACCCATCTGGAGCGCCGCGTCGAGCTTGGCGCCCAGCGCCGCCCGCAAGTGCCGTGCGGTACGGCGCATCCAGAAGACCATCCAGGTGACCAGGCCCACCGCGATGATCGACAGCGACCCGCCGAGCGCCTCCTGCGCCTCGAACGTCAGCTCCTGCGAGCCGTACTCCAGCCCGAAGCCGAACGCCAGCGCCAGCACGACCGCGACCCCGATACCGATCCAGATGGGGCGCAGCGCGTCCCGCCGCTCCGTCTTCACCAGGTACGCGATCAGGATGCAGACGACGAGACTGGCCTCAAGGCCCTCGCGCAGGCCGATCAGATAGTTTCCGAACACGTCCGGAACTCCTTACGAAACGTAGCTTGTGAAGCCTGTGAAGCGGGTCAGGAGAGCAGCGTCCGGCCCCACCAGTCGCCCTTGTCCCGGACGCCCGGCGGGATCGCGAAGACCGCTGAACCCACGTGCTGGATGTATTCGCCCAGCGCGTCCGAGCGCGCCAGGGACCGCTGTACGGGGATGAAGGCGTCCCGGATGTCGCGCTGGTACGCCAGGAAGAACAGCCCCGCGTCGAGCCGGCCGAGACCGTCCGTGCCGTCGGTGAACGAGTAGCCGCGGCGCAGCATCCGCACCCCGTGGTGAGCATCGGGATGGGCCAGGCGCACATGCGAAGTCGGCAGCATCGCCTTGAGGTTGGGCTTGTCGTGCTCGCGCGCCCTGCCGACCGCCGCGCCCTCGCCCTTGTCCCGGCCGAAGACGTCCTCCTGCTCCTGGAGCGAGGTGCGGTCCCAGCTCTCGATCCGCATGGAGATCCGGCGGGCGACCAGGTACGAGCCACCGGCCATCCACTCCGCGCCGTCCTTCGCCGCCGCCCAGACGTACCGGTCCAGCGCGTCGGACTCGGTACCGGCGATATTGCTGGTGCCGTCCTTGAAACCGAAGAGGTTACGGGGGGTCTGGGCGCCCGGGGTGGTCGAGGACGTCTTGCCGAAGCCGAGCTGCGACCAGCGCACCGCGACCTTCCCGAAGCCGATCCTGGCGAGGTTGCGGATCGCGTGCACGGCGACCTGTGGATCGTCCGCGCACGCCTGCACGCACAGATCGCCGCCGCCGCGGGCCGGATCGAGGCTGTCGCCGGGGAACTTCGGCAGGTCGGCCAGGGCCGCCGGGCGACGCGACGCCAGCCCGAACCGGTCCCCGCCGCTCCTGCCGCCGCTCGTACCGTCGCTCCTGCCGTCACTCCTGCCGCCGTTCGTACCGCCGTTCGTACCGCCGCTCTTGACGCCGTTCGTACCGCCGTTCTGGGTGAACAGCCCGGGACCGAACCCGACGGTCAGCGTCAGCCGGGACGGCGGCAGGCCCAGCGCCTCGCCCGTGTCGTCGGGCGGCGCCTCGGGCAGCCCGCCGTACGCGCCGTCGCCGACCGCGTGCCCGGCCGTCATCCGCTCGGCGGCCCGCGTCCAGTCCTTGAGGAGCTGGATCAACTCCGTACGGTCGTCCGTCGTCACGTCGAACGCGGCGAAGTGCAGCCGGTCCTGCACGGGCGTGGCGATCCCCGCCTGGTGGGCGCCGTGGAAGGCCACCGCCGCGCCGCTGTCCGAGGCCCGCGCCGTGGTGTCCCCGTCGCGCAGGGCCGCCGCCGCGCCGCCGGCCGCCGCAGCGCCGAGCGCGAGCCCCGCCCCGCCCCAGCCGAGCAGGGCGCGGCGGGAGGGCGCGGGGTTCTCGTCCGCCGCGCCCCGTTCCGTCGATTCGTCTTCGCGCATCGCTGCCTGACCCGCTCGTCCTACTTGACCACGGCGGCGGCGAGCTTGGACAGCGGCTCGGCCAGTGCGTTGACGCCGTCCGACAGCTCCTTGCGCTGCGCCTTGGTGACCTTCTCGTACGAGGTGAACTCGTAGGAGTCCGCGCCGTCGCGGTACTTGTCGAGCAGCTTGTTCAACGTGGCGAACTGCTTGTCCAGTTCGGTCACCAGCGCCGCGTCGTTCTTCTCCGCGACCGGCTTGAGCAGCTCGTACGACTTCTGCGCGCCCTCGACGTTGGCCTTGAAGTCGACCAGGTCGGTGTGGCTGTAGCGCTCCTCCTCGCCGGTGACCTTGCCCGAGGCGACCTCGTCGAGCAGCTCCTTGGCGCCGTTGGCCATCGAGGTCGGGGTGATCTCCGCCTTGCCGACCCGCTTCTGCCAGTCGAGGAGATCCTTGTCCAGCTCGTCGGCGAGGGACGTGGCGTCCGCGCCGAGCGTGCCGTCCTGCCACAGCTCCTTCTCCAGCCGGTGCCAGCCGGTCCACTTCTGGCCGTCCTCCAGGCCGTCCGCGCGGGTGTCGACCTTCGGGTCGATGTCGCCGAACGACTCGGCGACCGGCTCGGTGCGCTCCCAGCCGATGCGCGAGGGCGCGTACGCCTTCTTGGCCGCCGCCAGATCACCGGCGCGCACGGCGTCCGTGAAGACCTTCACCTTCGGCAGCGTCTCGTCCGCCTGCTCCTGGACGTAGGTGCGGTACGCGGCGACGGCGGCGTCCATCTCCGGGCTGCGCTTGGCCGCCGTACCGCCGGTGACGGTGACCTTCTGGCGGATGCCGCTGCCCTTCATGCCGGGCTTGCAGGCGATCTCGTAGCTGCCCGCCTTGACCTCGGCGGTCACCTTGGCCTTCGTACCCGGGCCGATGTTCTCGCGCTCGGTGACGATCCGGTCGTCGGGGAAGAGGAGATAGACCTCGGTGACCTTCGAGCCCTTGTTCTCGATGGCCAGCTCCACATGGCCCGCGGGGAACGCGTTCTTCGACACCTCGCAGGAGTCGTCCCCCGCCGTCACCTGGACGGCGCTGCCGCCGGCCTTGGAGTCGCTCTTCGCCGTGCAGCCGGTGACGGCTGTCAGCGCGGCCACCGTGACGGCGGCGGTGACGACGGAGAGACGGGCGGGTCCGGGACGGACGGGTCGCATACGGGACTCCACGATGGAAGGAAACGGCGAGAAGACGGACATGGCGGGGAAGCGAACCGGCCCAACTTAACTGAGGCTTACCTCAGTAATATCCGTCCGTCCAGTGATTCAGCTCTCAATTCGCCCTCCGGGCCGCCTCAGGACACGGCCCGGACACGGGCCGGTCACAGCACCTCCCGGACCGGGCCACGACCAGGTAAGGCGCAGGTCAAGAGAGCCGTTTCGGCACCACCAGCGGAACACCCGTGCGGGGGTGCGGGAAGACCTCGACGGGCTGCCGGTAGACCCGGCTCAGCAACGCGTCGCGGAAGACTTCGGCGGGCGGCCCCTCGGCCGCGATCCGGCCGTCGTGCAGTACGGCCGTACGGTCCGCGTGGGCCGCCGCGAGCCCCAGATCGTGCAGCACGATCACGACCGCGTCGCCCGCCCGCGCCCGCTCCCGGCAGATCCGCAGCACCAACTCCTGGTGGCGCAGGTCCAGCGCGGCGGTCGGCTCGTCGAGCAGCAGCAGCGGGGCGCGCTGCGCCAGCACCCTGGCGAGCGCCACCCGGGCGCGCTCGCCGCCGGAGAGCGCGGAGAAGGGGCGCGGCGCGAACGCGGTGACCTCGGTGGCCGCCATCGCCTCGGCGACGGCCGCCCCGTCCTCGTCCTCCAGCGCCGTCCCGGCCCACGGCGCCCGTCCCATCCGTACGACGTCCTCGACCGGGAACGGGAAGGACAGCGTCGCGGCCTGCGGCAGCACGGAGCGGCGCAGGGCGAGTTCGGGCGCCGACCACGCGTCGACGGGCCGCCCGCCGATCCGTACCTCGCCCTGGTCGGGCCGTAGATCGGCGGCGAGCGCGGCCAGCAGCGTCGACTTCCCGGCGCCGTTCGGGCCGACGAGCGCGAGCACCTCACCGGCGCGCGCGGTCAGATCGATCCCGCCGAGCACCTCGCGCCCGCCGAGCCGCACACCGAGGCCGTGGGCCTCGGCGACGGGGCAGCCGGGGGAGACGGGAGGAGGGAGGGCGCGCGAGCGCGCGGCGAACAGACCTCTGAGGCTCGCGGCCCTGGTACGGCTCATGCCCATCCATCCTGGTCGCGGGTTCATGCCCAACCACCCTGCTCGCCGGTTCATGCCCAACCACCCTGCCTACGCCGCGTCCTGCGCAGCAGCCAGAAGAAGAACGGACTCCCGAACAGGGCCGTCAGCACCCCGAGCGGCAGCTCCGCGGGGGCCGCCACCGTGCGGGCCGCCAGATCGCCCGCGAGCAGCACCACCGCGCCGCCCAGCGCGCTGCCCGGCACCAGGAAGCGGTGGCCGGGGCCGTTCGCCATCCGCAGCAGATGCGGTACCAGCAGCCCGACGAAGGAGATGATCCCCGCCACCGCGACCGCCGCCGCCGTGAGCAGCGCCACCACCAGGACGAGGACGATACGCAGCCGCTCCACGTCCACGCCCAGGTGCCTGGCGGGCCGTTCGCCGAGCGCCAGCAGGTCCAGTCTCCGGGCGTAGAAGGGGGCGGCGACCAGCCCCGCCACCGCACACGGCAGCACCGCGAGCACCTTCGGCCAGGTCGCCTGCGCGAGTGAACCGAGCTGCCAGAAGGTGATCTGGGTGATCTGCGCGTTGTCGGCGAAGAAGATGAAGAGGCCGATCAGGGCCCCCGCGAACGCGTTGACCGCGATGCCGGTCAGGATCAGCGTCACCACTTCCGTACGCCCGCCCGACCGGGACAGCGCGTACACCAGCAGGACGGTCCCCAGCCCGGCGACGAACGCGAAGACCGTCACCGTCCAGTTGCCGAACAGGGTCAGCCCCAGCCCGATCGCGGCCACGGCACCGGCCGCCGCGCCCGCCGAGATCCCGATGACGCCCGGCTCGGCGAGCGGATTGCCGAACACGCCCTGCATGAGCGCGCCCGCGCAGCCCAGCGAGGCGCCGACGAGCAGGGCGAGGACGACGCGGGGCAGCCGTACGTTCCACAGCACGCTCTCGCCGACCCGGTCCAGCGCCGCCCCGCCGAGACCGGCGCGGTGCTGGACGGAGGACAGCACGTCGCCGAGGGGGATGTGGTAGGCGCCGATGCCCGCGGAGAGCAGGCAGAGCACGGCCAGCGCGCTGATCAGCCCGGCGGTCAGCAGCACGGTCCGGCCGGGGAGGCGCCGGGGGGCGGTCTTGTCGGCTGTCGCGGACGCTGTGGCTGTTGCGGACGTTGTGGCTGTTGTGGCTGTTGTGGCTGTTGTGGCTGTTGCGGCTGTTGTGGCGGCCTCGGCCGTCTTTGCCGCGTCAGCCGTCTCGGCGTTCTCGGCCGTCTCCGTCGCGTCAGCCCCTGCCGCGTCGTCTGTCCCTGCCCCTGTGCCTGCCCCTGTGCCTGTGCCTGCCGCTTTGCCTGTCCCGGTTTTCGGGACGGGAGTTGTCGTCACGTCACTTCCCGTTCCCGTACAGCTGCTCGACGATCGAGCGGAGCACCTCGTCCGTGCGCGGGCCGTAGTTCAGCAGCACCCCGTCCGCGTACGAGACGACCTTCCGGTCCATTCCGGCCGGTGTCTCGGCGACCCCGGGGATCTTCACCAGGCCGTCGATCCCGCCCACCGACTCCAGCCCCTTGGTCATCACCAGAATCGCGTCGGGCGCCGCCTTGACCAGGGCCTCGCTGGTGATGGGGGTGAAGTCCTTGGAGAGCCCCGACTCCTTCCCCGCGTCGACTGCGCCCGCCGCCTCCAGCAGCGAACTCGCCCCGGACCGGGCGCCGCCCAGCAGGTAGACGGCGGCCGACCCGCGCAGGTAGAGGAAGGCGACCCGGGGCCTCTTGCCCGCCTCTGGCTCGGGAATGTCCTTCTGTACGGCGGCGATCCGGTCCTCCGTACGCCGCCGCAGCTCGTCGCCCGCCGCCTTGACGCCCAGCATGGCGGCGACCGTGTCGATCCGCTTCCCGACGTCGGCGAGGCTCTTCGCCGGTTCCACCACGACGAGGGGGATGCCCGCGTCACGGATCTGGCCGATGGCCTCGGCCGGTCCCGTGGTGGTGTCCGCGATGACGAGCGTCGGCCTGAGCGAGAGCACGCCCTCGGCGGAGACGTCGTGGGCGCGGGTGATGACCGGCAACTTCTCGGCCTGCTCGAACGTGGCGGTGATGTCGCGCGCCACCACCTGCTTCCCGAGACCGAGCGTGAAGACGATCTCGCTCAGCGATCCGGTGAGCGGCACGACGCGGTCGGCAGAGGTGACGGTGACCTTCCGGCCGTCCGCCGAGGCGACGGTGGCCGGCAACTCGGGCTTCGGGACGGCCGCCAGCGGCTCCACCCGGTCGGCGCCCGCGCCGCTGGCGGCTCCGGCCCGCTTGTCCTGATGCGTCCGTTCCGCGTCCGTGCCGCCTCCGCCGCTGCCCCCGCCCCCGTCCCCGCCTCCGCCTCCGCAGCCGGAGGCGGTCAGGGTGAGGGCGAGTACGGAGAGGAGCGCACCCGCCAGACGTGATCCGCGCACGGAGCGCACCATCCTGTTCTGTTTCCAGTGCCGGAGGGGGTTCCAGCAGGGGACGGATGTAGCTTAGGTTAGCCTTACCTCGCTTTCCAGGCCCGGGGGGTCTTTTCGGATTCCCGTTTTCCCTGCGTCGCTGTTTTGCCGCATCGCCGCATCGCCGCATCGCTGTTTCGCCGATACGTCGTTTCGTCGTTTCGGCCGGGCGCGTTCAGACGTACACACCGTGGGAGTGACTTTCATGCTGTCGTTCAGACCCGTGCGCGCGTTCGTCGTCGCGCTTCTGCTGGCGCTGCCGGTGGCTCTGCTCCCCGCCACGGGCGCGCACGCGGCGGACCGTACGGTGCGGGGCGGCCGACTGGACTGGGGAATCAAATCCTCGTTCCAGAGCTATATCACCGGGCCTATCGCCCAAGGGAGTTGGACGCTCACGGGCGGCGCCGCCACGGTCGGCGGCAGCCAATTCCGGTTCCACTCGGCGAGCGGGACCTACGACCCGGCGAGCGGCGCGTTCCGCTCCGGCTTCTCCGGCGGGGTCCATTTCACCGGCCACAAGAAGTCCGACGGTACGAGTGAACTCGACCTGACCATCTCCAACCCGACCGTGCGGATCTCCGGCGGCAGCGGCACGCTCCACGCGGACATGGTCAGCAAGGCGCGGGGGACCGGCAAGGTCACCACGTCCACCCAGGTCGCGTTCGCCTCGCTCAATCTGTCCGGGATCGACATGCGGGGCGGCGGCAGCCCCATCGCCCTCAACAACGTACCGGCTACGCTCACTTCGCAGGGCGCCGCCGCCTTCGCCGGGTACTACACGGCGGGTACGGAGCTGGACCCGGTGAGTCTCTCCGTGGACGTCGAGGCGGCGAAGCAACCGCCGCGGTCGGCCGAGCCGAAGGCCACCGCCACGGCGCCGTCCGCGCCGTCGCCCTCGGTCTCGGCGACGGAGAAGGCGGCCTCCTTCCAGGCCGCGGCCGTCGACTGGGGGGTCCGCCGTACCTACCGCGAGTACGTCACCGGCTCCATCGCGCAGGGGGAGTGGACGCTGTCCGGCGGAGCCGAGGACGGCGGCGCGCTCTTCCGCTTCCCGAAGGGCAAGGGCGCGTACGACGCCAAGAAGGGCACGCTCGACGCCGCGTTCGCGGGCCGGATCCGCTTCACGGGCACCGGGCTCGACCTGACGCTGAGCGAGGTCGCCGTCAAGGTGAAGGACGACAAGGGCACGCTGTACGCGAAGGTGACCGACGCGAAGGCCGACGGCGCGGGGAAGGCCGACAGCGCGGGGAAGGCCGACGGCGCGGGGAAGGCCACCGACTCCGCGAAGGCCGACGGCGCCGCGAAGGCCGACGGCGCGGGGAAGGCCGACGACTCCGCGAAGGCCGACGGCGCCGCGAAGGCCACCGCCTCCGGCGAGGCCGCCGTACCGCTGGTCACCTTCCCCGCCGAGGACTTCACGCCGAAGGACGGGCTGGCAGCCCTCACCGAGGCCCCGGCCACGCTGACCGCGCAGGGTGCCAAGGCGTTCGGTTCGCTCTACCCGGCCGGGACGGAGATGGACCCCGTCTCACTCGCCGTCACCACCGCCGAGAAGGCCCAGCTGCCCGCCCTTCCGGACCTCGGCAGCGACACGGCCGCTGCGGCCTCCGCGTCGCCCTCCGCCGCCCCGTCCGCCACCGCGACCGGACCGGCCGCCCCTGCCACCGAGGCCGCCGCCTCGTCGTCGTCCGTGGGCGCCGGCACGTACGGCGCGATCGGCGCGGGCGTGCTGGCAGCCGCCGGGGCCGCGTTCTTCCTGATCCGCAGGCGGCGCGGCGCCACAGGGCCGGGCGGCACGGGGCCTGGTGCCACGGGACCGGGTGCGGGGCCTGGCGCCACGGGGACCGACACCACCTGAACCGTACGACCCTTCCGTTCAGCCTCCCCCCACACGCATCGCACGTCACCGGCCATCCGTGGCCCACGACACGTGCATCCAGCCCTCTCGACATCCGCATACGAGGAGAACACCCACCATGGCAGCCACTCGCCGCCCCATAACTCTCGCCGCCGCCATCGCCACGGCGGCCACCCTCGGCGCGACCGCGTTCGCCCTTCCCGCGCTCGCGGCGGGCACCCCCCGTGCCGCCGCGCCCGCGGGAAGGGC
>NZ_QQNA01000250.1 GCF_003346515.1 Streptomyces corynorhini
GGCGCGCCCGCGACCGGCCGGTCTACGCCAGGCCCCGCCCGGCGGCGGCCCTCAGCGGTCCGGCGCCGCCTCCGGGCGGCTGTAGGTGCGGCCCTTCCAGGCGGCGCCGCGCCCCCGGTAGTGCTGTACGGCCGAGTCGACCGTCATCAGGAGATAGAGCGACGCCGTCAGCGGCAGCACCGGAGCCTGCCACAGCGAGAGCCGGTAGTAGCGCAGTATCGGGATGTACGTTCCCGTCATCACCGCCCACGCGGCGAACCCCAGCAGGCCCGCGGGCAGGTCGCCGCCGAACACTCCCGCGCAGAGCGCGGCCGGTGGCGCCAGATATATCACCGCGAGCCCGGCCACCGTTCCCACGAGCAGCAGCGGAGAGTGCCTGAGCTGCGCGTACGCGCTGCGCGATACCATCCGCCACAGATCGGCGAGGCCCGGGTAGGGCCGGACGCTGTCCACCCGCTCCGCCAGCCCCAGCCAGATCCGGCCGCCGCCCCGCCGCACCGCCTTGGCCAGCGACACGTCGTCGATGACGGCCTGATGGAACGAGTCGGGCACCCGCGCCCGTACCGCGGTCTCCGTACGCAGCAGCACACAGCCACCGGCCGCCGCCGCCGTCCTGCCGCCGGGACGGTTGATCCAGCGGAACGGATACAGCTGCGCGAAGAAGTACACGAACGCCGGCACCACGAGCTTCTCCCAGACGCTGGCGACCCGCAGCCGCGCCATCTGCGAGACCAGGTCCAGATCGTGCGACTCGGCGGCGACGACCAGCTCCCGCAGGCTGTCCGGCTCATGGGCGATGTCCGCGTCCGTGAGCAGCAGGAAGTCCGGGACCCGGGCGCTGGAGCGGGCCAGCGCGATGCCGTGGCGCACCGCCCACAGCTTGCCGGTCCAGCCCGGCTCCGGCTCGCCGGGCGACGACACCGTCAGCGGCAGACCGCCGTACCGCGCGGACAGTTCACGGGCGAGCGCGCCGGTGCCGTCCGAGCTGCCGTCGTCCACGAGGAAGATCTCGGCCTCCCCGGGATACACCTGGGCCAGCAGCGACGGCAGCGACTCGGGAAGCACCGCCGCCTCGTCGCGCGCGGGCACCACGACCGCGACGGACGGCCACTGCCGCGCCAGGTCGTCCTGGCCCAGCTCCTTGGGGCGTCTGAGACTCTCGTACTCCGCCCGCGCACGGCCCCCGCGTCCGGGCAGCCGCTGATCCGTACGCCAGAAGAACCCCTGACCCAGCAACAGCCAGCCCCAGGCGGTCAGCGAACCCACGGCGATCCAGGCAATGGCGCTCATCCGCCGCAGTCTGCACCACGACGCCGGGACCGCAAGTACCGTCGACTATGGTGACCGGGTGAAGATCGCGCTCATGGACTCCGGCATCGGCCTGCTCGCGGCGGCCCACGCGGTACGAGAGCTGCGCCCCGACGCGGACCTCGTGCTCTCCTCGGCCCCCGACACCATGCCCTGGGGCCCGCGTACTCCGCAGGACCTCACCCAGCTCGCGCTCGCGGTGGCACGCGCGGCGGCAGAACGTCGCCCGGACGCCCTGATCGTCGCCTGCAACACCGCCTCCGTGCACGCCCTGCCCACGCTCCGCGCCGAGTTGGAGCCGCTGCTGCCCGTCATCGGTACGGTCCCGGCGATCAAGCCCGCCGCGGCGTCCGGCGGACCCGTCGCCATCTGGGCGACCCCGGCCACCACCGGCAGCCCCTACCAGCGCGCGCTGATCCGTGACTTCGCCTCCCACATCCGGGTCACCGAGGTGCCCTGCCCCGGACTCGCGGACGCCGTGGAGCACGCCGACGAGGCCGCGATCGACCGGGCCGTGGCCGAGGCCGCCGCGCTGACACCGCCCGACGTGCGGACCGTCGTCCTGGGCTGCACCCACTACGAACTGGTCGCCGAGCGCATCCGCACCGCCCTCCGGCGCCCCGGCCGGCCGGCCCCCGACCTCCTCGGATCGGCCGGTGCCGTCGCCGCGCAGGCCCTGCGCCGGATCGGGCAGTCGGCCACCGGCCCGGCCACCGACCGCGCCGGTCGGCCCGCGCCCCGGCTGACGGTGCTGCTCGGCGGAGTGGAGGCCGAGCTTCCGGCGACCGCGCTGACGTACGCCGAGGGACGGCTGCTGACCGCCGTGGGCCAGCCGCGCTGACCGCGCGGGGCCCCAGGGGTACGCGGGCGGACGGGGCGGACGGGCCCCGGGCGGGGAACCGTCGCCCGATCCCCTACCGAGCCCCTGCCGATCCCCTACCGATCCCCGGCCGGGGTGAGCGGATGCCCCCGTCCGGCCGTCCACAGCACTCCCGTACGCGCGGAATCTGAGTACGCTGCATGGCATGAGGGAGCACCCCCGGCAAGAGGGCCACCCCGATGGGCCCCCACCCGAAACCTGGACCGGCCGAGCGACCAACCGCGCGCAGTGGCTGCTGGCGGCCGCGGGCGCCGCGTGCGTCGCGCTCGGCGTGGAGCTGGCCGTCGACTCCAGCTGGACCACCGGCATCGCCGCGCTGCTGATGTCCGTCGTCGGCTGCGTGGCGGCCGGCCTGCTGATCCTCTTCGGCACCCTGGCCTTCGTCCACGTGGCCGTCCGGGTCGACGACGACTGCCTGGAGGTGCGCTGCGGGCACATGGGCCTGCCGCGCCGCCGCATCGAACTCGCCCATGTCGTCGACGCCCACTTCGTCCCCAGGGTCACCCCGCGCCAGTGGGGCGGCTGGGGCTACCGCTGGCGGCCCGAGATGGGCACCGCCGTGGTGGTACGCCGGGGCGAGGGCGTGGTCCTCAGACTCGGCGACGGCCGGATCTTCACCGTGACGGTGGACGACGCCGAGGCGGCGGTACGGGTGATCCGCGGCCGGCTGCGCCCGCTGACCGAACCGGACCCCGCGAGCGCCTGAACCACCGACCGCGACGCGTACACCCTGGGGGCGGGCGGACGACGCCACGTTGCGGACACGCCCTGGGCCCTGTCTTCGAAGTCCCGCCTGCCCCGTGGCGCCTGGCGCGCACGCGCGCCGCGTTGTCGGATCACCCCGGTACATCCGGTACATCCGGTACATCCGGTACATCCGGTACGGGGTGACCCTCCGCCGTGCGGGAGCGCTCGGCATCCGAAGGACGCGTCAGACGCCGGGGCGGAGGGATACGGAGGGAGCGCAGCGCACCAGACACCGCGGGGCCCGCCCTCGGGGCGGACGGCGCTAGGCGTCCTGCCACACAGCCGGGGCCGCGGGCGGCGCTGCGACGGCACGCCGCGCCGTGGCCAGCCCCGCGAGCAGGCCCGCGCCCGCCGTCACCGAGGTGAAACTCAGCGCGTTGCCGACGCTCGCCAGCCCGGCCAGCCCTGTCAGCGCGGCGCCAGCGGTCAGCACCACCGGGGTGGAGCACGGCGAGCGGCCCAGCGCGAGCAGCAGCCCGCCGTACACCGCGCCGAGCAGCGCCAGCCCCACCGCGCCCTGCTCCGCCGCCTGCTGGAGCGGCGCCGAGTGCGGCTTGCCGTCGTCGTCCAGCGACTGCGCCGCCGCGGGGGACAGATCGCCGAAGCGGTCGGGGCCCACGCCCAGCAGCGGATGCTCCTTCGCCAGGGCCGCCGCGTCCTGCCACAGCCGCACCCGGTGCTGGGTGAGCTGCCCCTCCAGCGAGGACGTGAGCCCCGCGGGCAGCGCCTGCTCGGCCACCGCCCAGCCCGTCCCCACGACCACCGCCGTCAGCAGCGCGAACCCGGCGAGCGCCGCCGCCCTGCGCCGGGTCCGCGCCGCCGCCAGCGAGCACAGCAGCACACCGAGCGCGGCGAGGAAACCCACCACGGAACCGAGCGGCAGCGCCGCACCCGCGATCACCAGCGCCAGCAGCCACAGCCAGGAACGGGTCCTGGGCCGCCGCGCCGCCGAGGCCGCGCAGCACGCCGCCCCGGCGGCCAGCACCAGCAGCGCGGCCACCGCGCCCGCGTCGCCCGGCGGCGTGGCGACCGTCACAGCGGCCCCGAACACCCCCTGGCTTGATGCCACCGCCCCGGCGAGCCCCACGAACGCCATGGCGGCGGCCGTGGCCACCGGCACCAGCGATCCGCAGATCCGGCCGCAGACAAAGCCTGCGGCGACCGCGAGCACGGCCAGCAGCACCCCCTCCGGCCTGCCACCGTCCGCCGCCGCGCTGATCAGCGCCCACACCGCGCAGCCGCCGAGCACCCCGGCGGCCAGCACGTCGGCCGTCCTGCCGCGGTCCCGCGCCGCCCCCGCCACCACGGGCCGTTCCGCCGGTGCGGCCATCGTGTCCAACCCCCAGCTGTGCCCGGTCCTGTCCCACGACGGCCGGATTTGGCCAGGTGGCATGGACTGGCGCATACGGTATCGGCAGGCACGGGTGTTTGTGGAGGGATTGCGAAGCGTCATTGTCGGCCGGAGCGCCCCCGGCGCCGCGACGACCGCCCACGTCCTGGCGCGCGGGCGCCCCCGCCGCGCCGACCGGAAGAGGTCCGTCCACGTAGACTCCGCCGGGTGAGCGCCACCATCACCACCGCCGAACCCGCCCCGTCCGCCCCCGCCCCCGGTGGCGGACAGCGCCTGCTGCGCCGACTCGTCAGGCCCGCAGGGGCCGTGCTCTCCGGCGTCCTGCTCTACGCGAGCTTCCCGCCCCGCACCCTGTGGTGGCTGGCCCTGCCGGGCTTCGCGCTGTTCGCCTGGAGCGTCTACGGGCGCCGGCTCCGGGCCGGTTTCGGCCTCGGCTACCTCGCCGGGCTCGGCTTCCTGCTGCCGCTGCTCTTCTGGACGGGCTCGGAAGTCGGCCCCGTGCCGTGGCTCGGGCTGGTCGCGCTGGAGGCGCTGTTCATCGGCGCGGCCGGACTCGGCGTCGCCGCCGTCAGCCGACTGCCCGGCCGGCCCGTGTGGGCCGCCGCGATGTGGATCCTCGGCGAGGCCGCGCGGGCGCGCATGCCGTTCGGCGGCTTCCCCTGGGGCAAGATCGCCTTCGGCCAGGCCGACGGCGTCTTCCTGCCGCTCGCCGCCGTCGGCGGCACCCCGCTGCTCGGCTTCGGCGTCGTCCTGTGCGGCTTCGGGCTGTACGAGGCGGTCCACCAGGCCCTCGTGTACCGCGCGACGCGACGGGTGCCGCGCGCCGCGGTGAGCGTCGCCGCCGTCGCCGTGCTGGCCCCGGTCGCGGGGGCGCTCGCGGCCCTGCCGCTGGTGAGCGACGCGGCCGAGGACGGCACGGCGACCGTCGCGGCGATCCAGGGCAATGTGCCGCGCGCCGGACTCGACTTCAACTCCCAGCGGCGTGCCGTCCTCGACAACCACGTCCGCAGGACCGAGCAGCTCGCCGCCGACGTACGGGCGGGCAAGGTGGCGCGGCCCGACTTCGTGCTGTGGCCCGAGAACTCCTCCGACCTCGACCCGTACCGCAACGCCGACGCCCGCGCGGTCATCGACCGGGCCGTGAACGCGATCGGGGTGCCGACCGTGATCGGCGCC
This sequence comes from Streptomyces corynorhini, assembly GCF_003346515.1. Lineage (GTDB taxonomy): Bacteria > Actinomycetota > Actinomycetes > Streptomycetales > Streptomycetaceae > Streptomyces > Streptomyces corynorhini. The sequence goes on from NZ_QQNA01000250.1 coordinate 5,463, forward strand.
GTCGTCGCCCCCGACACCGGCAAGCTGCGCAACACACTGATCCGGTGGGAGCCGGGGCGCGGTCCGACGGCCACCTACGACAAGCGGCATGTGCAGCCGTTCGGCGAATACATCCCGATGCGTTCCGTCGTGCGTCTCTTCAACTCCGACGTCGACCGCGTCCAGCGGGACTTCGGCCCCGGGCACAAGGTCGGCGTGTTCGACCTCGGGGGCACCAAGGTGGGACTCGCCACCTGCTTCGAGGCGGCCTTCGACGGCGCCGTCCGCGATCCCGTCGCGGCGGGCGCCGAGCTGATCGCCGTACCCAGCAACAACGCGACCTTCGACCGCAGCGAGATGACCTACCAGCAGCTCGCCATGTCGCGGGTGCGCGCGGTCGAGCACAGCAGGTCCGTGGTGGTTCCCGCGACCAGCGGTGTCAGCGCGATCATCCGGCCGGACGGCACAGTGGTCCGGCAGACGGAGATGTTCACGCCCGACGCCCTGGTCGACAAGGTGCCGCTGCGCACCTCGCTGACCCCGGCGACCCGGCTCGGCGCGCTCCCGGAGGGGCTGCTCGCGGCCGTCGCCGTGACCGGAATCGGCTGGGTCGTGGTGCGCACCGTAAGTGTCAGGCGCCGGACGTCCGTGGGTTAGGGCCTGTTGGGGCGGTGTTCGCCGGGGCGCCGAAGGACGGCCGGAGCCACCGGACGACTCGTCTAGGGTCTTTCCATGGGAACTCCTGACTTCATCAGCCGAATCAGGGCCACCGCGGGCCATCAGCTGCTTTTCCTGCCAGGTGTGAGCGCCGTCGTCCTCGACGACGAGGGCCGCGTCCTGCTCGGGCGCCGTGTCGACACGGGGCGCTGGTCGGTCATCGGCGGCATCCCGGACCCGGGGGAGCAGCCGGCGCGGACGGCGGTGCGCGAGGTGTACGAGGAGACCGGCGTGCGCTGTGTGGCGGAGCGCATCCTGATCGTCCAGACGCTGCGGCCGGTCCGCTACCCGAACGGTGACCACTGCCAGTTCGTGGACACCGCGATCCTCTGCCGGGCGGTCGGCGGCGAGGCGCGGGTCAACGACGAGGAGTCCCTGGAGGTGGCCTGGTTCCCGGTCGACGCGCTCCCGGAGCTGCCGGAGTTCGCGCTCTTCCGGATCAAGCAGGCGCTCGCGGACGAGCCGACGTGGTTCGAGGCCGCCGCCCAGGAACCGGCCGCCACCGGAGCCGACTGTCACCCCGGAGCCGACCTTCACCCCGGAGCCGACCTTCACCCCGGAGTGACGGGCGCCGCGGGGTGACGGTCGGCTCCGGGGTGACGGGGTCACGTTCCGGGCGTGAGCGTCAGCTCGCCTTCCAGTAGAACGGGTCCTTGTCGAAGTCGCTCTGGTACACCACCACGGACGGCGTCTCGTCCTTGGGCAACAGGACCACCTGGCACAGTGTGGCCGTGGCGCCCTTCGGGAAGTCGTCGGGGTCCTTCGCCGGGCAGCCCTCGACCTCCCCGCCGATGGTGATGAGCGTCTTCCCGGACTCACCGCGGCTGTCCCGCAGGCTGGTGGGTGTGTTGAGGTACGGGTACGCGACCGTGGTGTCACCGATGTTCTTGAAGCTCATCGTGACGTAGTACGGCTGGAGCGCCCGCTCCTTGGCGTCGAGCCGTACCTCGCTCAGATCGTCCTGGGAGCCCTTACGGACGCTCTTCGCGGTGGCCTCCAGGGTGAGCTTCTTGTCGGAGCGCACATAGGTGAGCCGAGTGGTCTGGCCGAGCGGCAGGGTCTTGCCCGCTTCGGCGTCGACGGCCTTGTCGCCCCCGGCCGACGGCCGCGCGCTCGACGGCGGCGGGGTCGAGTCGCCGCCGACGGCGGCATCGTCGTCGTCGCAGCCGGTGGCGAGCAGGACCAGGCCCGTGGCGCACAGGAGGGCGGCGCCGGTGCGGGTGGTACGGAGGGTGCGGTTACGTGGCATGAATCTGATCCCCGTTGGTGACGTGTGACGGTGGTGAACGCGCGCCGCCGGGAAGCGGTTTCCCGGGGCGCCCGCTCATCATGCCCGTGACAAACGAGCCAACCCGGCCTGAAGATCCCTTCACAGCGTGGCTGAAACGCGCCCGTTGCAAAGTAACCGTCCGGTGCCACAGGGCCGACGGGAGTGTGCTGAGCACACGGAAACGCTCCCATGAACCGTCGACCGTGGCGGGGGCACACACACGGCCTACCTTCGAGCGGCGCCCGCAGCCCCTCCGCCATCCCACCGACGCACCTCCGCACCCAGCGGGAGGCGTGACGGCTTTGATCGCCTTGGCCGTCACCCCGCTGACGGCCGTGCCCGCCCCCGGGGCCGCTCCCACCTGCGGCGCACCGGGGACGGGAGCGACGAGCCACCGTTCGACGCGGACGGCAACCCGGGCGCGGTGCGCTCCCCGTGCCCTGTGTGCGGGCAGGAGTGCGAGCGGCCCGGTCCGGCGGCCTGCCCGGCGCACGGCGCGGTGGTCTGCTCGCCGTGTCTGAGCGCCGACAGGTCCGGGACGTACCTGCTCCCGGCGGAGCCCGGCGCCGGGTGACCCGGCCGGGCCCGGCCGGTCAGCTGTACTGGGTGGAGTAGTCCCAGGGCTGCGCCGAGGGCGAGTTGTGCCACTGGCTGACGATGCCGTTCCAATCGGTCTGCGTCGTCGTGGTGTTGTCCCACGGCGGCGTGTGCGGCGGGGCCTGCTGCCAGGAGACGTCGTCGTTGGGCCGGGGAGTGGGCACCGTCTGGCCCGCCGCCGCGCCGGGTGCGTACGCGGCCTGCTCGGCCTGGGCCGCGTCGAGCCTGCGGTGCCGGCCCGCCCGGTCCTCGTGCGGAACGGGCTGGTTGAGCCGGCCCTCCGCGGAGAGCTTCTGGGCCCGCGCGACCAGTTGGGCGAGTTCGAGGCCGAACTCCGCGGCGAGGGAGGTCAGATCCAGCCCGGTGTGCCAGCCACCCACCAGGACCGCGTCCAGCGCCGCCGACCAGGTGGAGTCGGCGGCGGGCAGCGCGGGGGCCTGCCCGGACGGTACGGCGTGCGGCGCGATCCCCTTCGTCTGCTGCCCGGCGAACTCCCCGGCCTCGGCCACCGGCCCGGCGGCGGCCGACGTCGGCTGCTCGGAGCGGGCCTGCGCCGGCCGCTGCTCGGCCGGCTCGACGGTGAGCAGGCACTCGGCGACCGTCCGGGCGTCGTCCTTGCCGACCGTGCGCCGGGCGATCCGTACCTCGCGCTCCGTGAGCCCGAGCAGATCCGCCACGGCGCCGTCACTGCCCACGGTCACGGCGAAGGCGGCGAGCATCCGCGTCCGGGCCGCCTGCGCCTCGTCGAGAACGCCCTGCGCGTCCCGCACCTGGTCGTCGCTGCCGCAGAACGCCACCGCGAGGACGGAGTGACGCTCCCACAGCTCTCTGGGTTCCATGTCCGGCTCAACGTTCCTGCGAGCCTTATGGGTCGTTTTGGCGTTATACATCACTGGATTGAGTGGTATGGATGACAAATAGCCAATCAGTCCGGAGAGTCGATTCTGCGCGCACAACGCCTGGTCACCGGGGGTGCCTTCCCCTTCCCGAGAGCCCGGCCTGATCCAAACGAAAGACCCTAGGGGCAGTCCTCGCCGAATTTCACCGTGTCCAGCCGTACGGGCTGCCCGGTCAGCTCCGTGCCCGCCTTCGGGTCCTGTCCGCACACCTTCCAGTTCGACTCCAGCAGGATCCCGCGGTCCTTGCCGGAGACGTCCTTGGCGTCGAGGTGGGCCGAGTCGCCGAGCGCCGCGCGGGCGAACCGTACCGAACGGCCCGTGAAGTCGGGCATCGTGGTGCCGGTCGGCGCGGGCTCTCCCGGATCCTCGGCCGGACACTCCTCGTCCGTCTTCACGGCGCCGAGGTCCACCGTGGTGCCGGTCGGCAGGGTGCCGGGCGCCGGGGTCTGGGAGCAGACCTTCCAGTTGCGGTCGAGGAGGATCGCCCGGCCGCGTCCGAGCGCGTCGTGCGACGTCAGCTCGCGGAACCCGGCGGCCCTCGCCGCGTCCCGCGCGGGCCCGAGTTCCTTGCCCACGAGGTCCGGCAGGGCCGACCGGGCCGTGGTCGCGCCGGCACCGGGCGGCGTGGAGCCCCCGGTGTCCTCGCACGCGGTGAGGGTGAGGAGCGCCGTGGCGCCGAGGAGCGCGAGGGCGGTGCGGGTACGCATGGATCCCCCAGGGACATGGCGGTAAGAGGGACATCATGCGGGACGCCGGGCGCGCCGACGGGGTGAACGCCGGAAACCGCGGACGGGACGGAAGAGTTCAGGACACGGCCGGGCCGTGGGGGAGCCGGGCCGGCCGTGTCCCCGGTGACCACCGGGTCAGGAGAAGGCTCCGCTGTACGCGTTGAGCGCGGGCTGGCCGCCCAGATGGGCGTAGAGCACCGTCGAGTCCGGACCGATCTCGCCGGTACGCACCAGATCGATCAGCCCGGCCATGGACTTCCCCTCGTACACCGGGTCGATGATCATCCCCTCCAGGCCGCCGGTCAGCCGGATCGCGTCCGTCGTCGACTGGACGGGCACGCCGTAGAGGTCGCCCGCCCACCCTTCGAGCACGGAGATCTCGTCGTCGCGGAGTTCGCGGCCGAGGCCGATCAGATCGGCGGTGTGCCGTGCGATCCGCTCGACCTGGGCCCGGGTCTCGTCGATCCGGGCGGAGGCGTCGATACCGATCACCCGGCGCGGCCGGTCCTGACCGGCGAACCCGGCGATCATCCCGGCGTGGGTGGACCCCGTGACGCTGCACACCACCACGGTGTCGAAGAAGACGCCGTGTTCGGCCTCCTGACGCTCCACCTCGTACGCCCAGTTCGCGAAACCCAGTCCGCCGAGCGGGTGTTCGGAGGCGCCGGCCGGGATCGGGTACGGCGTGCCGCCCTCGGCCCGCACCTCGTCCAACGCCCGCTGCCAGGAGTCCTTGATCCCGATGCCGAATCCGTCGGAGCCGAGCCGTACGTCGGCGCCCATGATCCGCGACAGCAGGATGTTGCCCACCTTGTCGTTGACCGCGTCCGGCCAGTCGACCCACTTCTCCTGCACGAGCCGGGCCTTGAGCCCGAGATGGGCGGCGACGGCGGCCACCTGCCGGGTGTGGTTCGACTGGTAGCCGCCGATCGACACGAGGGTGTCGGCGCCCTGCGCGAGGATGTCGGGGACGAGGTACTCCAGCTTGCGGGTCTTGTTGCCGCCGTAGGCCAGGCCCGAGTTGCAGTCCTCGCGCTTGGCCCACACCCGGGCCCCGCCGAGATGTTCGCTCAGCCGGTTCAGCGGGTGGATCGGACTCGGGCCGAAAAGCAGTGGGTAGCGGGCGAAATCCTCGATGGGCACGGGGGAGTTCCTCTCCTCGGCGGGGTGGGCTCAGTGCGCGTGGACCAGACCGTGGCCGCCGGATACGGCCGGTGTGCGAGGCCCGGAAGGCGCGGATCGGGCGGCGGGTGCGGCGGCTTCGGGGGGCGCGGCGGACGGGTCGGCGAGCGTCATCCAGGTCGTATGGGCGAGGGCCGCCGCCGTGGCGGTGTCGCCTGCCGCGCAGGCGTCGATCATCCGGTGGTGCAGCGCGACGGACTCCAGCCCGGCCGCCGAGGAGAAACGCACCCGCTCCATCCGGCGCAGCAGCGGGGCGTACTGCTCCAGGACCTCGGTGACGACCGTGTTCGACGCGGCGGTCACACACACCTGGTGCAGCGTGTCGTCCGCCGCCAGCGCCGAGGCGGTGTCGCCCCGCTCCAGCGCCGCCGCGAACGCCTCGTTCGCCGCTCGCATCGCCGCGATCCGGTCCGCGTCGAGTACGGGCACGGCCAGCCGTACGGCCAGTTCGTGCAGGGCCGCGACCACCGGCTGGGCGTCCCGTACGGCAGTGGCGTCCAGCGCGCTCACGCTGGTCGACCTGCCGGGCCGCGTGATCACCAGACCGCTGCGCTCCAGCCGCATCAACGCCTCGCGGATCGGCGTGCGGCTCACCCCGATCCACTCCCGCAACTCGCCCTCGCGCAGTCGCTCCCCGGGCTTCAGCGTCCCGTCGACGATCGCGTCGCGCAGCGCGGTGAAGGCCCGGTCGCGCAGGAGGACCCGGGCGGTCAGGGGAGTGGTGGGTACCGGCATGCAATATATTGCACGCCGCCAGCGGGCCGACTGTCAAGAGCGGGCCGCCCACGCCCGGCCGCCCGCGTCCGCGCGCAGTCGGGCGCGCTCAGCCCGTGTCCGTGCTCAACCGGCGGGCGCGGGCGGCCAGACCCCGGGGGCGAGCAGCCCCGTCACATACGCGTGCGCCACCAGAGCCGCTCTGTTGCGTACGCCCCAGCGCCGGGACATCCGCCCCAGGTGGTAGTTGACGCCGTCGACGGTCAGCCCCACCTCCCCGGCGATCCGCGCCGTGGTGGAGCCGCCCGCCAGCAGGGTGAGGATGCGCAGCTCCGCCTCGCCGACCTCGGCCGCCCCGGAGCGCGCGGCGGGCGGCGCCGGGGCGGGCCGCTCCCCCCGTACCCGCAGATACAGCAGGAGTACGGGGTGGGACGCCGACCCCTCGCCGAGCAGGTCGACCGTCAGCTCGCCGTACCGCTCGACACCCGTGGGGGTGGACCACGAGACCTCGACCGGATAGCGCGACCTGCGGCCCTGCCGTACCGCTTCGCCGATCGGATGGAGCTGTCCTGGGCCCGGTATCAGGAAGAGGTCCATGGCGCTGCGCCCGCGCAGCCGGCCCGGCAGCTCGCCCCACTGCGCCGCCATCGCCGGGTTCGCCATCAGCACCCGGCCGTAGGGGTCGCAGAGCGCCAGCGGTACCGGGAGCCGGTCGAAGAGGAGGAAGCTCCGGTTGCGCCAGGAGACCGCGTCGCCCGACCAGGACTCCGGTTCGCTGAAGAGCGTGCCAGGGGCCGCCCCGTGCACCCCCTGCGTTCTGTATGTCCCGTACGCCTCATCGGTGCCGGAAGGACCGTCCACCCCGTCTTCCTTGTTCACCCTGTCCGTCCCGTCCACCCCGTCCGTCCCGTCCACCCTGTCCACCCCGTCCGCCTCACCGCTCTCGCCGGTCCCGTGGGTCCAGGGCTCCATGCCGTCTCCCGTTCCGTCCGCTTCCGTCCCCGCACCCGCTTCCACGTCCGGACCTCGACCGCAAGGCCCTCGTGGCGCGGGACACTACACAAACATGTAGTCACGATGCCGTCCAAAGCACCCAGGCGGGGCGAGGGTTGAGACACGCCTCGCCCCGCCTGGGTGCTTT
>NZ_QQNA01000251.1 GCF_003346515.1 Streptomyces corynorhini
CCCGCACGGGTGTGACCGCACCCGGTGGGAGAGCGCTCTCCCAGCCCCTGAGGAGACCGCACACCATGCACCGACCAGCCAGCACCAAGAGGCGCGCGGCCCCGCTCGCCCTCGCCGCCCTGTTCGCGTCCTGCGCGGTCGCCCTCCCGGCACCCGCCGCGCACGCGGCGGGCAGCGTCGTCAAGGTCACCGGAGCGCAGGGCGCCTGGCAGCTGACCGTCGACGGCGCGCCGTACCAGGTCAAGGGCCTGACCTGGGGCCCCTCCCCGGCCGACGCCGCCCGTTACCTGCCCGACGTCGCGTCGATGGGCGTCAACACCGTACGTACCTGGGGCACCGACGCCAGCAGCAAGCCGCTGCTCGACGCGGCGTCCGCCAACGGAGTCAAGGTCATCGCCGGCTTCTGGCTCCAGCCGGGCGGCGGTCCCGGCAGCGGCGGCTGCGTCGACTACCTCACCGACACCACGTACAAGAACGACATGCTCGCCGAGTTCCCCCGATGGGTGAACACCTACAAGGACCACCCCGGCGTCCTGATGTGGAACGTCGGCAACGAGTCCGTCCTCGGCCTCCAGAACTGCTACAGCGGCACCGCGCTGGAGCGGCAGCGCGACGCGTACACGTCCTTCGTCAACGAGATCGCGAAGCGGATCCACGCCGTCGACCCCGACCACCCGGTCACCTCCACCGACGCGTGGACCGGCGCCTGGCCGTACTACCAGCGCAACGCGCCCGACCTCGACCTGTACGCCGTGAACTCCTACGGCGACGTCTGCAACATCCGCGGCACGTGGCAGAGCGGCGGCTACACCAAGCCCTACATCGTGACCGAGGGCGGCCCCGCCGGTGAGTGGGAGGTGCCCGACGACGCCAACGGCGTGCCCGACGAGCCCACCGACCTCGCGAAGGCGGCCGGTTACGCCAAGGCGTGGGAGTGCGTCACCGGCCACAGCGGAGTGGCGCTCGGTGCCACTCTCTTCCACTACGGGACCGAGTACGACTTCGGCGGGATCTGGTTCAACCTGCTGCCCGCGGGCGAGAAGCGGCTCTCCTACTACGCGGTCAAGAAGGCGTACGGGCGGGACACCTCCCGGGACAACACGCCCCCGGTGATCTCCTCCATGGGGGTCGACGGGGCCTCCTCCGTCCCGGCCGGCAAGCAGGTGACCGTCCGCGCCTCGGTCGCCGACCCGGACGGCGACCCGCTCGCGTACCAGCTCCTGCTCGGCGCCAAGTACGTCGACGGCTCCGGCCAGTTGACCGGTGTGCCGGTCACCGCGGCGGGCAACGGCACCTTCACGTTCACCGCGCCCGAGCGGCTCGGCGTCTGGAAGGTGTACCTCAAGGCCACCGACGGGAAGGGCAACACCGGCATCGAGACCCGGTCGTTCAAGGTGGTGCCGCCGGACGTCGCGGGCACCGATCTGGCCCGCGGCAAGACCGCCACGGCCTCCAGCTGGCAGACCGGCGGCACCGGCTGCCCGTGCGGTCCCGGCAACGCCGTGGACGGCTCGCCCGACACCCGGTGGGCGAGCGACTGGAGCGATCCGCAGTGGATCCAGGTCGACCTGGGTACCAAGAGCGCCTTCCGCCACGTCCAGCTCGTCTGGGAGACCGCGTACGCCAAGGCGTACACGCTCCAGACCTCCGACAACGGGCAGGACTGGACGACGCTGAAGACCGTCACCGACGGCAACGGCGGAGTCGACGACCACGAGGTCGCCGCGAACGCCCGCTATGTACGGGTGCACGCGACCGCGCGCGGCACCGAATGGGGCTACTCGCTCTACCGGTTCGGCGTCTACAACTGACCTCCGCCTCCGCACCGCGCCGGACCCGGGAACCACCCCGGTCCGGCGCGGACTTTTTTTGTCGGTCCATGCCCGCATACGGGCAGCGCTTTCTGGGCAGGGGCCGACCGAAACGGGCAGCCAAACGGGCGCGTCCGACAGGTCGAACGGGCAGTGATCCGCGTAACACCCACCCTCTTTCCCTGAGTGACCAGTGCGGCTATCGTTCGTCAAACGGGCATGAACGGTCACAGTCGATGCTGTGAAGAGCCTGGTCGCAGCGGGTCCGTTGCTTGTACAAACGACGCATGAGCCCGAACGGGTGCTGAGCCGCAGCAAAGCAGGGAAGTGTGTTGTCGTGGACACCGACGAACGCCGACGAGAAATTCTTGAGATCGCCCGACGTGACGGGTCAGTGGAGGTAACGGCGCTGGCCGGAAAGCTCCAGGTCGCCAAGGAGACCGTCCGGCGTGATCTGCACGCCCTTGAAGGACACGGACTGGTCAGGCGCACCCACGGCGGCGCCTACCCGGTGGAGAGCGCCGGTTTCGAGACGACCCTCGCGGTACGGACGACCCGGCTCGTCCCGCAGAAGTCACGGATCGCGGCGGCCGCCGCCGACCTCCTCGGAGACGCGGAGACGGTCTTCGTCGACGAGGGCTTCACCCCCCAGCTCGTGGCGGAGGCGCTGCCGCGCGACCGGCCGCTGACCGTGGTCACCGCCTCGCTCGCGGTGGCGACCGCGCTCGCCGACGCCGAGAAGATCGCCGTACTGCTGCTCGGCGGCCGGGTGCGCGGCTCGACGATGGCCACGGTCGACCACTGGACCACCCGGATGCTCTCCGAATTCGTCATCGACCTGGCGTACGTGGGAGCGAACGGCATCTCCCGCGAGTACGGCCTCACCACCCCCGACCCGGCCGTCAGCGAGGTCAAGGCGCAGGCCATGCGCAGCGCCCGGCGCCGCATCTTCGCGGGCATCCACACCAAATTCGGCGCGGTGAGCTTCTGCCGCTTCGCCGACGTGAGCGATTTCGAGTCGATCGTCACGGACGCCGGACTGCCCTCGGCCGAGGCCCAGCGGTACTCGCTGCTCGGGCCGCAGGTCATCCGCGTCTGAACCCGCGGCCCCCGGCCGCCCTCCATTACCTCCGTAGCCGCCCTCCTCCACGCCCTCCTTCGGGGCCGGAGGCGGAACAGCGGCGCCCCGGACCCTTCCCGTAACGAACGATCAGGAGAAATCTCATGCCCCTCCAGCAACGACGACGTGGAATCCGCGTAGTGGGTGCGAGCGTGGCCCTCGTGGGCCTGCTCGCGGGGTGCAGCGGCGCCGGCGGCTCCTCCTCCTCTGGAGGAGAGGAGACGCTCAACGTGCTCATGGTGAACAACCCGCAGATGGTCGAGTTGCAGAAGCTCACCGCGGACAACTTCACCAAGGAGACCGGGATCAAGGTCAACTTCTCGGTCCTGCCCGAGAACGACGTCCGGGACAAGATCACCCAGGACTTCGCCAACCAGGCCGGTCAGTACGACATCGCCACCATCAGCAACTTCGAGGTTCCGTTCTTCGCGAAGAACGGCTGGCTGCACTCGCTCGACGAATACACCGAGAAGGACAAGACCTTCGACCAGGCCGACATCCTCAAGCCCCTCCAGGAGTCGCTGACCGCCGAGGACGGCAAGCTCTACGGCCAGCCCTTCTACGGCGAGTCGTCCTTCCTGATGTACCGCAAGGACGTCTTCGAGGCGAAGAACCTCACCATGCCGGCCAAGCCCACCTGGAAGGAGGTCGCGGATCTCGCCGCCAAGGTCGACGGCGCCCAGAAGGGCATGCGGGGCATCTGTCTGCGCGGCCTGCCGGGCTGGGGCGAGGTCATCGCCCCGCTGACCACGGTCGTCAACACCATGGGCGGCACCTGGTTCACCAAGGACTGGGAGGCGCAGCTGACCTCTCCCGAGTTCACCAAGGCCACCAAGTTCTACGTCGACCTGGTCCGCAACCACGGTGAGGCCGGCGCCCCCCAGGCCGGTTACGCCGAGTGCCTCAACAACATGACCCAGGGCCACTCGGCCATGTGGTACGACGCCACCGCCGGCGCCGGCTCGCTGGAGGCCAAGGGCTCCCCGGTCAAGGGCAAGATCGGCTACGTACCGGCCCCGGTCGACAAGACGGACAGCTCCGGCTGGCTCTACACCTGGGCCTGGGGCATGCAGAAGGCGTCCAAGAAGACCGAGAGCGCCTGGAAGTTCATGTCCTGGGCGTCCGGCAAGGAGTACGAGAAGCTCGTCGGCGAGAAGATCGGCTGGTCCAACGTCCCGGCCGGCAAGCGCGCCTCGACCTACACCAACCCGGACTACCTGAAGGAAGCCGGCGCGTTCGCCGAGGTCACCAAGGACGCCATCGCCAACGCCAACCCGACCGACCCCGGCACCCAGCCGCGTCCGACGGTCGGCATCCAGTTCGTCGACATCCCGGAGTTCACGGACCTGGGCACCAAGGTCTCGCAGGAGATCAGCGCGGCCATCGCCGGCAAGAAGTCGGTCGAGGACGCCCTGAAGGTCTCGCAGGCACTGGCTGAGAAGGTAGGCAAGAAGCAGCAGTGAGTACCTCCGTCAGCACACCCCCACAGTCCCCGGCCGGCGCGTCCAGCGCCCCCGCGCCTCGGCGCGCCGGCCGGGGCGGCCCCGGGCGCGCCCGCGCCTGGGCCACCCGCGCCCCCCTGCTGCCCGCGCTCGTCTTCCTGATCGCGGTCACCCAGTTGCCCTTCGTGGCGACCCTGGTCATCTCGCTCTTCGACTGGAACTCGCTCTCGCCCGACGACCGGTCGTTCGCGGGCGTCTCCAACTACGGCTCCGTGTTCACCGACTCCGACCTGCGCGAATCGGTGTTCACGACCATCCTGCTCACCGCGACCGTGGTGATCGTCAGCGTGGTCCTCGGACTGCTGCTGGCGCTCCTGCTCGACCGCAAGTTCTTCGGCCGCGGCTTCGTCCGCACCCTGCTGATCACGCCCTTCCTGCTGGTGCCCGTCTCGGCGGCGCTGATGTGGAAGCACGTGCTCTACAACCCGGAGTACGGCCTGCTCAACGGCGGCTGGGCCTGGTTCACCGGGCTCTTCGGAGTGGAGAACCCCACCCAGCCCGACTGGATCTCGGACATGCCGCTGATCGCGGTCGAGACCGCCCTCATCTGGCAGTGGACGCCGTTCATGATGCTCATCCTGCTCGCCGGGCTCCAGAGCCGGCCCGCGGAGATCATCGAGGCGGCGAAGCTGGACGGCGCGACGGTCTGGCAGACCTTCCGCTATCTCACACTGCCGCATCTGCGCCGCTACCTGGAGCTGGGCATCCTGCTCGGGTCGATCTACATCGTGCAGAACTTCGACGCGGTGTTCACCCTCACCTCCGGCGGGCTCGGCACCGCGAACCTGCCGTACACCATCTACCAGACCTTCTACCAGGCTCACGAGTACGGACTGGCCTCCGCCGCCGGAGTCGTCGTCGTGATCGGCACGATCGTGATCGCGACCTTCGCCCTGCGTGTGGTCTCGTCCCTCTTCAGTGAGGAGGCGAACCGCGCATGAGCGCCCTCTCCGTACCGACCGCCGCCACGGCCGCGCGTCAACGCGTCGACAAGTACGCCCCCGCCGCCAGGCGGGCCCGGCGGCGCTCCGCCGGGCTGGGCGTGCTGGCCTGGATCATCGGTGTCCTCTTCTGCCTGCCCGCGCTGTGGATGCTGCTCACCTCCTTCCACTCGGAGGCGGACGCGGCGACCAACCCGCCGTCCCTCACCGCGCCGCTCACCCTCGACAGCTACCGGGTGTTCTTCGGCGAGGGCGGCGGCGCCAGCCCCTGGCCGCCGCTGATCAACTCGCTGACGGCGTCGCTGTTCTCCACGCTGTTCGTGCTGGTGCTCGCGCTTCCCGCGGCCTACGCGCTGTCCATCAAGCGGGTGGAGAAGTGGACGGACGTCATGTTCTTCTTCCTCTCCACCAAGATGCTGCCGGTCGTCGCGGGACTGCTGCCCGTGTACCTCTTCGCGAAGAACATCGGCATGCTGGACAACATCTGGCTACTCGTCATCCTCTACACGTCGATGAATCTGCCCATCGCCGTCTGGATGATGCAGTCGTTCCTCGCCGACGTACCCGTCTCCATCATCGAGGCCGCCCAGGTGGACGGCGCCCGGCTGCCGACCGTCCTGATCAGGGTGGTCGCTCCGGTGGCCGCGCCCGGTATCGCGGCGACATCGCTGATCTGCTTCATCTTCAGCTGGAACGAGCTGCTCTTCGCCCGGGTGCTGACCGGCGTGACGGCGCAGACGGCGCCCGTGTTCCTGACGAGCTTCGTGACCAGCCAGGGCCTCTTCCTGGCCCAGCTGTGCGCGGCGTCCGTCGTTGTCTCCCTGCCGGTGCTCGCCGCGGGGTTCGCCGCCCAGGACAAGCTTGTCCAGGGCCTTTCTCTTGGAGCAGTGAAGTAATGAGGGCAGCCATCGTCGAAGCCGTCGGCAAGGTCTCCGTCACGACGGTTCCCGACCCGACTCCAGGCCCTCGGGACGTGGTGGTGTCCGTCGCCGCGTGCGGACTGTGCGGTACCGATCTGCACATCCTCCAGGGCGAGTTCGCGCCCACGCTGCCGATCGTCCCCGGCCATGAGTTCGCCGGCGAGATCGTCGAGATCGGTGCCGACGTGACCGAGCTGGCGGTGGGCGACAAGGTCGCCGTCGACCCGTCGCTCTACTGTCACGAGTGCCGCTACTGCCGCACCGGCCGCGGCAACCTGTGCGACCGGTGGAACGCGATCGGCGTCAGCAAGCCGGGCGGCGCCGCCGAGTACGCGGTGGCGCCCGTCGCCAACTGCGTGAAGCTCCCCGACCACGTCGACGTCAGGGACGCGGCGCTGATCGAGCCGCTGTCCTGCGCGGTACGCGGGTACGACGTGCTCAAGTCGACGCTCGGCGCCGAGGTGCTGATCTACGGCTCCGGCACCATGGGGCTCATGATGCTCGAACTCGCCAAGCGCACCGGCGCCGCCTCCGTCGACATGCTCGACATCAACCCGGACCGGCTGGCGACCGCCGGCAAGCTCGGCTGCTCGCGCTCGGCCGCCTCGGCGGACGAGTTCGACCGGCCCGGCGGCTGGGACCTGGTGGTCGACGCGACCGGCAACGCGCGCGCCATCCAGGACGGTCTCGGCCGGGTGTCCAAGGGCGGTACGTTCCTCCAGTTCGGGGTCGCCGACTACGCGACGACCGCCGTCATCGAGCCGTACCGCATCTACAACCAGGAGATCACCATCACCGGCTCCATGGCGGTGCTGCACAGCTACGAGCGGGCCGCCGCGCTGTTCGCCTCCGGCGTGCTCGACCCGAAGGTCTTCATCAGCGACCGGCTGCCGCTGGAGCAGTACCCCCAGGCCATCGACATGTTCAAGGCGGGCCAGGGCCGCAAGATCGTGGTCGAGCCGTGACCCCGGCACAGGAGGCCGGACCGGGCGCCGTCCTGGTGATGGGGGAGGCGCTCATCGACCTCGTCCCCGCACCGGACGACCCGGCCGTCTTCCGGGCCGAACCCGGCGGCGCGCCCGCCAACGTCGCGGCCGGGCTCGCCAGGCTCGGTACGCCCAGCTGGTTCGCCGGAGCGCTCGGCGGCGACGGCTTCGCCCGGCTGATCGAACAGCGGCTGGTCTCCGCGGGCACCGAACTGGGCCTGTGCGCCCGCTCGGAGCTGCCCACCACCCTCGCGGTCGCCGACCCGGGCCCGCACGGCACCAGCTACCACTTCCATCTCGCGGACACGGCGACCTTCCGGCTGCCGGACCACTCCGCCGAGGTGGAGCGGTTCGCCGTGGTGTACGCGGGCGGAGTCGCCGCCGCCGTCGACCCGTCCGCCGCCGCGGTCGCCGCCACCGCGCGCGCCGGAGCGCGCCACTCCCTGCTGGTGGTCGACCCCAATGTCCGCGAGGACCGGACGATCGACCCCGAGCTGAGCCTGCGCCGACTGCGCGAGCTGTGCGAACTGGCGCAGGTCGTCAAGGCCAGCGACGAGGACCTGGCCCGGCTGTGGCCGGACGCCGACCCCGACGAGAGCGGCCGGCGGCTGGCGGCGGCCGGCCGGCTCGTGCTGGTCACCCGGGGCGCCAAGGGCAGTACGGCGTACGCGGGCAGCGCGGAACCGGTCTCCGTCTCCGCCGTGCCCGTCGAGGTGGTCAACACCATCGGCGCCGGGGACGCCTTCATGGCGGCCGTGCTCCACTGGCTGAGCACCACGCCCGTCGACGGCGCGGCCGGACCGGCCCTCCTGGAGCGCGAACAGATCACCGAGATGCTCGGCTTCGCCTCACGGGTCGCCGCCTCCGTCTGCGCCAAGGCCGGGACGGAGCCGACCCCGCCGCTGCCGGGGGACCGCTGAACCGACGCGTACCCGGGCCCCGGCGGGAGCCCCGGGCGCGCACCGAAACCACCTCCCCGCAGTGGCCGGAGCCACCGCCCTTCACCGACAGGGCGGTGGCTCCGGCCGTTCACGGCCCGGCGCCGGGTCCGGCCGGTCTCAGGCGGCCCGCCGGCCGCGCTCCGCCGCCGCCCGGATGATCTCCGCGTACCGGTGGCCGCTGCCCTTGACCGTCCTGCGCTGCGTCGCGTAGTCGACGTGGACCAGACCGAACCGCTTGTCGTAGCCGTACGCCCACTCGAAGTTGTCCAGCAGCGACCAGGCGAAGTACCCGGCCAGCGGCGCGCCGTCCGCCACCGCCCGCGCACACGCGGCCAGATGCTCCTCCAGATAGCGGACCCGCTCCGGGTCGTCGACCGTACCGTCGGCCCGCACCACGTCGGGGAAGGCCGAGCCGTTCTCCGTGACGTACAGCCGCCGCGCCCCGTACTCCCGGGTGAGCCGCCCGAGCAGCTGCTCCAGGCCGTCCGCGTGCACCTCCCACCCCATGTGCGTGGTGCGGGCGCCCGCCACCTCGACCTGCCGGGCGTACGGTACGGGCCCGTCCGGGTCGTCCCGGACGATCTGGCGGAAGTAGTAGTTGAGCCCCAGCCAGTCCAGCGGCGCCGCGATGGTCTCCAGGTCGCCGGGGCGCTCGGGCAGCTCCACCCCGTACAGCTCACGCATGTCCGCCGGGTAGCCGCGGCCGTGGACCGGGTCCAGCCACCAGCGGTTGGTGTGGCCGTCGGCCCGCACGGCGGCGGCGCGGTCCGCGTCGCTGTCACTGGCGGGCTCGATGGGGCTGAGGTTGTTGACGATGCCGATCCGGGCGTCGGCGGAGGCGGCCCGGATCGCCTGGACGGCCAGGCCGTGCCCGAGGTGCAGATGGTACGAGGCGCGCACGGCGGCGGTGAGATCGGTGAGACCCGGCGCCATCCGGCCTTCGAGATGGCCGATCCACGACGAGCACAGCGGCTCGTTGAGCGTCGCCCAGTCCTTCACCCGGTCGCCCAGCCGCCCGGCGACGACGGCGGCGTACGCGGCGAAGTGCTCGGCCGTCTCCCGGACCGGCCAGCCGCCCCGGTCCTGGAGGACCTGCGGCAGATCCCAGTGGTAGAGGGTGGCGAACGGGGTGACGCCCGCCTCCAGCAAGCCGTCGACCAGACGGTCGTAGAAGTCCAGCCCCGCCTTGTTCACCGGCCCGTCGCCGCCCGGCACGACCCTCGGCCAGGCGAGCGAGAAGCGGTAGGCGCCCACGCCGAGCCGCCGCATCAGCGCGATGTCCTCGGGCACCCGGTGGTAGTGGTCGCAGGCCACGTCGCCGGTGTCCCCGTTGTCGACGGCGCCCGGGGTGTGCGAGAACGTGTCCCAGATGGAGGGGGTGCGGCCGTCCTCGGCCACCGCGCCCTCGATCTGGTAGGCGGCGGTGGCGACCCCCCAGGTGAAGTCGGCCGGCAGGGCGTTGAGGTCGTTCACGTACAGCCTTTCCGCAGAGGGCGCCCGGCGCTGCGCCGGGCGCCCGGAGGTCACTTGACGGCGCCGGCGGTCAGACCGGCGACGAGATAGCGCTGGAGGAGCAGGAACCCGGCGACCACCGGCACGCTGACGACGAGCGAGGCGGCCATGACCTGGTTCCAGTAGACGTCGTTCTGGGTGGCGTAGCCCTGGAGCCCGACGGCCAGCGTGCGGGTCGCGTCGTTGGTCATGACGGAGGCGAAGAGGACCTCCCCCCAGGCCGTCATGAACGCGTAGACGCAGACCGCCACGATGCCGGGGGTCGCGGCCGGTACCACCACGCGCAGCAGCGCGCCGAACGCGCCGCAGCCGTCCACCATGGCGGCCTCGTCCAGGTCCCGGGGGATGGAGTCGAAGTAGCCGATCAGCATCCAGATGGAGAACGGCAGCGAGAACGTCAGATAGGTGAGGATCAGGCCGCCGCGCGACCCGTACAGCGCGATGCCCGTGGTGTTGCCGATGTTCACGAAGATCAGGAAGAGCGGCAGCAGGAAGAGGATGCCGGGGAACATCTGGGTGGAGAGCACGGTGACGGTGAAGACCCGCTTGCCCCGGAACCGGTAGCGGCTGACGGCGTACGCGGAGAACACCGCGATCACCACCGACAGCACCGTCGCCGACCCCGCCACGATCAGCGAGTTGACGAAGTAGCGGGCCAGCGGGACGGTGTCCCAGATGTCGAAGTACGGACGGATCGTCAGATCGGTGGGGATCCACTGGAACTTCCCCGAGACGTCCTGGAGCGGTTTGAGCGAGCTGCTGATCATCACATAGACGGGCAGCAGCGCGAAGACCGTCAGGAACGTCAGGACGACCCGCCGGGTCCACAGGAAGGACGCCGGCGGCGCGAGCGGGGAGCGGGGCCCGCCCCGGCGGGTGCTAGACATCGGAGCCCTTCCTCCCACGGGTGGTGAGCAGCAGGTAGACGGCGGTGACCAGCAGCAGGAAGAGCAGCAGGAGCACGGACATCGCGGAGCCCGAGCCGAAGTTCCAGGTGACGAACGACGACTGGTAGATGTGGATGGAGATCAGGTCCGCGGCCTCCGGCGCCGACTTGCCGAACAGCACGTACGGCGTGTTGAAGTCGTTGAACGTCCAGAGGAACAGGACGAGCACCAGCACCTGGTTGACCGGCCGCAGCGACGGCAGGGTGATCCGGCGGATCTGCTGCCAGATCCCGGCGCCGTCGATCGACGCCGCCTCGTACAGCTCGCGCGGGATGTTCTGCAGCCCGGCCATCACGATGAGGAAGGCGAACGGCCAGGACTTCCAGACGGCGACGACGATCAGCGCGTAGAAGCTGTTGTCGCCGATCAGCCAGAAGGCGGGCGGGCCGCTCAGCCCGAGCTGGTCGTACAGGACGTGATTGATCAGCCCGTTGTCCCGCTGGAACATGAAGGCCCAGGTGATCACGGCCGCGTACACCGGCAGGGCGTACGGGACGAGGAAGACCGCCCGCAGCACGCCCCGGCCCCGGAAGTTCTCCTGGAGCAGGATGGCGGCGCTGACGCCGAACAGCCAGCACAGGGCGACGGAGCAGACGGTGAACACGCAGGTCACGAAGAAGGAGTGCAGCAGGGCCTGGCCGATCGGGGCGTCGAAGTCGACGGCGACCCGGAAGTTCTCCAGGCCCGTCCACGGCGCCTCGCCCCAGTTGCTGATGTAGAACTGGGTGAGCTGACGGAAGCTCATCACGATACCGATGACCATCGGGATCAGATGGACGAGCAGTTCCAGTACCACGGCCGGCAGGAGCAGCAGATAGGGCAGGCCGCCGCGGCGGATCCGGTCGGGGACGCGCGGCAGCCGTCGGCGCGTCCTCCCGCCGTCCGGTCCCTGCCCGTCCTCCGTCCGGCCCGTGCGGGCGGTTGTCACGGTGGCGGTCATCGCGCGGGCCTCACTGCTGCATCTGCTGCTGGGCCTTGGTCAGGCGTTCCCTGACCGACTCGGTGGTCACCTGCCGCCCCGCGGCGGCGTCGGCCCACAGCTCCTTGACGGCCGTGCCCACCGTGGTCTCGAACTGCGACTCGGAGGCCACCTGCGGCAGCGGCGCGGCGCTGGCGGCGAGCGTGTCGCGCAGCACCTTCAGCTCCGGCGCGGAGAACGCCTCGTCCTCCTGAGCCGCCTTCACCGGCGGAATCGCGCCGAAGGTCTTGTTGAGGAGTATCTGTTCCTTGTCGCTCGTCATGAACTTGACGAACTTCTTCGCCCCGTCGACGTTCTTGGTGTTCTTGAAGACCGCGATGTTGATCCCGGCGACCATGGAGTTGGTGCTCTTGTCCGCGCCCGGGGCCCCGGCGGGCACCGGTACGGGGGCCACGCCCCAGTCGTCGGGCTTCATGCCCTGCGAGGCGAAGGTGGAGGCCGCCGCCTGCCACAGCACCATCGCGGTCGTGCCCTTGGAGAAGTCCTGCAGGGACTGGTTCTGGGCGTACTCGGCGTTGCCCGGCGCGACGATCTTGTCCTTGGCCATGAAGTCGACGTACTGCTTGACGGCGGCGACCGCGCCGTCCGAGGTGAAGGTCGGTTTGCCGGACGCGTCGAAGAAGTCGGCGCCGTGCTGTTTGGCGAGGACGAAGACCTGGTGGATGTTGTTGGAGAGGTTGGCGCCCTCGGCGCCCAGCGCCCACGTGCCGTCCCGGGAGAGCTTCTTGCCGTCGGCGACCAGCTCGTCCCAGGTGGCGGGCGGCGCGCTGATGCCCGCGTCCGCGAACATTTTCTTGTTGTAGTAGAGCGCGTAGGCCAGCGAGTACAGCGGTACGGCCGCCGGGTCCTGGTCCGAGGCGCCCGCCGAGGCGACCGCGGAGTCGACGAACCTGTCCCGGCCGCCGATCGCCTCGAAGTTCTTCTCGTCCCAGGGCAGCAGCGCGCCGGTCGCCTGGAGCGAGGCCGACCAGGTGTTGCCGATGTTCAGCACGTCGGGGCCCTGTCCCGAGGAGGTGGCGGCCAGGATCCGGTTGAGCAGATCCGCCCACGGGACCACTTCGAGCTTGACCTTGATACCCGTCTCCTTCTCGAACTTCTTGAGTTCGGGAGTGAGTATCTTCTTGTCGGCCTCGATGCTGGGGCCCTGGTTGGAGGCCCAGTAGGTGAGGGTCCTGGGCGACTCGTTGCTGCCGCCGGACGACGAACCGCCGCCGCATCCGGTGACGGCGGCGAGGGCGCTCAGGACGGTGACTGCTGCCGCGGCTCTGACTCTGCGCATGGGCGAGGCCCCTCTTTGGGGAGGGCCGTGTTCACGAGGTGAACAACCTCGGACGGGCGGCCTCCGGCTTAGAGGCCGCGCGAATAGGTGGGGCGGCCTCTTAATTTATGCCGTGATTTAAGAGGTGAAGGAAGGTCGCGTCAAGGCTTGTGACCGGGGTATGTTGCGTCGAGGGAAGGAGCACCATGGCCGAGCGCGACAGACGGACAGTGCGTGACCTGCGCCGGGGCAACCGGGCGAGGGTTGTGCAACGGTTGTATTTCGACGGTCCGCTGAGCCGCCAGGAGCTGGGACCGGCCACCGGGCTGAGTTCGGGATCCATCAGCAACGTCGTCGCCGAACTCGTCGCCGAGGGCCTCCTGGAGGAGGCCGGGGTGGTCGGCTCGGACGGCGGCCGCCCCCGTACCCTGCTGCGCGTGGCCCCCGGCGGCGGGCTCCTGATCGGCATCGACATCGGCGAGACCCGGGTACGGGTCGAGCTGTTCGACCTCACCCTCACCGAACTCGCCCGCACCGACCGGCTGCTGGCCCAGCACCGCTACGACGTCGAGCGGGTGGTGGAGCACGTGCGCACCGGCGTCGCCGATGTGCTGCGCGACGCGCGGGCCGACCCGGAGCGGCTCCTCGGCATCGGGATCGGGGTCCCGGGCATCATCGAACGCGGCGGCCCGGACGGCGACGTGGTCCACGGGCCGACCATCGGCTGGGACACCGTCCCCTTCGAGGCGCTGCTGCGGGCCGCCCTCGATGTGCCCTCCCCGGTACCGCTGTTCGTCGACAACGGGGCCAAGACCCTGGGCCAGGCCGAGATGTGGTTCGGCGGCGGCCGGGGGACCGGCACCGCCGCCATCGTGCTCATCGGCTCCGGGATCGGCGCGAGCGTCGTGCACGGCGGCGCGCTGACCGAGGAGAGCGGCCGGGGCAGCGCCCTGGAGTGGGGCCACACCACGGTGCGGATGGGCGGCCGGCGCTGCCGCTGCGGCTCCATCGGCTGTCTGGAGACGTACGCGGGCGCGGAGGCGCTGCGCGAGCGCTGGTACGAGGCGGGCGGGCCTCTCCCGGACGACGCGGACGACGAGACGGCGCTGGCCGCCCTGCTCGCGGCGGCCTTCCCGGAACCCGGGGGAGCGGCACCCGACCCGGTCGCGGTCTCGCTGCTGGCGGACACCGCCGAGTGCCTGGGCGCGGCACTGGGCGACCTGATCAACCTCTTCCTGCCCGAGCGCGTCCTGCTCGGCGGCTGGGCGGGGCTGCTGATCGGCCCCCGGCTGCTCCCGGAGATCCGCCGCCACGCGCGGGCGTACGCCCTCGCGCCCGCTCTGGCGCGCACCACGATCGAGCTGGGGCGGCTCGGGCCCGACGCGGTCACGGTCGGGGCGGCGACGCTGCCGCTGGCCGGGTTCCTCGCGCGCGGCGGCAGCAGACCGGCGGCGGCCGGACCTGCCTCAGGACCTGCCTCCGGACCTGTCTCAGGAGCTGCCTCAGGACCGACGGGCGGGCCGGAGCCCGGCGGGGTGAGCGCGCCCCGGCGCTGGCAGCGCGCGCCCGCGCCCGCGCCCGCCCCGGCGGCGGAGAGCACGTGAGCGAAGCGGCGGCCCGTGGGGGTGACGGCCCGTCGGACCGTACGCCCGCGCACCACCCGGCCCTGCGGGCGCCGCGGTTCAGGCCGAGCCGCGTACCACCAGCGACGGTTCGAAGATCACCGAGGTGACCGCCCGGTCGGCCCCGGCGAGCCGCTCCAGCAGCAGCCGGGCCATCTGCGCCGCCATCTCCTCCACCGGCTGACGCACCGTCGTCAGCGGCGGCCGGCAGGACAGGGCCGCGCTGCTGTCGTCGAAGCCGATCACGGCGACGTCCTCGGGCACCCGCCTCCCGTGCTCCCGCAGCACATGGCAGGCGCCCACCGCCATCAGGTCGTTGGCCGCGAACACCGCGTCCAGATCGGGGTGTTCGGCCAGCAGCCGGGCCATCGCCGCCTCCCCGCTCTCCTGGGTGAACCGGCCCTCGGCGACGGGGATGTACGGCTGGCCCCCGGCCGCCATCGCCTCGCGGAAGCCCGCCAGCCGCTCCTGTCCCGCGGGTACGTCCAGCGGTCCGGTGATCGTGGCGACCCGGCGGCGGCCACGCGCGAGCAGATGCCCGGCGGCCAGCCGCGCGCCGTCGCGGTGGGCGAGATCGACATAGCTGATCCGGACGGGCCGGGCGGGACGCGCGTAGAGCACGGCGGGCAGCCCCGCCTCGGTGATCAGGGCGGGCAGCGGATCCTCGGCGTGCGTCGAGACCACCAGCGCGCCGTCGGCGCTGCCCTGGCGCAGATACGCGAGGACCTCCGCACGGGCGCGCGAGGTCTCGGCGAACATCAGGACCGGATACATCCCGCGCGGCCGAAGATGGCTGACCACCCCCGTCACCACCCGGCCGAAGAACGGGTCGGCGAAGACCCCCGCGGTGAAGGCGTCGCTCCCGTCCCCGCCCCGCGCGCCGTCGGCACTCCGCGCGCCACCCGCGCCCGAGACCCGGCCGGAGCCCGCCTCCGGCACCGGCCGTTCGCCGGGCGCCGGGTCCTGGTCGTCCCCCGCGCCCGAGACCACCAGCGCGATGGCGTCGGTCCTGCGGGTGACCAGCGAACGGGCCGCGCGGTTGGGCGCGTACCCGGTGGCGGCCACGGCCCGCCGGACCGACTCCTGGATCACCGGGTCGACATTGCGCACCCCGTTGACGACCCGCGAGACCGTGGCCCGGGAGACACCGGCGGCCCGCGCCACATCCTCCAGGGTGGGTGCGCCCGCCGGTCGCAGATCTTCCGTCATGCTCCCCTTTATAGCATTAGTGGAGAGCGCTCTCCGGAGGTGTTTCCGGCATATCCCGTGCGGCCGGGGACAGGACGGACGACAGGTCCGACGACAGCGCGGGTGACACGGAGGTCACCGCGCGCAGCGGCAGGTCACCGGCCGATCTCCCGCAGAGCAGCGTCACCTCTCCCGGCCCGGTCACCCAGCGGTGCTCCCGCGTCGACCAGCGGGCCGGTGCCCTGCCCGCCACCCGCACCACCGCGACCGCCCGCTCCCCGGGGTCCGAGGACACCGCCGCGTGTCCGACGAGCCGGGGGACCGGGGGGCCGCCGTCCGGCTCCGGCCCGGCCAGATAGAGCTGGACGACCTCACGCCCCCGGCGCGCGCCGGTGTTGCGCAGCACCACCCGTACCTCGAACGGCTCGCCCCCGGCCACCTCGGCCGGTGCCTCCAGGGACTCGTACGACCAGGTCGTGTACCCGAGGCCGTGGCCGAACCAGTACGCGGGCCGCGCACCCGCGCGCAGCCAGGCCCGGTAGCCGATGAACGGGCCCTCGCTGTACGGCAGGACGCCGTCCGCCGGCCGGGTCCTCAGGACGGGTACGTCGCCCTCGGCGCCCGGCCAGGTCGTGGGCAGCCGGCCGCCCGGCTCCGCGCGGCCGAACAGCACATCGGCCAGCCCCGCCCCGCCCTCCTGCCCGGGGAACCACGCGAGCAGCAGCGCGCGGACCTCGTGGCGCCAGGGGAGGGTGACGGGAGCGCCCGCGTTCAGCACCACCACCGTGCGCGCATTGGCCCCCATGACCGCCCGCACCAGCGCGTCCTGACCCTCCGGCAGCGCCAGCGTGCGCCGGTCGCGGCCCTCGGACTCGCTCTCCGGGGTCGTTCCCACGACCACCACCGCGACCTCCGCGTCCCGGGCCGCCGCGACCGCCCGCTCGCGCTCCGCCACCGCGTCGCCCGGCGGCGGGGCGGCGGCCAGCACGGTGGCGACCCCGGTGCCGCCGCCGAGCCCGCGCCGGACGGTCAACTCCACCTCCCGGCCCCCGGTGAGCGGCGTGCTGACCAGCCGGAGCGGCGGGGCGACATGGACCCGGGCCGGATCGTCGGAGTCCACGGGGAAGGTGCCGCAGAGCACCGTCCGCCCCGCGACGGCCAGCGAGAGCGGCCCCCAGCCGCCGACCGCCAGCGTCCAGGGGCCGTCCCGGTCGGGCCGGAACAGCGCCCTGATCTCCACCGTGTGCGCGCCCGGCACCTCGGCGGGCTCCACGATCCGGCCCGACAGCCGGTGCTCGGCGTGCAGTTCGTCCCCGGCCGCGTCCAGCAGCCGTACCAGCACGCCCGGTTCGCCGCCGCGCGGATCGCGGCTGTCCGCCCGGGTCAGCGGCCGGGGCACGGCGCTCGGCGGCAGACCGGGCGCGTACACCGTCCTGGCGGTGCCGGCCAGCGCCGCCGTGATGCCCTCCAACGGCGTGACCAGGCCGTCGGGGAACACCTCGGCGCTGCCGCCGCCCTGGATCCGTGGGTCCTTCGCGTGCGGGCCGATCACCGCGACCGACCGCAGCCGCGCCGGGTCCAGCGGCAGCAGCGAGCCCTCGTTGCGCAGCAGGACCGCCCCGGCGGCGACGGCCCGGCGCAGCAGCCCGCGCTCACCCCGCCCCGCCCGCGCGGGCGGCGCCCCGTCCGGTCCGCCCGTCCGGTGCGGCGCCCGGGACGCCGTACCGGACGGGTCCCGCGGCGGATCCCCCCACGCGCCCGTCCACGCGGCCAGCCGCAGCAGCCGCCGTACCTTCTCGTCGATCACCTCCACCGGCAGGGCCCCCGCCGCCACGGCGGCGCACAGCCCGTCGGCCCAGGGACTCGCCGGGCCCGGCATCGCCAGATCCTGCCCCGACCGCGCGGTCTCCAGCAGCGAGCGGACCGCGCCCCAGTCGGAGACGACCGGCCCCTCGAAGCCCCACTCGTCCTTCAACGGCCGCTCCAGCAGCGGCCCCGCGCTCATGGTGTGGCCGTTGACCCGGTTGTACGCGGACATCACCACCCGCACCCCGGCCCCGACCGCCGCCTCGAAGGGGGCGAGGTAGACCTCGCGCAGCGTCCGCTCGTCCACCCGTACGTCGACCGTGAGCCGGTCGGTCTCCGCGTCGTTGGCGACGAAGTGCTTGGCGGTCGCCGCGACCCCGCCCGCCTGGATGCCGCGGATCAGGGCCGCGCCCGTGCGCCCGGTCAGCAGCGGGTCCTCGGAGAAGCACTCGAAGTGCCGCCCGCCCAGCGGGGAGCGGTGCAGATTGAGGGTCGGCGCGAGCAGCACGTCGACGCCCTTGCGCCGGGCCTCCGCCGCCAGCAACCCGCCCGCCGCGCACACCAGTTCCTCGTCCCAGGCCGCCGCGAGCGCCGTGGGGGAGGGCAGCACGAGCGCGGTGTCGCGTTCGTCCCAGGCCGTCCCGCGCACCCCGGCCGGCCCGTCGGAGAAGGTGACGGCGCGCAGCGCGACGGCCGGTTCCGCGTACGTACGCCAGGTGTCGGCGCCGGTCAGCAGCCGTACCTTCTGCCGCAGGTCCAGCTTCTCCAGCAGACGGCCGATCTCGGCCCCGGTCAGTTCCGCCCCCATGGCTGCTCCCTCCGCGTACGACGTACGGCCGTAGTGGGAGAGCGCTCTCCCCGCGAAAGGGTTGCCGGACGGCGCCCCCCTGTCAATGGCGGCAATTTCCGGCTCCCGGGGACACACCGGCCCCCCGGGTGGGAGGGTGAGGGGGCGAGAAGACGGCCCGCGTGCGGCGGGTGAAGGGGTGAGGGCTTGTCACGGTCCTTACCCAACGCTTACGTTGGCCGCTCGCGACGAGTCCTACAGCCAGTGGGGGAGCCAAGCCATGGCCGCAACCGGTCGGCACCGCCGATACCAGCCGAGCCGCATCAACCGCGCGTCGCTGACCGTCACGGCGGGCGGCGCGGGAATGGCACTGCCGCTCATCGCGGCGGGCACGGCGCACAGCGCGTCGGTGGACACCTGGGAGAAGGTGGCCGCCTGCGAGTCGACCGGCAACTGGCAGATCAACACCGCCAACGGCTATTTCGGCGGCCTGCAGTTCACCCAGTCCACCTGGGAGGCGTACGGCGGCGCCCGGTTCGCCTCCCGCGCGGACCTCGCCACCAAGGACCAGCAGATCGCGATCGCGGAGAGGGTCCTCAAGGGGCAGGGCCCCGGGGCCTGGCCCACCTGCTCGGTCCGGGCCGGACTGACCCGCGGCGGCGCGACGCCCGACATCACGACCGGCTCGGCCCGCTCCACCGGGAACGCGCCCAGCGCCGAGACCCGGGCGCGCAGCGGCCCGATCGAGACCGGCGGCGGGCGGAGCGCGGGCGCGGCGAAGGCCACGACGTCCGGGGCGAGCGCCAAGAAGGCCGCCTCGCCCACCTCCGTACCGACCAAGCGCGAGGGCTACACGGTGGCGCGCGGCGACTCCCTGTCCGGGATCGCCGTCGACGAGTCCGTCCAGGGCGGCTGGCAGCGGCTGTACGAGGAGAACCGCCGGGTCATCGGCTCCGACCCCGACCTGATCTTCCCCGGCCAGAAGCTCGTCCTGCGGGTCCAGACCCCGGTGAAGGGCAGCGCCACCACCCGGCACAAGCAGTCGGCGAAGCCGAAGACGGCCGAGCGGCCGAAGGCGACGGCCGCGCCGGAGCCGGTCGCGAAGCCCAAGGCCGCGCCGAAGCCGAAGGCCGCCGAGCGGACCGAGAAGCAGGCCAAGGCACCGGCCCGCGCCGAGACCCCCACCAAGTCCACGCCGAAGAAGACCAGTACGCTCACCGCGCCGGTCGCCGCCTCCACCGGCACCCAGTACCGCCAGGCCGGATCCTGGGCCAGCGGCTACCACACCGGCGTCGACTTCCCCGTTCCCACCGGCACCTCAGTCAAGGCCGTCGGGTCCGGCACGGTCGTCTCGGCGGGCTGGGCGGGGGCGTACGGCTACCAGGTCGTCATCCGGCACGCGGACGGCAAGTTCAGCCAGTACGCGCACCTTTCGGCCCTCAACGTGCGCGCGGGCCAGACGGTCGGCGCCGGGCAGCGCATCGCGAGGTCAGGAACCACCGGCAACAGCACGGGACCGCATCTCCACTTCGAGATGCGCACGGGGCCCGGCTACGGGAGCGACATCGACCCCCTCGCCTATCTGCGGGCCGGCGGCGTCCACATCTGAGTACCCGGCAGGCTCCGGCCCGCCGGGCTCCGAGGTGAGCAGGATCAGCCCGCCCACCGTCAGGGCGCCCGCGCCGAGCGCCAGCGCCGCCCCGAGCAGCCCGTACCTGAACCCCTCGCCGAAGAGCGCGATGCCCACGGCCGCCGCGACCACCGGGTTGACGACGGTGACCGCCGCCAGGGGCGCGGTCAGCCCCGCGCCCCGGTAGGACGCCTGCGACAGCAGCAGTCCGAGCGTCGCGAGGACGACGACGACCAGCACACCGGACAGCCGCCCGGCCACGCCGTACACGTTCCAGTCCACGGCGGCGGTCTTGGTGAAGACCGAGGCGATGCCGAACGCGACGCCCGCGGCCCCGGCCAGCAGCAGGCTCCGTACGGCTGCCCGGTGCACGAACTGCGCCGTCACGAAGAGCAGTCCCACCCCGGCGAAGGTGGCCGCGGCCACCACCAGCCGTTCCAGCACGTCCAGCGCGTGGCCGTCGGCGGAGCCGGTCAGCGCGAGCAGTCCCGCCAGTCCCACCGTGGTGAGGGCAGCGCCCCGCCACGCGGCGCGGCCCGCTCCCCTGCGCACGAACAGCGCGGCCAGCGGCAGCGCGAAGACGATGGTGAGCGCGCCGAGCGGCTGCACCACGGTGAGCGGCCCGTACGCCAGCGCCGCGACATGGAGCAGCGCCCCCAGCCCGTTCATGGCCACCGCCGCCCACCACACCCCGTGGTGCAGGGGCGCGTACGGCCGGTCCGGGGTGGCTGTTGCGACCCGCTCCTGGAGAATCGCCCCGGAGGCGTAGACGACCGCGGAGACCAGGGACAGCAGGACGGACAGGGCGAGAGCACTCATGCCGCAACGATCTCCCGGGCCGGGGCGGTCCGTCGTCGTCCTGTAGGTGGCAATCCGGCGTACTGCTCAAGGAGTACGCCGGATCGCCGATGTCCACCCGCGGACGCTGTCGTCCCCGGTCGACGCCGGAACGGTGACCGAGGGGTCAGAGCATCCGGCGCCGTCGGCCCAGCCAGGTCTGCGCGATCACCACCAGGGCGAGGAAGGCGCCGCTGACGACCTGTTGATAGGCGGAGTCCAGCGAACCGATCTGATTGATGACGTTCTGGATGACCTTCAGCAGCAGGACTCCCACCAGCGACCCGCTGATGAACCCGAAGCCGCCGCTCAGCAGGGTGCCGCCGATGACCACGGCGGAGATCGCCTCCAGCTCCATACCGGTGCCGAGAATGGTCACCCCGGAGACCAGCCAGGCCGCGTTGAGCGCTCCGGCGAGCCCGGCGCAGAGCCCGGAGAGCGTGTACACGGCGATCTTCGTACGGGCCACCGGGGCGCCCATGAGGGCCGCCGCGTCCTCGTTGCCGCCCACCGCGTACACGTACTGCCCGAAGCGGCTGCGGCGCAGCGCCAGCGCGCCCAGCGCGAAGAGGGCCACCGTGATCCACACCGGTACGCCGATCCCGAGCAGGGTGTCCTGGCCCAGCCGCGCGAAGAACGACGTCTCGTCGACCAGATAGGTCGTCGAGCCCTCGTCGGTGACCGACAGCAGCACCCCGCGCGCCAGCAGCATCGCGGCGAGGGTCACGATGAACGGCGCGAGCCTGGCCCGCGCGATGAGCAGGCCGTTGACCATGCCGATCAGCCCGCAGACCGCGAGCGGGAGCAGCAGCGCGACCGCCGTTCCGTACCGCGACCCCCAGGCCGCGAGGACCCCGCCGAGCGCGAACAGCGACCCGACCGAGAGATCGATCCCGCCGGTGATGATCACGAAGGTCATACCGAGGGCCACCACGGCGAGGAACGCCGAGGAGACCGCCATGTTCGCCAGGTTGTCGCCGGTCGCGAAGGTGTCGAAGCCGACGGAGGCGGCGAGCGCCACCAGCACCAGCGTGACGAGCGCGCCGTGCTGCTGGGCGAGCGCGCTCAGCCGCTCGCCCCGGCTCGCGCCGAGCGGCTCCGCGCGCGCCGGAGCGGGCCCGCTCTCCTTCGTCGTGGTCCGCACAGCGGTCACCGCTTCCCCCGTTCCCGCGCCGCGTACACCGCGAGCACGATCACCACGGCCTGGGCGATCTGCGTCCAGGACGGCGGCAGATCGTGCTTGATGAGTGTGGCGGTCAGCAACTGGATCAGTACGGCGCCCGCCACCGTGCCGCCGATCCGGATCCGGCCCCCCGTCAGCGGCGTGCCGCCGACCACCACGGCGGTGATCGCCGACAGCTCCATCAGCGTGCCGAGCGAGGTCGGGTCGCTCGCCTGGAGCCTGGCGGTGGCCAGGACGCCCGCGATCGCGGCGAGCACGCCCGAGCAGACGTAGACGAGGATCAGCACCCGGCGCACCGGCAGCCCCGCCAGCCGGGCGGCCGGCCTGCTGTCGCCGATGGCCAGCAGCTGCCGGCCGAAGGTCGTGCGCCGTACGGTGAAGCCGACCGCCAGCGCCAGCGCGACCGCGATCAGCACCAGATACGGGAGTCCGAACAGGTCGCCGGAGCCGAGCGAGGCGAGCCCCGGGTCACGGACGTCCTTCAGCTGCGGCAGCAGCACCAGCGCGATCCCGCGCCCCGCGACCATCAGCGCGAGCGTCGCCACGATGGGCTGCACCCCGATGAAGGCGATCAGCGAACCGTTGGCGAGCCCGACGGCGGCCCCGCCGACGGCGGCCACGAGCAGCGCGATCCACGGCCCGTAGCCGAGATAGAGCGAGAGCAGGGACGTGGAGAGCGCCATCACCGAGCCGACGGAGAGATCGACGCCCTCGCTGCCGATGGCCAGCGCCATCCCGAGCGCCACGATCAGCACCGGCGCGACCTGAACCGCCTGGGTGCGGAAGTTCTCGGCGGACAGGAAGTGCGGGGTGAACGCGATGTTGGCGAGCAGCAGCACGGCCACGCCCGCGTACACGCCGTACTCCTGAAGGAACGTCAGCACCCGTGCCTTGTCCAGCGGCAGGCGCCTGGACACCGTCAGCTCACTCATCCGGGCCCCCTTCCCCGCCGGGGCCGCCCTGTGCGGCGATCGCGTGCAGCAGCCGCTCCCCGGTCACCTCGGCGCCGGTCAACTCCGCCACCACCGCACCGTCCTTGAGGACCACGACCCGGTCGGAGCCCTCGATCAGCTCCTCCATGTCGGAGGAGATCAGCACCACCGCGAGCCCCTCGTCGGCGAGTTCGTCGATCAGCCCCTGCACCTCGGCCTTGGCGCCGACGTCGATGCCCCGGGTGGGCTCGTCCAGGAGCAGTACCTTCGGCCGCATGGCGAGCCAGCGGGCGAGCAGCACCTTCTGCTGGTTGCCCCCGGACAGCTCGCCGACCCGCTGGTGCGGGCCGGACGCCTTGATCCGCAGCCGCTTCATGAAGGTGTCCACCACCCGGTCGATCCGGGCGTCGTCCACCAGCCCGAAGCGGGAGAGCCCGGGGAGCGCGGCCAGGGCGATGTTCTCGCGCACCGACAGGCCGGGCACGATGCCCTCGGCCTTGCGGTCCTCGGGCAGCAGGCTGATGCCCGCCCTGATCGCGGCGGGCGTGGAGCCGGTCCGTACCGGGGCGCCCGCCACCACCACCCGGCCCGAGTCGGTGGGGAGCGCCCCGGCGATCGCCCGCGCGGTCTCGCTGCGGCCCGAGCCGAGCAGCCCGCCCAGCCCCACCACCTCGCCGGGACGGACCGTGACCGACACCGACCGCAGCTGGTGACGGACCGTCAAGTCCGTTGCCACGAGGACCGGTTCACCGGCCGCCTCGTGCGCGCCGGAGAACTTGGTGAGCCCTTCGCCGCGCACCTCGCTCATCTCGCGCCCCAGCATCAGGGAGACCAGCCGCAGCCGGTCGAGATCGGCGATCGGGCCGGTGTGCACCCGCTTGCCGTCCCGCAGCACGGTGACGGTGTCGCAGACCTCGTACAGTTCGTCGAGCCGGTGGCTGACGTAGACCACCGCGATCCCGCGCTCCTTGAGCATCCGGATCACCCCGAACAGGGTGCGGACCTCGCGCGGTTCGAGGGAGGAGGTGGGCTCGTCCATGATGACCACCCGCGCGTCGACCGAGACGGCCCGCGCGAGCGCCACCATCTGCTGGGCGCCGACCCCCAGCGAGCGCAGCGGCCGCCGTACGTCCACCCGCAGACCGAGCCCGGCCAGCGCCTCGGCGGCCTCCCGGTGCATCCGGCCGAAGTCGATCAGTCCGAGCCTGCCGCGCGGCTCGCGCCCCAGGAAGAGGTTGCGGGCCACGGACATCAGCGGGACGAGGTTGACCTCCTGGTAGATGGTGGAGATCCCGGCGTGCTGGGCCTCCAGCGGGGTGGCGAACCGGACCGGCCCGCCGCGGAAGGTGATCTCGCCCGCGTCCGGCCGGTACACCCCGGTGAGCAGCTTGATCAGGGTGGACTTGCCCGCCCCGTTCTCGCCGATCAGCGCGTGGACCTCGCCGGGCCCGACGGCGAAGTCGACGCCGTCGAGCGCCCGCGCGCCGGGGAAGGACTTGGTCAGCCCCCTGACGGACAGCACGTCAGAAAGCCTTGTCCAGATCGGCCTCGGCGTTCTCGCCGGTGTAGGCGCTGTCCTGGATGACGATGTCCTGGTCGACCTTGTCGCCCTTGGTGAAGGTCTCCAGCGTCTCGAAGGCGAGCGGTCCGAACCGCGGGTTGGACTCGATGACCCCGGAGATCCAGCCGTCCACGATGGAGCGCACCGCGTTGCGGGTGCCGTCGACCGTCACGATCTTGACGGCGCCCGGCTTCTTGCCCGCGCTCTTGAGGGCGTTGACGGCGCCGAGGCCCATCTCGTCGTTCTCGGCGTAGATCCCGGTGATGTCCGGGTTGGACTGGATGAGCTGCTCGGTGACCTGCTGGCCCTTCTCCCGGGCGAACTCGCCGGTCTGCTCGAAGACCACCTGGAGGTCCGGGGCCTTCTCCTCGATCCGGTCCTTGAACCCCTTGGTCCGCTCCGTGGTGACGTTGTTCCCGGCGGCGCCGAGCAGGATGGCGACCTTGCCCTTCCCGCCGGTCGCCTCGATCATCCGGTCGGCCGCGCGGCTGCCCTGCTCGATGAAGTCCGAGCCGATGAAGCTCACGTAGTCCTTGCAGGGGGTCGCGTTGATCTTCCGGTCGATGGTGACGATCGGGATCTTCTTCGCCGCGGCCGCGCGCAGCACCGGACCCCAGCCGTCCGAGTTGAGCGGCGCGATCACCAGCAGGTCCGCGCCCTTGGCGATCAGGTCCTGGACGTCGCTGATCTGCTTGGAGAACTGCGACTGCGCGTTGGCCGTGAGGAGGGTGACGCCCCGGCGCTTCGCCTCGGCCTTGATGGAGGCGGTCTCGGCGATCCGGAAGGGGTTGGCCTCCTTCTCGGACTGGGAGAAGCCCACGGTCGCGGCGGACAGGTCGGACTTCTCGCCGCCGAACTGATCGACGGTGCAGGTGGCGGCCTTGCCCGCGCCGGGGGTGGCGACGACCTGGCCCCCGGCGCTGCCGGTCGCGGTGGCGGCGTCGCCGGCCTCGTCCGACTCGGACTTGGCACACCCGGTGAGCGCGAGGGCGGCGACCAGGCTCGTGGCGAGCACGGCGGTGGTGGTGGATCGGCGGACGGCGGAAGACTTCATGGCGGAACCCCATCTCGGCGCGGCCCCGGGCGAAAGGCGCACCGGGGTCCGGCTCGTACGGTCTGCTGGTCGGCATGGTCCTGCTGCGATCGTTCGATGGGTTTTTTACATCGTTGTACGGAGCCTGTAAACCCCACGCGTCATAACAGCCCCGCGGCGGCGGGGACTTCGGGGTCACCCGGCCGTCCGCGCCCGGCCGCCGATCGTGCTCTCCCGCTCCACCAGCCGGAAGTCCGCGCGCAGTTCGCGCGCGCCGCCAGGACCGGTGATCCCGTCCGTCCCGGCCGGGCCCGGCTCGCCGCGCAGCCGTTCCACCACGCACCGCACGGCGAGCCGCGCGATGGTGTGTTTGTCCGGCGAGATGGTGGTCAGGGTCACCGCGCCGTAGCGGCCCTCGCTGATGTCGTCGAACCCCACCACCGCGACATCCTCCGGCACCCGCAGCCCGCGCTCCGAGAGCACCCGCATCGCGCCGATCGCGATCGGGTCGTTGTACGCGAAGACCGCGTCCGGCCGCTCGCCCGCGTCCAGTACGGCCGCCATCGCGCTCGCGCCGTCCGCGTGCTCCCAGCCGCCCGTCGCGGCGACCAGCGAGTCGGGCGCGGTCAGCCCGGCCGCCGTCAACTCCGCCCGCCAGCCGCGCAGTCGCAGCTGGGAGGGCTGGTTGACGCGGTCCGTGCGGGCCCCCAGGAAGACGATCCGTGACCGGCCGAGCCCGAGCAGATGCCGCACCGCCGTCCTGGCCGCCGCGACATTGTCGATCGCGATGTGGTCGTAGGGCAGGTCGTACTCGCGCTCGCCGAGGAGCACCAGCGGGGCGTCGTGGTCACGGGCGAGCAGATCCTCGCGCTCCAGCTCGATCGGGCTGAGGATCAGCCCGTCGATGACCTGTGCCCGGAACCCCTGGCTGACGAGGACCTCCTGCGCGCGCCGGCCCCCGGTGTGGTCGAGCAGCACGGTGTAGTCGTGCTCGGCCGCCGCGTCGATCACCGCGCCCGCCAGCTCGGCGAAGTACGGATTGCCCAGCTCGGGGACTGCCAGCGCCAGGATTCCGGTACGCCCCTTGCGCAGATGGCGAGCCGTCAGATTCGGCCGGTAGCCCAGCTCGTCGATGGCCCGCTGCACGCGGGAGCGCATCGCGGGTGTGACATGCGGGTAGTTGTTGACCACGTTCGACACGGTCTTGATGGAGACGCCCGCGCGTTCCGCGACGTCCTTGAGGCTGACGGACACCGACACTTCCCCTCCGGGGCGGACCAGCGGGCCCGCCCGCTGGCCCATGTGCGCGCGATGTTGTACGGCGGGCCCGGGGTCGGCACATCGCGCTTGTCATGACCCTGGACAGTGAGCGGAACGGCGTGCTGTCATGCCAACTGCCGTTCCTTCCAACGTTGTACAGACTGACGCAGCGAGCCGCCACCCTCTCATCGCAAGGAGGACTTGTGCGCATCCGAAGAAAACTGGCCCTCTTGCTCGCCGCCGTTCTGGGCGTCGCCGGACTCACCGCCGCCCCCGCGGCCTCGGCCACGGACCCGCCCGTCGAGGCCCACGGCCTCAAGGGCGAGTACTTCACCCAGTCGGCTCCCGGAGCCTTCGACTTCCACGAACTCAAGGCCACGGCCTTCGACCCCACCATCGACTTCGGCAATCTGGAACCCCGGCTGACCGCCACCACCGGCCGCTCCACCGATGTCAGTGTCCGGTGGACCGGGAAGGTCGTGCCGGCCAGCACCGGCGCGCACACCTTCTCGATGATCGGCGACAACGGATTCCGGCTCTGGGTCGACGGCCGGCTCACCATCGACCACTGGGTCGACGACTGGGACAAGGAGCAGACCGCCCCGCCCGTCGACCTCACCGCCGGCCGCGCCTACGACATCAAGGTGGAGTACTTCCAGCACTACGGCGGCGCCAACCTCCATCTGCGCTGGAGCGAGCCGGGCGGCGCCAAGCAGCCCGTGCCCCAGTCGGCGTTCCGGCTGCCGGACGGCTTCGCGTACGACGGCGCCCTCGCCGCCACCGTACTGCCGGACGGCCGCACCCTGCGGCTCGACTTCGCCCAGAAGCTCGCCGCGCCCCGCCCCGGGGCCGTCGCCGGACTGCGGGCCGTCATCGGCGGCGCGGAATGGCCGCTGGGCACCCTGAAACGGGACCCGAAGGACGCCCGGCGGCTGCTGGTCACGCTGAAGGAGCCCGTCGTCGGCAAGGGCGGCACCGCCGACATCCGCTACGACGGCACGAGCGGCCTCGTCTCCCAGCAGGGCAAGCGGATCGAGGCGTTCTGGAGCAGCGGCCCGAACCACTCGGAGTACGAGCTGTCCACCCCCTGGGCCAAGGACGTCGGCCCGAAGAACGCCCACCCCGAGTACCCGCGCCCCCAGCTCACCCGCGACGCCTGGCAGAACCTCAACGGGTCGTGGCAGTTCGCCGCGGCGAAGAAGGGCGAGAGCCCGCCGGTCGGCAGGACGCTGGGCGAGAAGATCCTCGTCCCGTACCCCGTGGAGTCGCAGCTCTCCGGCATCGAGCGGCACGAGGACCGGATGTGGTACCGCCGTACCTTCACCGTCCCGGCCGACTGGCAGGTGGGCAAGGGCAAGCGGCTCAACCTCAACTTCGACGCCGTCGACTGGCAGGCCGAGGTCTACGTCAACGGCAAGAAGGTCACCGAGCACAAGGGCGGCTACGACCGGTTCACCGCGGATGTCACCGACGCGCTGAAGCCCGGCCGCACCCAGGAGCTGATCGTCGGCGTCTACGACCCCACCGACTCCAGGGAGGGCGAGAACCCGCCCATCGGCAAGCAGCGCCTCGACCCGAGCGGCATCTGGTACACCCCCTCCTCCGGGATCTGGCAGACCGTCTGGATGGAGCCGGTCGCGGCCGACCACATCGGCTCGCTGGGGCTCACCCCCGACGTACCGGGCCAACGGCTCGCCGTCGAGGTGCGCGGGCTGCGCGACGGCGTGCCGGTGACGGCCACCGCCTACGACGGCAAGCGCAAGGTCGCCACCGTCTCCGGCCGCAGCGGGAAGGCGCTGAGCGTGCCCGTGCGCGACCCGCACCTGTGGTCGCCCGACGATCCGCATCTGTACCGGCTGGAGGTGAAGGCGGGGTCGGACACCGTCGGCAGCTACTTCGGGATGCGCTCCGTCGCCGTCGAGAAGGTGAACGGCACCCCGCGCACCCTCCTCAACGGCAAGCCGGCCTTCCTGATGGCCACCCTCGACCAGGGCTTCTGGCCGGACGGCCTGCACACGGCGCCGACCGACGAGGCGCTCGCCTTCGACCTCAAGGAGCACAAGAGGCTCGGCTACAACTCCGTGCGCAAACACATCAAGGTCGAACCCGACCGGTGGTTCTACTGGGCGGACCGGCTCGGGCTCCTCGTGTGGCAGGACATGCCCGCCATGAACACGATCAACCCGAACGCGGAGTCCCGTGCCCAGTACGAGCACGAGATGAAGAAGATGATCGACCAGCACAGCAGCAGCCCCTCGGTGATCATGTGGGTGACCTTCAATGAAGGCTGGGGCCAGTACGACCAGGCCCGCGTCGCCGACCAGGCCAAGGCGTGGGACCCGACCCGGCTCATCAACAACATGAGCGGTGTCAACTGCTGCGGCGCGGTCGACGGAGGCAACGGCGACATCGCCGACGCTCACGGCTATCCGAGCGCGCAACTGCCCGCCCCCGACGGCAGACGGGCGCTGGTCGCCGGTGAGTACGGCGGCCTCGGCCTCGCCGTACCGGGCCACGCCTGGCCGGTCCAGCACACCTACGTGGGCGTCGACCAGGCCGCGTACACCGACGCCTACCTCGCCGAGCTGGCCAAGGTGCGCACCCTCGCCTGCCGGGGCGGCAACGGCGCGGTCTACACCCAGATCACCGATGTGGAGGGCGAGCTGAACGGACTGCTCACCTACGACCGCAAGGTGATGAAGCCCGATGTGAAACGGCTCAAGGCGGCCCATGACGCCCTGATCCGCGACGCCTCGGACCCGTCCTCGATGGAGTGCGCCACCTCCTGACCGACGACGCGTACGGCCCCGGTCCGACGCCTCCCCGCGACGGACCGGGGCCGTACGCGTCGT
>NZ_QQNA01000252.1 GCF_003346515.1 Streptomyces corynorhini
GGCGGCGGGGCGGGCGCGGGCGGCGCCGGGCCCACCGTGGCGGAGGAGCGGCCGCCGGGTCCTGACGCCACGGATCTGGAGATCCTCTCGCTGCTGCTCGCCGGGATGACCGACGCGCGCGTCGCCAAACAGCTCGACCTGGGGCTGCGCACCGTACAGCGCCGGGTGCGCGGGCTGATGGAGCTGAGCGGGGTGACCACCCGGCTCCAGCTGGGGTGGCACGCGTACGAGAAGGACTGGGTGGCACGCGACCTGCGGAAGTGACCGGGATACCGCACAGTTGGCGGATGGAAGTGTGGCAGCTCGTGCTGGTGGGCCTGGTCATGCTGCTCGGTCTGCTCGGCGTGCTGGTCCCCGGAGTGCCCGGACAGGCGATCGTCTGGGCGGCCGTCCTGTGGTGGGCGCTGACCGACACCACCCGGCCCGCCTGGGGCGTACTGATCGGGGCGACGGCCCTGCTGCTGTTCCACCAGGCGCTGCGCCCGCTGCTGCCCGCCCGCAGGCCCCGCAGGACCGGGGCCCCGCACCGGACCCTGGTGACCGGCGGGGTGGCGGGGATCGTGGGGTTCTTCGTGGTGCCGGTGGCGGGCGGGATCGCCGGGTTCGTCGGCGGGATCTACGGCGCGGAGCGGGTACGGCTGGGCAGCCACCGGTACGGCTGGGCGTCGACCCGTACGGTGATGCGCGCGGCGGGCTGCTCGCTGCTGGTGGAGCTGTTCGCGTGTCTGCTGGTGGTGGGGGCGTGGCTGGGGACGGTGATCTGGGCCTGAGCCCGCCGGATGGGCCGATCGGGGGACCGGGACCACGGGACCAGGACCAGGAACCGATACCGGTGCGCGCGTGGCCGTGTGAGGCTGGCCCCATGAGCCGATTCAGTGAGGCAGAGCGCGCGTATCTGAGGACCCAGCGGCTGGGGCGGATGGCGACCGTCGACCCGAAGGGGCAGCCGCAGGCGAACCCGGTGGCGTTCTACCCGCAGGAGGACGGGACCCTCCTGATCGGCGGTTTCGCCCTCGGGACCACCAAGAAGTGGCGCAACCTCCAGGCCAATCCCCGGGTGGCGCTGGTCGTGGACGACATCGTGAGCACCGACCCGTGGGCGGTGCGCGGAGTGGACATCCGGGGCGAGGCCGAGCTGTTGGTGGGTCCGCACGACCTCGGGGAGACGCTCAGCGAGGAGCTGATCCGCATCCACCCGCGCAAGATCCAGAGCTGGGGCCTGGACGGCGTGAGCCCGTAGGACCGTCCGCCGTTCGGGCGGACGGTCCTACGGGCTCTACGAGTCCTACGGGCTCTACGGGCTCTACGGGCTCTACAGGTCCTACGGGCTCTACGGGCGGCGGCTGGACAGGGCCTAGCGGATCCGGCCGCGCTTGGCCTCCATCGCGGCGCGGCCCTCGGCGCCCTTGCGCTTCCAGTCGCGGCGCAGTTCACCGCGGAGCCGGGCGTCGGTCTTGGCGACGATGTAGCGGTTCTCCCGCAGCAGCTTGCGGTAGCTCTCCAGCCGCCGCTCGGGCAGCGAGCCGTCCGCCACCGCGGCCAGCACGGCGCAGCCCGGCTCGGCGTCATGGGCGCAGTCGTGGAAGCGGCACCGCCCGGCGAGCGTCTCGATCTCCGAGAACACCTGCCCGACGCCCGCCTCCGCGTCCCAGAGTCCGACACCGCGCAGCCCCGGTGTGTCGATGAGCACGCCGCCGCCGGGCAGCACGAGCAGATTTCGGGTCGTGGTGGTGTGGCGGCCCTTGCCGTCGACGTCGCGCGCGGCCCGCACCGCCATCACCTCCTCCCCGAGCAGGGCGTTGGCCAGGGACGACTTACCGGCCCCCGAGGCACCGAGCAGCACGCTCGTACCGGCGGACAGGACGGCCGACAGGACGTCGATCCCCTCCCCCGTCACCGAACTGGCCGTCAGCACCTGCACCCCGGGCGCGACGGTCCCCACGTCCTCGACCAGGTGGTCGACGACGTGCGGGGAGGAGACGAGATCCGCCTTCGTGAGCACGACGATCGGCAGGGCGCCGCTCTCCCAGCCCAGCGCGAGGAGGCGTTCGACGCGGTCCAGGTGGAGTTCGGCGGAGAGCGGGACCGCGATGACCGCGTGGTCGACGTTGGCCGCGAGGATCTGCCCCTCGGACCGCTTGGAGGAGGTGGAGCGTACGAAGGCGGTACGGCGCGGCAGCAGCGCCCGTACGTACCGGGGGTCGCCGTCCGCGTCGACGACAGCCCAGTCCCCCGTGCACACCACCTTCATCGGATCGCGGGGCACGACGAACTCGGTGTCGGCGCGCACCACACCGGTCGCGGTGACGATGTCGCACCGGCCCCGGTCGACGCGTACCACCCGGCCGGGCAGCAGGCCCCGCTCGGTGTACGGCGCGGACGACGCCTCACGGTCGGCGTCCCAGCCGTACCGGGCCAGCGGATGCGCGGCGGACGAAGCCTCGGAGGAAGCAACGGAGAAAGACAACGGGAGACCCTTCACAAGGGGTGGTCCCGGCGCGCGCGTTCGGACGCGCGGGTGTGACGACGCGCGAGAGGTTCGCGCGGTCGGGTCAGGTCAGCCGGAGACCACAGGGGTGGGAATGATGATCTTCTGGATCCGGGCAGCGCCCGGCGTGGCGACCGTCATCAATGTCCTCACCTCCCGCTTCTCAACGCACCGACAGCACAGCCGGAAAGCGGCGCCTCACGGCCCTCGCTCCCGACGACGCCCACCCTAACGGGACCCCGAACGCCGCCGCGAGCGGTTTTCCGTGCCGGGGTCAGCCGAGGCGGCGTAGGCCGGAGCCGGGGCAGCCGGTCGAGGAGGGAGGCGGGGAAGGCGACGCGTTCCCCGAGGGTCACCACCAGGTCGAAGTGGCGTCGCTGACATCGGTGCCGCCGGGCGCGGGGGCGGGTGACGTTTCCGGACCGTCCCGCCCTGTTCCCGCGTCCGTCGCACTCAGCCGTCGGCGAGGGCCGCGCGGGAGCCGCCCGCAGGCCCACGGACGGCCGAGGCCGTCAGTTCCCTCACCCGCTCCGCCGGTACCGGCACTCCGGGGGTGTCGAAGAACCAGCGCCGCGCGTCCTCCTCGCTCAGCCCCTCGGGCCGTGCCCGCAGATACGGCTGCACGTAGACGGGCGTACCCGGTTCACTGCGCCAACTGGCGTCGAGCGTGCCGGTGTCCACCGCGTCGTAGCCGAGGGTGTCCAGCAGTCGGGCGACCCGTTCCTTCGCCGCCTCGTCGTCGCCCGCGAGGGGCAGGGCGCTGCGGTCGGCGGCGCCGACGGGCCTGGCCAGGGTGAACAGGCGCCGGAAGTCGATGTTGTTGAACGCCTTGACCACATGGGCCCCGGCCAGGTGCCGCCGCACCAGGGCGCTGGTGGTCAGCCCGCCCGCGTCCAGCGCGGCGATGCGGCCGTCGCGCTCCGGGTAGTAGTTCATCGTGTCGAAGACGGTCCTACCCGCCAGCTCGGCGGCGGGCAGCCGCTCGTAGGCGCCGAGCGGGACGGTCGCCACCACCAGGTCCCCGGCGCGCACGGCTGCGGCGACCGCGTCCGGCGCGCGCGAAGCGCCCGTGACCGGCCGATTTGACCTGTGCAGTTCAAGCCACATACCTTTCGCCCTGACCCGGGCCATTACGGCAGGGCAGGGCAACTCTCACCACTCTCGGGGGAACACATGAACTGGTACGTCGACGTCCTGAAGAATTACGCGGTGTTCAGCGGCCGGGCGCGCCGCAAGGAATACTGGATGTTCTTCCTCGCCAACTTCGTGATCTCCATCGCGCTGAGCGTCATCGGCAACGTCATCGGCGCGGAGAACCTGATCAGCGGCATCTACGCGCTGGCCCTCCTGATCCCGAGCCTCGCCGTGGCCGTGCGACGGCTGCACGACACCGGCAGGAGCGGCTGGTGGCTCCTCATAGCCTTGGTGCCGCTCGTGGGCTTCATCGTCCTGATCGTCTTCCTGGCCATCGAGGGCGAGCAGGGTCCGAACGCGCACGGCCCGAACCCGAAGCACGCGCAGACGTACCCGTAACCCGTCCCCGGCACCGCCGGCGTCCCTCCGTGCCCGTCAGCCCACGCGGCTGACGGGCACGTGTCGTTCAGCGGGCCGTGGAGTCCAGCCAGACCGCCGTGTCCGGCGGCAGCAGGCGCGGCCCGGCGCCGCCGCTCGCCCCGTACGCCGCCCCGTACGCCACCTCGTCCGCCACCCCGTCCGTCGTCGACTCGTCGCTGGCGAGCAGGGGTACGGAGTCCGTGGGCAGGCTCAGCGGCAGCGGCTCGGCGGACAGGTTGACGCGGCAGACCAGCCCCGCGCCCTTGCGGAAGGCGAGTTCGCCCGGGGCCGACGGCAGCCAGGTGAAGCGCTCGTCGCCGCGGAAGCCCCGGCGCAGCGCCAGCGCCGTACGGTACAGCTCCAGGAAGGAGCCGGGCCAGCCGGTCTGCGCCTCGACGGACCGCTCGCCCCAGCCGTCCGGCTGCGGAAGCCAACTGCCCTGAGGGCCGAAGCCGTACGAGGGCCCCGTACCGGTCCACGGCATCGGCACCCGGCAGCCGTCGCGGCCCTTGCGCGCGTGGCCGGTGCGCTCCCACACCGGATCGCGCAGCGCCTCCTCCGGCAGGTCCGCGACCTCGGGCAGCCCCAGCTCCTCCCCCTGGTAGAGGTAGGTCGTCCCGGGCAGCGCGAGGGTCAGCAGGGCGGCGGCCCGCGCGCGGCGGCGACCGCGCTCCTCGTCGGCGGCCGGGTCGAGGCCGCCGGTCAGCAGCCAGCCGGGCAGGTCGGTACCCTCGGGCAGCGCGTAACGGCTGCGGTGGCGCACCACGTCGTGGTTGG
The DNA here is from genome assembly GCF_003346515.1 of Streptomyces corynorhini. Taxonomy (GTDB): domain Bacteria; phylum Actinomycetota; class Actinomycetes; order Streptomycetales; family Streptomycetaceae; genus Streptomyces; species Streptomyces corynorhini. The sequence goes on from NZ_QQNA01000252.1 coordinate 4,820, forward strand.
AGAGCACCCAGGTCGGCAGCGATCCGGTGGACGCCGCACCGGCCAGCGAGGTGTCGATGACGTCCCGGAAGGCCGCGGCCTCCCACGGGCAGCGCAGATGGAAGAAGTTGAACGCCTGCTGCAGCTCGTCGGGCCGGGTGTAGAGAGGCAGCCTGGCGGCGCTGACGCCCGCCTCGGCGACCATGATCCGGGGCGGCGCGTACGAGTCGGTGATCTTGCGCCAGGCCCGGTAGACGTCATGCACCTCGTCGCGGTCCCAGAACGGGTGGTCCTCGCCGGTCGGCGGGGAGTTGAGGGAGGCCGAGTCGCCGCCCCGGGTGTCGCGCAGCGGCGGCGTGAGGTCCTTGCGCAGGCCGTGGGCCACGTCGATGCGGAAACCGTCCACGCCGAGGTCGAGCCAGAAGCGCAGCGTGCGCTCGAAGTCGGCTATGACGTCGGAGTTCTCCCAGTTCAGGTCGGGCTGCTCGGCGGCGAAGATATGCATGTACCACTGCCCGTCCGCGACCCGCGTCCAGGCGGCGCCGCCGAACTTCGACTGCCAGTCCGCGGGCGGCCGCGCGCCGCCGGGGCCGGTGCCGTCCCGGAAGACGTACCGGTCGCGGGCCGCGGAGCCGGGAGCCGACGCCAGGGCCTCGGCGAACCAGGGGTGCTGGTCGGAGGTGTGGTTCGGCACGATGTCGACGATCGTACGGAGCCCGAGGGCGCGCGCCCGGCCGAGCAGCGCCCGGAAGTCGTCCAGGGTGCCGTGCCGGGGATCGACGTCCCGGTGGTCGGCGACGTCGTACCCGCCGTCGGCGAGCGGGGAACGGTAGAACGGCGTGAGCCAGATCGCGTCCGCGCCCAGCTCCGCGACATGGCCGAGCCGGTCGGCGATGCCGCGCAGGTCGCCCATGCCGTCGCCGTCCGCGTCGGCGAAGCTGGGGACGTACACCTGGTAGACGACCGACTCGCGCCACCACTGACCGCTGTCGCCGCCCCCGCTGTCTCCCCCCTCGCCAGCGCTGCCGCCACTGCCGCTGCCACTGCCACTGCCACTGCCGTCACCGTTGACGCTGCCGTGCTGTGTCACTGATACCTCTCGTGCCGGGATGAGCATCAGCGCAGACTCTAGGGCCTGTCCGCGAAGCCCCGCCCGGTCGGCGGCGTCCGGCACGCACGCTCGCCGCGTGGTCGGGATCACCCCAGTGCATCCACGTACGCCCAAGTACGTCCAAGTACTGAGGCCCCAGGGCGTGTTCCGATCATCATCCGGCCGGAAGGCTCACCTCCCGGCGCCGCTCAGGGCCGCGGCCCGTGCTTGAGCTTGCCCAGCTGGGCGGCGGCGTAGGGGAGTTTGCCCTCGGCCGAGCGCATGGAGCGCAGCGCCAGCAGCAGGACGCCGATGTCGTCGATGTACACCGGGTCCGGCAGCACGTCGAACGGCAGGATCAGATAGGCGACAGCCGCCCAGAACACCCAGCGGTTCTCGACCGGGACCCCGGCCTTGCGCAGGGCGCTACGCGTCCTGACGAGCCGGACGGTCAGGGTGATCGCGACGCCCAGAGTGACCGCGACCAGCAGTACGCCGACGACAATGAGGATCTGGAGGTCGCTCACGCGCTCTCCTCCTTGTGGCTCGGAAGGCTCCGCGCACCGTCGGGTCCGGCCGTGCGCTACCGGTTACGCGTACCCCGGTACGGGCACCTCAACGGAGCCCTCACCCCGTCGCCACGCTCGCCCTCACCCCGTCGCCACGCCCTTCCCCGCCGCACGCCACGCCCTTCCCTGCCGCGCGCCGCGCCCTCGCCCTCACCCCGTCGGTACGCCCTTCCCGGCCGCGCGGCGGCTCCCGGCGCCGTGGACCTTGGCGATCCGGCCGTCGGTCAGGACCACCACCGAGCCGCAGCGGCAGACGCAGTACTCCACCGTCCCCTCGGACGTCGTGTGACAGGACAGCAGCGTCCAGCTGGACTCGTCCGCCGCTCCGGCCCTGTCGCACACCGCGCACCGGTCGTCGCTCGCACATCCGTCACCGCCGCATCCACGCATGTGATCAGGTTGACGTCATCACCTAGAGACGTTCAACCATTACATTCGCTACGTTGGCGCCATGCGCTTCAATCACTACGGTGGCGAGGCCGCGCTGCTGGCCGCCGATCTGGCGAACGCGCCCGCGCCGTTCACCCCGGAGGCACTGGAGCCGCTGCTGGTCGCGCGCGGCATCGTCCGCCACTCGCTGTCCGGCGCCGAGGCCGCCGCCGTCGAGGTCTGGAGCCGTCGGCTCGGCCCGTGCTTCGGCCCGCAGGAGCTGGAGACGCGCCGCGACCGGGTCAACGGGCTGCTGGCCGAGGCCGCCAGCCGCCCGTACATCACCACGCACGACGGCCACGGCCCGCATCTGCACTACGCGGACCCCGCACTGGGAGCGGTCGCGCACATCCGGGCCTCCTCCGCGACCGGACTCGCCTACGTCGTCTGCTTCGCCAGCCACACCAGGCTCGGCCGATGCGCCCGCGCCGCGTGCGCCCTGGCCTTCGTCGACACCTCGCGCAACGGCCGACGCGTCTACTGCTCGGTGCGGTGCGCCAACAACGACGCCGTCACCCGCCACCGGCGGCGCGCGTGCGCGGACTGACGCGGCGCCCGGGACCGTGGCCGCGCCCGGCCGCCGTCCGCACCGGGCCGGGCTCGCCGGGCCGGGCTCGCCGGGCGGGGCTCGCCGGGCCGCGCAAGAGCGCCTCCCGGGGCGATTCACGGGGCGACACGGCGTCAGTCCGCGCCCGCCGGCGCCGCATTCCGGCGATTTTCAGCCATGATCAACACGAGTGCATTTCGGGGGTACCTCGCACAAGTGGACGAGTGTCGCGCGTAGATATGCCCGCCGCCTGCCACCACTCACCGGATATCGAACTCACTGTGTCATGCAAGCAGGACACACAGGGGCGCGTAGGAATACGCGGCGCACCCGGCAGGTGGCCGGATGACGACAGAGCGCGATTCCCATGCTCGGCGGGGTGCTGACCGCGCGTCACGCCACTCCCCCCGGCGCCGCCGCAACCGTCACCGATCTTGCCCGTGAGGTCATCCGCGAGGCCGACACGCCCGACCCCGGCAACGGTTCCGGACGGCGATTCGCCCCGGAATCGGGGGCCGTGGCGTCCGTCCGGGGGGACCGGTCCAGAAGTGGGCCTTGCCCGAAGGTCAAAGGAAGTCAACGATTCAGTCATGCGTTGACAGGTTCACGGTCAAAACCGATGACCGCGGACGGTCCACGCCTCGGCGGCCCGCTCACCCCACGGGCCGCGTGTTTCCCCCATCTATGGAGGATGTTGTGACCTTCAAGCGCTTCTCCCCCCTCGGCTCGGTCTCCAGACGCGTCCGGCTCCTCGCCGTCACCTCCGGCCTGGTCACCGCTGTCGCGCTTGCGGCCCCCAGCGCCGTCGCCCAGCCCGCACCGGCACCGCTCCCCTCCGCCGCCGCCCTGGCGACGGCCGACGCCGCCGTCCAGGACGCCGACATCGCCGGCACGGCCTGGTACACGGACAAGGCCACCGGCAAGGTCGTCGTCACCGTCGACAGCACCGTCACCGACGCCGAGATCGCCACGATCAAGCGCACGGTGGCCGACACCGAGGCCGGTCTGACGATCAAGCACACCGACGGTCAGTTCCGTGAGCTGATCGCGGGCGGCCAGGCCATCTACACCGGCGGCAGCCGCTGTTCCCTCGGCTTCAACGTGCGCAGCGGCTCCACGTACTACGCGCTGACCGCCGGGCACTGCACCAACATCGGCGCCACCTGGTACACCAACTCCTCCAGCACCGCGCTGCTCGGCTCCCGCGCCGGCTCCAGCTTCCCGGGCAACGACTACGGCCTGATCCGGCACAACAGCTCGGCCAACGCCGAGGGCCGGGTCTACCTGTACAACGGCTCGTACCAGACCATCACCTCGGCCGCCAACCCCAGCGTCGGCCAGACCGTCCGGCGCAGCGGCTCGACCACCGGTGTGCACAGCGGCACCGTCACGGGCCTCAACGCCACCGTGAACTACGGCAGCGGCAACGTCGTCACCGGCCTGATCCAGACCAACGTCTGCGCCGAGCCCGGTGACAGCGGCGGCTCGCTGTTCAACGGCACCGTCGCCTACGGCCTGACCTCGGGCGGCAGCGGCAACTGCTCCTCCGGCGGCACCACCTTCTTCCAGCCGGTCGTCGCGGCCATGAACGCGTACGGCGTCAGCCTGGCCTGACCCACCTCTCGCTCCACCGGCGGGCCGCGCACCTGGTGCGCGGCCCGCCGCGCGTGTGTGCGCACCCGCGATCGCGGCCACAGGCAGCATGAGATCGAAGCGACGGCCGTCCGACGCGTTACGGACACCAGCACGCTCCGCATACGCCTCCACGATGCCAGGGGGCGCGTTGGAGCACTCACAAGCCTGAGTCTCGACCACGTGTTGATTCTGCCTGTGGATAGGGGAAAGGATCAGCGCGACCGCTCAAAGACAAGAGCATCAGGGTAGCGAAAGAGGGGATCAATGCCCACAGCGACCACATTCAGGAAACGCACCGGGGTTGCCGCGCCTTGGCATCGGCCGGAGAGCCGGTTTCCGCTGGAGCAAGACACGTCTCAGGTTCTGCCGGACCTGTCCGGGACGAGTGGACCGGCGCCGTTCGCCTTCCGGTTCCTCACCACCACCGTGGCCGGCTCGGGTGGTGTGCTGCCCGACGACATCGAGTACGACGAAGAAACCCAAACGAGCACCTACGGCGATCTGCCGCCGGGGGTCTTCATGACGAAGAACCCCCCGATGACCTACTACACGACCGAAGCCACGGCAACCACGCCCGAACGGACGGACGCGAAGGACGACCCGGGACCGAGTGACGATTGATGACCGGAGCCGGAACAGTTCTAGTCCTGGCCGGACACTTCGATCCGACCGTGGATCTGGCGATCGAGGAGCTGAACCGGCGTGCCGTGCCCGTATTCCGGGCCGATGTCTCGGAGTTCCCGGTGGGGCTGGTGCTGTCTGCTGGTCTCACCGGGGATGGCTGGTGCGGCACGCTCGACAACGGTCGCCGGACTCTCCGGCTGGAGAGCGTCCGCTCTGTCTACTGCCGTCGACCCACACGTCCGCAGCCTCCGAAGAACATGTCGGCGGTTGCCCGGAAGGTCGCTGAGAGGGAAGCACGCTTGGGTTTCGGCGGACTTCTGACCGCTCTCCCGTGCCGATGGCTGTCGCCGCCCGGACACGCGGCAGATGCCGAGTACAAGCCCCTTCAGCTCAGAGTCGCGGCCGAGTCGGGCCTCAAGGTGCCGCGAACGCTCATCACGAACGATCCGAACACCGCGAAACGCTTCGCCGACGACATGGGCCGCGTGGTGTACAAGCCGTTCCATCCCATACGCGGTTTGGTGAGCGGGGAGCCAGCTGTCGTGTACACCAGTCTTGTCGACCCGCAGGATCTGCCGCATTCCGATATCGCCACGACGGCACACCTCTTCCAGGAATGGGTGCCGAAGGCGCATGAGATCCGTCTGACCGTGGTGGGAGAGCAGTTTTTCGCGGTCGAGATCCATGTGGACTCGGAACGAGGCCATCTGGACTGGCGCAGCGACTACGGAAGTCACACGTACCGGAAATGCGACCCTCCGGTGGATGTGGTGGACGGGGTGTCGCGCATGCTGAATCGACTTGGTCTGCCCTACGGTGCATTCGACTTCGTAGTGACACCAGAGGGCGAATGGATCTTTCTGGAAGTGAATCCGTCCGGCCAGTACGGATTCATTGAAGTGGCGACTGGTGTTCCCATCACGGCCGCAATCGCAGATTATTTGGAGGGCAGGGCGTGACAATTCCTTCGGATGACCGGCGGCGCACCCTGGCAGCGCGCATTCGTCTCGTGCGGAGCATGGAGCGGGGCAGTGCCGTTCTGTCGGCCCGACTGGCCGAAGTCTTTCTGAATGTGCCGCGAGAGCCGTTCGTCCCGGTGTTCTATCGCAGGGACGAGGACCGGTTCACGCCATGGGGCCGTACGGACGCGGAGGCCGACGCCTGGCTGACGCAGGTGTACAGCGACGACTCACTCATCACCGAGGTGGGCGGCGTACACGCGGAGGACGCCGGGCCCCACGGCGTCACCGGAGTGCCCACCTCTTCGTCGACGGCACCGAGTCTCATGGCCGACATGCTCGACGCGTTGGACGTGCGACATGGGGCGAGTGTGCTGGAGATCGGCACCGGGTCCGGCTACAACGCGGCGCTGCTGTGTCAGCTGGCTGGTGCGGATTCGGTCACCACCGTGGACTATTCGGAACGGCTGACCACCACCGCCCGGACCCGCCTCGCGGCATGCGGCCCGGCGCCCACGGTCAGATGCGCGGACGGAGCGGAAGGGGCCCCGGGGGACGCACCGTTCGACCGCATCATCGCGACCTGCTCGGTACGGCGGATCCCGGCGGCGTGGTTCGATCAGTGTGTGCCGGGCGGGCTGATGGTCGTCCCGCTCAAGGGCGCCCTTGCCGGGGGCTCGCTCGCCCGGCTCCAAAAACTCCCCGACGGTACCGCCGTCGGCCGGATCCTGCATACGCCAGCCGCGTTCATGCCGCTGCTCTCCGGCTCGCGGGAAGCGCCGAAGATCCCGGAGTCCGTGACAGGCGGCGAGCAGCGCACATCGAAGGTGTCGGGAAGCGTTCTGGACGACTGGACATTCTCGTTCTTCGCCCAACTGCACATGTCGGCGAGTACGGTGCGCGAGTACCACCGCGAACCGGACGGTGCGCACGTGACCACGCTCTTCGACCCGGTGGACGACTCGTACGCGCGGATCGCGGACCGTACGCCGGAACCTGGCGCAACGGTCGTCACGTCAGGGCGGCGGGATCTGTGGGAGCCGCTGGAAGAGGCATATGAGCAGTGGCTCACCCTGCACCGCCCACGGCGGGAGTGGTTCACCGTCAACGCCACGCCGGACAGGCAGACCGTCAGCTACGCGGCCCCGGACGGGCGGGCCTGGGACTGGGACCTCTAACCACTCGCCGGGCGGTCACGGCCTCGGTTGACGCTGACGGTGCAGCTTGGCGAGCGCCGCGATCTGCCGTCGCTCGTACGGTGTCCCGGGGCGCAGGGAGACCCAGGACGTCCGCCAGTTGAGTCCGGACGGACGCAGCAGATGGACCAACGGGCCGGAGAAATCGATGATCTTGGCGACCATGTCCTGTCGCCTGTCGAAGACGATCATTCCGATGTGCAGTCGGTGCCGGGCGGGCTCCGGTGTCCTGGGTATCACGTCAAGTCTCCGCTTCTACAGACGGCTTGCAGCGAACGCCACTGCGGCGATCCACAGGGCGGCGCAGACGGTTACAGCGATCGCCTGCCGCACGGTCAGTGACTCCTTCTTGCTCCGGGCTCGCGATGGACGCTGAGCCAGTGCGTTTCGTACAGCCGCCAGTGGCACAGCTCGCACGCGCTCAATGAACTGGTACCGGCGTCCGTGACCGACTCACCGACAACCGTCACGGCGGTGTACTCGTCGCACCGGAAGCAGTAGCCGGTGGCCCACACGGCCAGGGCCCGCAGCTCTTCCGGGGTGAACTCGGGGCGGTTCACGACAGGGCCCGCGCCTTCTCCGGATACATGAGCGACGCCACAATGTCCTTGCCCGTCGCGGTGGGCTCGGCCCGCCACCAGTCGGCCAGCGCCTCGATGACGTACATTCCCCGCCCCGACTCCGCGGTCCAGTCCGGCTCCTTGACGACGGGCAGTTCCCTGGACCGGTCACTGACCGTGATCAGAAGCCGGTCGGGCCACCGTTGGAGGAGCAGGACCGCGCGGCCGTCGGCATGCCGGTGCACATTGGCAAGCAATTCCGTGACGATCGCGCAGCTGTCGTCCTTCAGGTGCTCCAGGCCCCAGAGTCGCAGCCGGTTGGCGGTCTTGCTCCGGATGCCGGGGAGTTCGCACGGGCGGACGGTCAGCAGTAAGCGGTACTGATGGTCGGGACGTTGCACATGGGGGGTTGTCATGGCGCCTCCAGGCCCTCTTCGACTCCAGGGCAGAACTGATCAGTGATCAGTCACGCGTTGAATGCAGTGTGTGACAGCACCTCATGATGTGGGACACTTCATCGATAGGTCAAGCAGTTGCATGGCAGATCTGCCAAACTCATGCATGGCGCCACCCGTTAGAGGGATGTCGTACAGCTCGGAGGGACGAAGCGGTACCCTCAACCACATTCATAGACAAGGGAGATGGAGAAGTGATGGCGGTTGTCGCCAGCGTGAGCCCGCTCACCGCACGCCGACGGCTGGGCGCCGCGCTACATAGGCTGCGCGATCAGCACGGACTCACCACTGAAGAGGTTGGAGCACACCTCAACTGCCACAACTCCAAGGTCAGTCGCATAGAGAACGCCAAGCGCGGCTGCACGAAGAAGGACTTCGAGGGCCTCATGGAGCTGTTCGCGGTTAAGGAGCCGCTGCTCTCCGAGCTCACCTCACTGATGGTCAAGGGGCGGCAGCGCGTTCCTCCGTGGTGGCACGCGTTCAGCGATGTGATCAGCCTCAATTATGCGGAGTTCATTGCCTATGAGGCGGAAGCAGTCGAGTCCTTCGAGTATCAGTCGGTCCTGATCCCTGGGCTCCTGCAGACTGACGGCTACGCACGCGCGGTGACTGGCATCGGCATCTCCATTTTCGATCCCGACCAGGTAGACAACCTCGTCGAGGTGAGGATGCGCCGTCAGGAACGACTGCGCGAGGAAGAGCCGTTGATCCTCAATGTCGTGCTCGCTGAGGCAGCTCTGCGCACGCTCGTTGGGGGTACCGATGTCATGCGCGGACAGTTGCGACATCTGCTTGACGTCTCCGCATTGGATAACGTCCGTGTCAGAATCATCCCCTTCCAGGCAGGTGAAAGGGGGCTCACCACAGGGACATTCCTCCTGTTCAACTCAGGCATGGGCAGAGACTCCGAAGCAGATGTTGCCTTCACCGACTCGGCGGAGAACACCGCCGTCTACCGGGATGATCCGCTGGCCCTCAAGCGCTTGAGCCGCCTGTTTACCGGGTTGTCCAGGGCCGCCCTCCCGGAGGACGATAGCCGTCAGCTGATCGAAGACATCGAGAAAGAGCTGGACAGAAATGAATGAGCTGGCCAATCAGTCTGTCGACCTCACGGACGCCGCTTGGCGCACGAGTTCCTACACTGCCGGCGACGGCAGGTGTGTCGAAGTCGCCCCCATCCCCACCACAGGCATCGCCTTCCGCGACACCAAGGACCGGGCCCTCCCCGCCGCCCGCGCCTCCGGCGCCGCCTGGGCCACCTTCGTCGCCGCCGTCACCGCCGACGCCCTGCCCCGGCCCTGACGTCGGCCCCCCGCCGCCGGGGCCGCACTCGCTCAGGCCGCTGCGGTCGGCTCCGGCTCCTCCTCCGTCTTCGTGTCGAAGAGCCGGAAGCCCCGGCGCAGGTAGTTGTCCATGGCGTGCGGGCCGTCCTTGGAGCAGGTGTGCAGCCACACGCGCTTGGTCGGGGTCAGGTCCGGCCAGCGTTCGGCCAGGTCCCAGGCGCGGGCGGTGCCGTACGAGAGCAGGTGGCCGCCGATGCGCCGGCCGCGGAAGGCGGGCAGCAGGCCGAAGTAGACGATCTCGACCGTGGCGCCCGGCTGCGCGGCCAGCTCCAGATATCCGGCCGGGGTGCCCTTCTCGTACGCCACCCAGGTCTCGACGCCGGGGCGCTCCAGCGTCTCGCGCCACTGCGCCCGCGTCAGCGCGTTGCGGTCCGTCCAGCTCACGTCGGCCCCCACCGACGCGTACAGGAACCGGCTGAACTCCGGCGAGGGCACCTCGGCCCGTACGATCCGCACCTCGTCCGGCGCCGTCGCGGCGGGCCGCAGATCGGCGGGGGAGGTCTGCTCCAGGGACCACGTGGTCACGGTGATGGTCATGCGGATCAGGAGAACACGTGTCCGCGCCACGCTCCAACCCGATCCGCGTCATGGATACGGTGGCCGCCGCGCGGCCAGCACCGCGGGGGCCGTCGAGTGCGGCAGCAGCAGCTCGGGGTCCGCCGGGCCGACCACCTCCACCTCGACCTCCTCGCTGAAGCGGTAGGGGCGGTGCGCCAGCACCCCGGACAGATGGCGCCGCACGCGTGACATCTCGGCCCGGACCGTGACCGTACGGGTCGGATCGCCGAACACGTCGGCGGCCAGTTGCGCGGCGCTGCGGCCGTCCCGGTGCACGGCCAGCACATAGAGCAGCTCGGCGTGGCGCGGGGTCAGCTCCTGGGTCCAGCTGCCCGCGGATCCGGACACGGCCACCGACCAGCGCCGGGGGCGGCTGAGGTCGAGCACGACCCGGCTGGCGGGCTCGCTGAGGGGCGGCTCCGGCTGGTCGCGCACCTGTATCAGCCAGCCGCCGGGCAGCGGCTCGACCATGCACATGCCCAGCGACGGCTGCCAGACCAGGCCCGCCCGCAACGACTTCGGCAGCGGCAGCCGGTCCACCGGCGCCATCCCCGTGACCGCCGCCGTCCAGCCCCGCGTGTCGACGGCGAGGGCACGGCCGCCCAGCCGGCAGATGATCGGCGTGGCCACCGAGCGGAGCCGGTCCAGGTCCCGCGCGTGCCGCTCGCGCATCTCGCTCTCGGCGATTCTGGCGACCGAGCTGACCAGCGCCAGCGTCGTGGGATGGAAGCCGCGCGCGGGCCCGCTCACATCGATCACGCCGAGCAGCCTGCCGTCGCGCGGATCGTGTACGGGGGCCGCCGCGCAGGTCCAGGTGTGCAGCGCGTGCGCGAAGTGCTCCGCGGAGTGGACCCGTACCGGCCGGCCCAGTACCAGCGCCGTCCCGATGGCGTTGGTCCCGGTGATCCGCTCGGACCAGGCGGCCCCCTCCTCCAGCCGGATACCGCTCGCATGGCGCAGCACGCCGAGGCTGCCCTCGCGCCACAGCACCCGGCCCTCCGGGTCGCTGACCACCATGATCTGGAGCGACGTGTCGATGATCCCGCCGAGGGACGCGGTGATCATGTGTAACGCCTCGCCGAGGGAGGAGGTGCGGCGCCGGTGCTCCAGTTCGTCCGGCTCCAGCGCGGTGTCGCCGCCGGTCGGCCGGTCCGGGTCGAGGCCCAGACGCAGCATGCGCCGCCAGGACTCCGCTATCAGCGGCCGGGGCGCCACCGGTGGCCGCTCGCCCGCGAGGGTGGCTTCGCGTATCTGGTGGAGCAGCCGGCCGGCCTGCGCCTGGTCCATGGCCATGAGCGCGGTCAGGTCGAGCGGAGGGTTTCTCAGCGGTGTGTCCTTCATCGGGGTTCCCCCTGTGAACCAGCGGTGCGGTAACGGTTCTCCTGCAACGGCCTGCAACTCTGGCGAACCGCGGGCCGGTGCATGAAAGTGACGGGGTGTCAGGGGTGGTGCCGTGTCGGCGCGGCACCACCCCTGGCCGCCCGCGCCCCGGGTCCTGTCCTGGCGGGTCAGCCGCCGGGCCGCGCCCGGTCCACGACCGACGCCAGGTCGAGCGTGTGCGGCAGTGTGCCGAAGGCCGTGCCCCAGTCCCCGCCGAGCCGCGAGGCGCAGAACGCGTCGGCCACCTCCGGCGGTGCCCAGCGCACCAGCAGCGATCCCTGGAGCACCAGCGCGATCCGCTCCACCAGCCGTCTGGCCCGTGCCTCGATGCCGCTCAGGTCCGCCAGCTCGGTCAGCAGCGCCTTGATCGCGCCGTCCAGCCGGTGATCGGCGCCGCGTGCCTCGCCGACCTCCTGGAGGAAGGCGTTCAGGGCGGCCGGCTCGCGCTGGAGCGCGCGCAGGACGTCCAGGGCCTGTACGTTGCCCGAGCCCTCCCAGATCGAGTTGAGGGGCGACTCGCGCAGCAGCCTCGGCATGCCGGACTCCTCGACGTACCCGTTGCCGCCCAGGCACTCCAGCGCCTCGGCGGTCACCGGTGTGCAGCGCTTGGTGACCCAGTACTTGGCCGCGGGCACCGCGAGCCGCAGGAAGGCCCGGTCCCGCTCCGTGTCGGCGTCGTAGGCGGCGGCGAGGCGCAGCCCCAGGGTCGTCGCGGCCTCCGACTCCAGCGCGAGGTCCGCCAGCACGTTGCGCATCAGCGGCTTGTCGATCAGCTCGCCGCCGAACGCGCTCCGGTACGTGGCGTGATGCACCGCCTGGGCCACCGACTGCCGCATCAGCGCGGCCGATCCCAGCACGCAGTCGAGCCGGGTGGCGGCCACCATCTCGATGATGGTGCGCACCCCGCGCCCCTCCTCGCCGACTCGCTGCGCCCAGGTGTCCTCGAACTCGACCTCGGCGGAGGCGTTGGAGCGGTTGCCGAGCTTGTCCTTGAGCCGCTGGAGGCGGAAGACGTTGCGGGTCCCGTCCGCCAGCACGCGCGGTACGAGGAAGCAGGTCAGCCCGCCGGGGGCCCGCGCGAGTACCAGGAACCCGTCGCACATCGGCGCGGAGCAGAACCATTTGTGCCCGGTCAGCAGATACTCGCCCGCCGCGTCCAGCGGTACGGCGGCCGTGGTGTTGGCGCGCACGTCGCTGCCGCCCTGCTTCTCCGTCATGCCCATCCCGAACAGCGCGCCCGCCTTCCCGGCCGCGGGCCGCAGCCCCGGCTCGTACCGGTGGGAGGTCAGCCGCGGCTCCCACCGGGCCGCCAGCGCCGGATCGGCGCGCAGCGCGGGTACCGCGGCGTGCGTCATCGACAGCGGGCAGCCGTTGCCCGCCTCCGCCTGCGTCCACACGAAGAAGCCCGCCGCGCGGCGCAGATGGCCGTCGGGCCTGCCCCAGGCGTCGGTCAGCCCGGCGCCGACGCCCCGGTCGAGCAGCCGGTGCCAGTCGGGGTGGAACTCGACCTCGTCGATCCGCTCGCCGTACCGGTCGTGGGTGCGCAGGACCGGTGGGTGTTCGTTGGCCCGCCTGCCCCACTCCTGGACCTCGGGGGAACCGGCGGCGCGGCCGAGGGCGGTCAGCTCCGCCCGGGTCGCGTCGAGCAGACCGGGCGCGCTGTGCCGCTCCACACTCTCGCGAAGGGCCCGGTCCGTACCGAAAACGTCGTATCCGACCAGCGGAGGTACCTGGTTGGTCACTGTGTGGGTGCTGGCTGCCATGCCGATACGGTAAGGAGGTGCAGGCAGCAAAAGAAACACCCGAGCGGCCAGCGGGTCGACTCCACCGGGCCCGAGTGCTCTACCGGAACGTCTCGAAACGGAAGCTGGCCTGGCTGCTGCTCAAGGACACGGTCAACTCGTGCGTCGAGTACCGCATCCTGGGACTCGCGGCCGAGGCGGCGTTCTTCACGCTGCTCTCGCTGCCGCCGCTGCTGCTCGGGCTGATCGGTCTGCTCGGCTACGTGGACGACTGGACCAGCACCGCCACGGTGGCCTCGTTCGAGAGGAACATCCTCGCGGCCGTCGGCACGGTGCTCTCCGACCGGGGCGTCAACCAGATCGCCAAACCGCTGCTGGACGACATCACCGAGGGCGGCCGGCCCGATGTGATCTCGCTCGGTTTCGCCATCGCCCTGTGGTCGGGCTCCCGGGCGGTCAACGTCTTCGTCGACACCATCACGGTGATGTACGGGCTGGACGGGCGGCGCGGCATCGTCGCCACCCGGCTGCTGGCCTTCCTGCTCTACATCGTGGCGCTGCTGATCGGCGCGGTGGTGCTGCCCCTGGCGGTCGTCGGTCCCGACCGGGTGGTGGAGCTGATCCCCTGGGGCACGGAGGTGGTCAGCGTCCTGTACTGGCCGGTGGTGACGCTGCTGTCGATCGCCTTCCTGACCACGCTGTACCACGTGTCCGTACCGGCCCGTTCCCGCTGGGTGGAGGATATTCCGGGCGCGCTCATCGCCCTCGGCATGTGGGTGCTCGGCAGCTTCCTGCTGCGGATCTACCTCACCAGCACCGTCGAGGGGCCCACCATCTACGGCTCCCTCGCCGCGCCCATCGCGGTGCTGCTGTGGATAGGCGTCTCCGCCTTCGCCGTCCTGGTCGGCGCGGCCGTCAACGCCGCCATCGACCGGGTCTGGCCGTCGGTCGCCACGGCGGCGGCCCGCGACGCCAACGAGCGCCAGCGCGCGGCGCAGGCCGCGCAGGCGGTGGCCCGCGCGTCCTTCTCGGACGACGCCCCGGACGGCCCGCAGGACGACGACGTCACCGACCCGGACATGCCCTCGGAGTTCCCCGAACGGTGGTCCCGCTTCCTGCCGCCGGACGATGTGAAGTCGCGCATCACGGGCCGCGACCACCGCGACACTCCGTAGGCACGACGGCGTGTGGCGGTGACGCGGCGACGGCGAAGAGGGAGACCTCGCGGCCGTCCGGGTCCAGGACCACCGCGTAACGCCGGCCGGAGGACGGCGCCCCCGGCCTGCGGCGGCCCCGGTATCCGGCCCCAGTGTCCGGCCCCGGTGTGCGGCCGCGACCAGCGCGTCGTGGACGGCGTCGACCCGGGGGGGTGCGCGACGACCCGGTAAACCTCGGACAGCTGTAAGGAACACCACAGCGTCTCGCGCATCGAGACGACTTGGTCCGCATTTTGGACAGCAGTGGACTGTCCCGAGAATCGCGTGACACGCTTCCGTCATGTCCAGAGCTGGAATTTCCTTGGTGAGTCGGCGCCACGTCGACCTCTGCCGCATGTGCAGCGCCATCTGTCCGGCGGGCTGAGAGCCTCCGGCGCTCCCCCGCTATTCCCCCCGCTCCAGCCCAGCTGTCCAGCTGTCCCTGCCGCGCACGGCCGCGCCTTTCGCGCGCGTGTGCGGTTCAGAGCCGCCCTCCTGCATGTCTCGAAGGACGTATGCGTCATGGCCGCCACCCCGGAAAAGCCGTCCACTCCCACGCCCCGCCGCAAGGTGAGCCGTCACCGCGGCGAGGGCCAGTGGGCCGTGGGTCACTTCACTCCGCTCAACGGCAACGAGCAGTTCAAGAAGGACGACGACGGTCTCCACGTCCGGGCACGGATCGAGACGATCTACTCCAAGGCGGGGTTCGACTCGATCGACCCCAACGATCTGCGCGGCCGGATGCGCTGGTGGGGGCTGTACACCCAGCGCAAGCCCGGGATCGACGGCGGCAAGACCGCGATCCTGGAGCCGGAGGAGCTGGACGACGAGTACTTCATGCTGCGGGTACGGATCGACGGCGGGCGGCTGACCACCGAGCAGCTGCGCGTCATCGGTGAGATCTCGCAGGAGTTCGCGCGCGGCACGGCGGACATCACCGACCGGCAGAACATCCAGTACCACTGGATCCGGATCGAGGACGTGCCGGAGATCTGGCGGCGCCTCGAAGAGGTGGGGCTCTCCACGACCGAGGCGTGCGGCGACACACCGCGGGTGATCCTCGGCTCGCCGGTCGCGGGCATCGCCGAGGACGAGATCATCGACGGCACGCCCGCGATCGACGAGATCCAGCGCCGGATCGTCGGCAACCCCGACTTCTCCAACCTGCCGCGCAAGTTCAAGTCGGCCATCTCCGGCTCGCCCTCCCTGGACGTGGCGCACGAGATCAACGACATCGCCTTCGTCGGGGTGGACCACCCCGAACACGGCCCCGGCTTCGACCTGTGGGTGGGCGGCGGGCTCTCCACCAACCCCAAGATCGGCCAGCGGCTCGGCGCGTGGGTGCCGCTGGACGAGGTGCCCGACATCTACACCGGGGTCATCTCGATCTTCCGTGACTACGGCTACCGCAGGCTGCGCACCCGGGCCCGGCTGAAGTTCCTGCTCGCCGACTGGGGCGCGGAGAAGTTCCGCCGGATCCTGGAGGACGAGTACCTGGAGCGCAAGCTCGTCGACGGACCCGCGCCCGAACAGCCCGTACACCGCTGGCGCGACCACGTCGGGGTGCACCGGCAGCGCGACGGGCGCTTCTACGTCGGCTTCGCGCCGCGCGTCGGCCGGGTGGACGGCACCACGCTGACGAAGATCGCCGAGCTGGCGCGGGCGCACGGCTCCGGACGGCTGCGCACCACCGCGGAACAGAAGATGATCGTCCTCGACGTCACCGAGGACCGGGTCGACTCGCTGGTGGCCGGTCTCGAAGCGCTGGACCTGCGGGTCAGCCCGTCGCCGTTCCGGCGCGGCACGATGGCCTGCACCGGCATCGAGTTCTGCAAGCTGGCCATCGTCGAGACCAAGCGGCGCGGCGCCACGCTGATCGACGAACTGGAGCGCCGCATCCCGGAGTTCGACGAGCCGATCACCATCAACCTCAACGGCTGCCCCAACGCCTGCGCCCGTATCCAGACGGCGGACATCGGTCTCAAGGGCCAGCTGATGCTGGACAAGGACGGCAACCAGGTCGAGGGCTTCCAGGTGCACCTGGGCGGCGCGCTCGGTCTTGAGGCCGGATTCGGCCGCAAGGTCCGCGGGCTGAAGGTCACCTCCGAGGAGCTGCCCGACTACGTCGAGCGCGTGCTCGGCCGCTTCCAGAAGGAGCGCGCGGACGGCGAGCGCTTCGCCACCTGGGCCGCGCGCGCCGACGAAGAGGCGCTGTCATGAGCGAACGCGCCGCCCCGTTCTACTGCCCCTACTGCGGCGACGAGGACCTGCGTCCCAGCGAGCAGGGTCACGGCGCCTGGGAATGCGCGGCGTGCAATCGCGCATTCCAGTTGAAGTTCCTCGGGCTGCTGACCCGGGGGCTCCAGCGGAGCGACGGAGGGGAAGAGACATGACGGCACCGACGGAGACCGACGATCCCAGGGCACTCGCCGAGCGCGCCGGACGTGAGCTGGAGGACGCCACGGCGCTGGAGATCCTCACCTGGGCCACCGACACCTTCGGCGCCCGGTTCTGCGTCACCTCCTCCATGGAGGACGCGGTGGTCGCCCACCTCGCCTCCCGGGTGCGCCCCGGCGTCGACGTGGTCTTCCTCGACACCGGCTACCACTTCCCCGAGACCCTCGGCACCCGCGACGCCGTGGACGCCGTGATGGACGTCAACGTCATCACGCTGTCGCCGACGCGCACCGTGCCGGAGCAGGACGCGGAGCACGGCCCGAAGCTGCACGACCGCGACCCCGACCTGTGCTGCGCGCTGCGCAAGGTCCGGCCCCTCGAAGCGGGGCTGGCCGGGTACGACGCCTGGGCCACCGGGCTGCGCCGCGACGAGTCCCCGACCCGGGCGGGCACCCCCGTGGTCGGCTGGGACGCCAAGCGCCGCAAGGTCAAGGTCTCGCCGATCGCCCGCTGGACGCAGGACGACGTGGACGCGTACGTCACCGAGCACGGCGTGCTCACCAACCCGCTGCTGACGGACGGTTACGCCTCGGTGGGGTGCGAGCCCTGCACCCGCCGGGTGCTGGCGGGCGAGGACGCCCGCGCCGGCCGCTGGGCCGGCCGGAACAAGACCGAATGCGGGCTGCATTGATGACGGCCCATCAGGCTCATCATCGGACGGACCATCAGGAGGACCCCTTGAACGTGGCGGAGCAGGGTGCCACCGTCTGGCTCACCGGTCTGCCCAGCGCCGGTAAGACGACCATCGCGACCGCGCTGGCCGACCGGCTGCGCGGCGAGGGCCACCGCGTCGAGGTGCTCGACGGCGACGAGATACGGGAGTTCCTCTCCGCGGGCCTCGGCTTCAGCCGCGAGGACCGGCTCGCCAACGTGACGCGGATCGGCTTCGTCGCCGAGCTGCTCGCCTCGAACGGCGTCAAGGTGCTGGTCCCGGTGATCGCGCCGTACGCGGACAGCCGCGAGGCCGTACGCAAGCGCCACGAGACCGCCGCCACCCGGTATCTGGAGGTCCATGTGGCCACCCCGGTCGAGGTGTGCTCGCAGCGCGACGTGAAGGGGCTGTACGCCCAGCAGGCGGCCGGTGAGATATCCGGCCTGACCGGGGTGGACGACCCCTACGAGGCGCCGGAGAGCCCCGATCTGCGGATCGAGTCGCACACCCAGTCCGTGCAGGAGTCCGCCGCCGCGCTCCACGCGCTGCTCACCGAGAGGGGTCTCGCGTGACCACCACCGTCGCAGCCGTCACCGGGGGCACGAGCGCCCCGTACGCGCTGAGCCACCTGGACTCCCTGGAGTCGGAGGC
The DNA here is from genome assembly GCF_003346515.1 of Streptomyces corynorhini. Classification (GTDB taxonomy): domain Bacteria; phylum Actinomycetota; class Actinomycetes; order Streptomycetales; family Streptomycetaceae; genus Streptomyces; species Streptomyces corynorhini. The sequence goes on from NZ_QQNA01000252.1 coordinate 22,842, forward strand.
CGTGCACATCTTCCGCGAGGTGGCGGGCGAGTTCGAACGGCCGGTGATCCTCTTCTCCGGCGGCAAGGACTCCATCGTCATGCTGCATCTGGCGCTCAAGGCATTCGCGCCCGCGCCGGTGCCCTTCACCCTGCTGCACGTGGACACGGGCCACAACTTCCCCGAGGTGCTGGAGTACCGCGACCGCACGGTGGAGCGGCACGGGCTGCGGCTGCACGTCGCCTCCGTACAGGAGTACATCGACGCGGGGAAGCTGCGCGAGCGGCCCGACGGCACCCGCAACCCGCTCCAGACCGTGCCGCTGACCGAGAAGATCCAGACCGAGCGGTTCGACGCGGTCTTCGGCGGCGGGCGGCGCGACGAGGAGAAGGCACGCGCCAAGGAGCGGGTCTTCTCGCTGCGCGACGAGTTCTCCCAGTGGGACCCGCGCCGCCAACGCCCCGAGCTGTGGCAGCTGTACAACGGCCGGCACGCCCCCGGCGAGCACGTCCGGGTCTTCCCGCTCTCCAACTGGACCGAGCTGGACGTGTGGCAGTACATCGCCCGCGAGGGCATCGAGCTGCCGGGGATCTACTTCGCCCACGAACGCGAGGTGTTCGACCGCGGTGGCATGTGGCTGACCGCCGGTGACTGGGGCGGCCCCAAGGAGGGCGAGAGCGTCGAGACGCGCCTGGTGCGCTACCGCACCGTCGGCGACATGTCCTGCACGGGCGCCGTCGACTCCGACGCCACCACCCTCGACGCGGTGATCACCGAGATCGCCGCCTCCCGGCTCACCGAGCGCGGCGCGACCCGCGCCGACGACAAGATGTCCGAGGCCGCGATGGAAGACCGCAAACGCGAAGGGTACTTCTAGGGCCTGTGTGGGGTTGTGATCTGGATCAGGGAGCGGGGCGTGGTGCGTGCGATCGCAAGGCGCCGGAGTGTCCTCGTAGCGGAGCTACTAGGACATTTCGGCAACGCCGCGAGCGTGCGTGCCACGCCCCGCGAGCCCAGATCACGACCCCACACAGGCCCTGGGGCCTCTCGTTGGGGTCATGCCGGGCTCGCGAGCCCTGGCACCGCGCCTCGCCGCGTTGTCGTCACCCATCCCCAAGGTCTCGGCTTCGCTCGACCAGGGGAGACCCCATCCGCTCCGCGTGGGCTCCCTCCTCCGCCTTGCGATCCACGGCACCAGACCCCGCTCCCTCATCCGGCCTGATCCAAACGAAAGACCCCAGCCATGCCGAGCACTCACACGGAAGACGCCACGCGGCTCGCCACGCCCACCCT
>NZ_QQNA01000253.1 GCF_003346515.1 Streptomyces corynorhini
GGGGGCGGGGACACTGGGGGCGCGTCACCAGGAAGGGCCGTGCCAGGCGGGACGATGTCCCGGCGCCGCGACGCAACCCACATGCCGCTCCGCCCCTCTGTCCTGTTGAACTGTCCTGTTGAACTGTCCTGTCGAACTGTCCTGTCGCAGTTGCCCCTTCGACTCCGTGCCTCTGCCTCCGCCGGATACGGCTCCCTGCCCGCGTCGGCCCCGTCTCGTCGCGTCTGCCTTTCCGACTCTGTCTCTTTGAACGGGAACATGGCACGATCACCACAGGGGAACGTGTTACTGACGGTGAGTCAGGTAAGGCTCCGGCGCGCGAGGCGGGGCCTGGTCCGGAGGGGGAGTCTGTGAACCGACGTCGCTGTGCCGCTGCCGCGACCAGTCTGGTCTGCGCGCTGGCCGTACTGGCATCGCCGGACCTGCTGACACAGCGGGCGTACGCCGCTCCCCCGCCCGCGCCCACCGGCTCCGCCTCGCCGGTGGCCCCGCCGCCGGTCGAGCTGCCGCCGGGGATGCCGGTTCCGTCCGCGTCCGGTACGAAGTCCCTGGAGGACGTGCGCCAGGAGATCGAGGACCTCTACCAGAAGGCCGCCTCCGCCACCGACGCCTACAACCTCGCCGACGAACTGGTGAAGAAGCAGTCGGCCGAGGTCGTCGACCTGGCGGGCGAGCTGGTCACCGTCCAGCAGCGCATCGACGCCCTCAAGACCCGCGCGGGCGCCGCCGCTCGCGCCCAGTACCGGAGCGCCGGACTGCCACCCGAGGCCCGGCTGATGCTGGCCGGGGACCCGCAGCTCTTCCTCGACGGCATGGGACGGATGAAGCAGGGCCAGAAGGCCACCAGCGATCTCCTCCTCGAACTGACGCGGCAGCAGGAGGACTTGAAGACCTACGCCGCCGACTCCAGCACGCACTGGCAGCAGCTCAAGGCCGCCAGGGCGAAGAAGGAGAAGGCGGAGAAGGAGATCAAGAAGCGAATATCCGCCGCGAAGAAGCTCGAAGCGAGCCTCGCCGAGAAGGACCGCGCGCGGCTGGCGCGGCTGGACAGCGCGGCGGCGCGGCGGTCGCAGACGGCGTGGCTGGACTCGGGCGCCGTCGACCTGACCGCGTCGGCAGGGGCCGTCGGTCAGGGAGCGAGCGAACAGGGCAGGAAGGCCATCGAGTTCGCGACGGCGCAGATAGGCAAGCCGTACGTCTGGGGCGGGGCGGGACCGTCCTCGTACGACTGTTCCGGGCTCACGTCACAGGCGTGGCTCGCCGCCGGCCGCCCTATCCCGCGCACCTCACAGGAGCAGTGGCGGCTGCTGCCGCGCGTGGACATCAAGAACATGCGGCCCGGCGATCTGATCATCTACCACTCGGACGCCAGCCATGTCGGCATGTACGTCGGCAATGGCCGGATCGTGCACGCGCCGAGGCCGGGCCGGACCGTGACGTTCGCGGGCGCGGGCTCGATGGTCATCCTCGGGGTCGTACGCCCCGACAACTGACCGGGTCGGGGCCCGGACGGAGTCCCGGGTCGGAGTCCGGACGGAGTCCCGGGTCGGAGTCCGGACGGAGTCCCCGACGGAATCCGAGGCGGAATCCCGGACGGAGTCCCGACGGCGTCCCGGGCGGGAGGCGGCCTCGCGCGGACCAGCCGCCAATCCGCCCAAAAGTCCATGGAAACGACGCGGCCGACATACGACGCGCCACCGTCCCGACGCCGTAGTGCCGCACGTGATGTTTGTCATGGGCGCCGGTGGCCGAATAGCGCGTGATGCGTTACGGGATACGGCATATGACGGCGGCGCTTCGGCCGCGGACCATTCCGCTGGGGCGGCGGCTACCGCTATGGTCCCGGTCTGGTGGGGCGTCGACCGTCGCTCCCACCGCGCCCTCGGGGGGAGGGAAGGAAACCCAGACCGATGTCCGTACCCGTACCCGTACCCGTACCCGTACCGCGGCAGCGCACAGGACCGGCGCCCGAGGGACGGCAGGCCGAGAGCCGAGACCAGGCAGGAGAGCCGGGCTGGACCGGAGTGCCGGGCCCGGCCGGAGAACCCGGCGGGACCGGAGACCTGGGCCGGACCGCAGCCCCTGGCTGGACCGGAGAGGCGAGCTGGACCGCAGACGCGAGCTGGACCGCAGACCCAGATCTGACCGCAGAGCCAGATCTGAACGGCGACCCGGACCAGGCAGGAGACCCGGGCCAGGCAGGAGACCCGGACCAGGCAGGAGACCCGGGCCGGCCCGAGATCCTCGGCCGCGCGCACGCCGAGACGCGGACCGCCGCGGCCTCCGCCAAGGGCGGCGAACTCACGCTCCTGGTGATCGAGGCCGACCCTGCGGGCGACTTCACCGCGCCCGAGCCGCCGGACCCGCCCGATCAGCCGGAGGGAAGCGGCATCCGGCTGCGTATCCGTACCGCCCGTAACCTCACCGAGGCCGAGCGGCTGCTCACGGACGACATCCACTGCATCCTGGTGGACCTGGCGCTGCCCGGTATCCCCGGGATGGACGCGAGCGACGGTCTGGCGCCGCTGAAGCACGTCCTGCGGCTCGCGCCCCGGCACGCCGTGCTCGCGCTGGCGGCGGAGGGCGACGCCGAGCGGGCGGCGGCGGCCGTCCGGGTCGGCGCGCAGGACTACCTCTTCCGCGACGAACTGGACGGGCGGCTGCTGAGCCGCGCCATCCGGTACGCCGTCGAACGCAAGCGCGCGGACGTCGCGCAGCGCCAGCTGACCGAGTCGCGGCTGCGCGCCCAGGAGAACGCCCGGCTGGAGCGCGGCCTGCTGCCCACTCCGCTGCTCCAGGGCTCGGACCTGCGCTTCGCGGCCCACTACCGGCCGGGGCGGTCCAGGGCGCTGCTGGGCGGCGACTTCTACGACACGGTCCGTACGCCGGACGGTACCGTCCACGCGATGATCGGCGACGTCTGCGGCCACGGCCCGGACGAGGCGGCGCTCGGCGTGGAGCTGCGGATCGCGTGGCGGGCGCTGACGCTGGCGGGGCTCTGCGGCGACCGGCTGCTGTCGACGCTCCAGCAGGTGCTGGAGCACGAGCGGGAGAGCGAGGAGATCTTCGCGACGCTCTGCACGGTCGACATCGCGCCCGACGGTCGACGGGCCGGCCTCTGCCTGGCCGGGCACCCGTCACCGCTGGTGACGCGGAAGGGGCGGGCGGCGCAGCTGCTGCCGTACGAGGAGGGTGGTCCGGCGCTGGGGCTGCTGCCGCGCGCCCGCTGGCCGCGCAGGCAGGTGGAGCTGGGCGGGGTGTGGAGCCTGATGATGTACACCGACGGGCTGATCGAGGGCAGGGTCGGGGTCGGCTCGAAGCAGCGGCTGGGTCAGGAGGGCATGGTCGAGATGATCAACAGCCAGCTGGCGAGCGGGCTGAGCGGCGACGACCTGCTGGAGGCGGCGGTGGCCCGAGCGCGGGAGCTGAACGGCGGGGAGCTGACCGACGACGTGGCGGTGCTCCTGCTGGACCGGGGCGCGTAAGCGCGGCGCTCACGGCCGCGGCCCGCTCAGCCGCCGCGCGCTGCCGGGCCGACACCGCGCGGTCGGCCTCAGCGCCCGCCGTTGTAGGGGCCGTACGGGCCGTCGCTGCTGGAGCCGCCCTTGCGGGGGCCGCCACCGGAGACCGCCTTGAGGGCGGGCCGTACGTCCACCAGGAAGACGATCGTGGCGACGAGCCCGGCGATCTGCAGGAACAGCATCGGCACCAGGAGGTTCACGGCGACCGTGACCCCGAGAATGATCATCCAGAACATCTTGGTCTGCTTGTCAGCCGCCCGGTAGGCGTCCTCCCTGGCCGTCGCGGAGAAGAAGAGCGCGACGATGGCGAGGACGAGCATGACCAGGCTGAGCAGGGAGACGAGCGAGTTGAACCCCGTCATCAACATGCTGAGCACCTCCTGAGTAATCGCGGACCGAACAGCAAAGGTACCTGGACAACGGGCCGGACACCGTGGAGGTGCCCGGCCCGCGTGCACACGTAACCGCTGGTTACTCGGCCGGGTCGGCCTTCTTCGCGGCGGACCGGCGCGGCCCGGCCTTCTTCGCGGCGGCGGGCTTGGGCGCGGCCTCGGCCGCAGCCACGGCCTCCGGCGCGGGGGCCGGGGCCGGGGTGGGCTCGGGCTCGACGGCGACGGCGATCTCGGTGATCTCGTCGGCCGCCTCACCGCGCCAGGACCGTACGGTCTGCTCGCCGCGCTCGGCGACCTTCTCGTACGTCTCCCGGGCCCTGACCGCGTACTCGGCGGCCACACCCACGCCCCGCAGGGCCAGATCCTGGGCGGTCTCGCCGAACTTCTTCAGATCGGTGTCGATCACCCCGATCACCTCGGTGAACTTGGCCTGCACGGTCGCCTGGGCCTCCTTGGCCTGACCGCTGACCCTGTCCTGCACGGCCTTGGGGTCGGAGTTCCGTACCGCCTCGATCCGGCCGGGCGCCTCGGCCCGCAGCTGCTCGATCAGACCGGGCACCTTCTTGGCCTGCGCGACGGCCAGCTCGGCCGTTCCGGCGGCGAAGTAAAGGGGCTTCGGGTCGGTGAGGGTCTTGCGCAGGTCATCGGTGATGGCCATGACTGTGTCCTCCCGGATCACTGTGAGGGTGGTGTGGCTGCTGGGCCGGCGGGCGGCACATCGGGCCCCGGACGGCCGACGGCCCCGCCGCCGTCGCCGCCGTCACCGTCCGCGCCGACCGCCGGTTCGGCGTCGATCGCGTTCTCCTTGCGGAACGAGTCGTAGATCTGCAGGAGCACCTGCTTCTGCCGCTCGTTGATCGAGGGGTCGGCCAGGATGACCGCACGTGTCTCCAGCTCCTCCCTCTCCCGCTCGTCCAACATCCCGGCCTGCACATACAGGGTCTCCGCGGAGATCCGCAGCGCCTTGGCCAGCTGCTGGAGGATGTCGGCGCTGGGCTTGCGCAGCCCGCGCTCGATCTGGCTCAGATACGGATTCGACACCCCGGCGGCATCGGCGAGCTGGCGCAACGACAACTGCGCGGTGCGCCGCTGCTCCCGCAGGTACTCGCCGAGATTGCCGACGTTGAGTGATGCCATGCCGCCATCCTGCGCGCGACCGCTAACTTTTGCAAGCGCCTGCTTGCAAAAGTGTTCCACGCCACCCGCGGGTGAGCCTGCCCACGATCCGAGCACCGTGACGCGTCTCACTGATGGTGGGCCGGTCTCGGTCTTTCTGAGCCATCTGGTCGCTCGTCTCAGTCAATCTTGACCATTTGCCGATCTGTCTCGCTCTTCCTGGCCCATCGCGCCACCCGGCTTCTTACGGTCGTCGTACCAAGTCGGTGCCGAGTGGGGGTGACTGGTGGAGGCGGAGGACTTCTGGCTGGAGTACGTCGATTCCCGCGGCAAGCTGCATGGTGGGCCGCTTGAGGTGATGTGGCCGGTCCGTTTCGAGGCGGCCGGACAGGTACGTGGGTTCCCGTCGTACCGGGGGCAACGGAACTTCCCGGGCTGGTACTGGGCTGCTACCAGTGCTGACCTGGTGGGTTACGAGTCGTGGGTGGAGCTTGGGCACTTGATGCGGCTGGACGCCGGGCCGGACGTAGTGGCCGTGGCCTCGCAGCCGTTCCGGTTGTCGTGGCGGCGCGGAGGCCGGGTGCGGCGCATCCGCCATACGCCGGACTACTTCGTACGCTGCCGGGACGGCACAGCGGTGGTGCTGGACGTGCGTCCCGACAACCGGATCGAGCCTGCGGACGCGGTGAAGTTCGCGGCGACGGCCGCTGCCTGCGCCCGGGTCGGCTGGGGTTTCGAGCGGGTCGGGGTGCTCGGTCCCGTGCTGGCGGCGAATCTGCGCTGGCTGTCGGGTTACCGGCACCCACGGGTGCGGAACGAGCAGGTCGTTGGAGCCTTGCGGGCGGTGTTCGCGGAGCCCCAGGGCCTGCTGACGGGGGTCCGGGAAGTCGGAGACCCGATCGCCACGCTGCCGGTGCTCTACCACATGCTGTGGTGCCATGAGCTGGCCGTTGACCTGGAAGGCCGGTTGCTATCGGCGGACACGCGCGTGCACCCCGCGTCTGTTGTCGCGAAGGAGGTGGGCGGCAGTGCCGACGCGTCCGCAGCTTCTGTCGCTGGGTGACCGGGTCTGTTACGACGGGCGCGAGCACACCATTGCCGCCCTGCACGGGACCTCGGTGAGGCTGGTGGACGACGCCCAGGCTCCCAGTGTGGTGCTGCTGGGGCACCTGCTGGCCTCCGAGGGCTTCGCCGTGCTCGGCACCATGTCGAACCGCCCGCCGCTGCCGGACGCCGGGGTGCTGGAGGGGCTGTCCGAGGAGACGGTGGAGCGGGCCGAGTGGTGGCGCAGACATCTGACCGAGCTGCTCACGGGCCGCCCGGACGTGGACGCCTGCGCGCCGGTGAAGGCCGAGTACGACCCGGCGGTGCGCTCTCTGCGCCAGCGGGAGCTGGCCAAGCTGGCGGAACTGCGGGAAGCCGGCGAGGAAATGGGCCTGAGCACGCTACGCCGGATGCGCTCGCGCTTCGAACGCGAAGGAGTGGCAGGTCTGGTGGACGGTCGGCGGCGCAAGCCCGCCACCGGCACGAGCCGGGCCGATCCTCGGGTGGTCGAGGCGATCGAGAAGATCGTCAGCAGCCGGACCGACGAGCCGACCGTGTCCGCGCAGGTGCTGCAGCGCAACGTCGAACGCCTCCTGGCGGCCGAGCACGGCACGGGAGTGGTCCCGATGCCTTCCAGGGCGACGTTCTACCGCCTGTTGGAGGCGGTCTCGACAGGGCAGCATCTGCTGGGCTCGGCCCGCACCCGCCGTTCTCTGGGCAAACAGCCGAAGGGGATGTTCGGGCAGCTGACGGCGGCGCGGCCGGGTGAGGTGATGGAGATCGACTCCACGCCGCTGGATGTGATGGTCGTCCACGACGACGGGACGGTGGACCGCTGCGAGCTGACCGGGCTGGTGGACCTGGCGACGCGGACGCTGGCCGCGGTGGTGCTGCGGCCCTCGACGAAGGCGGTGGACGCCGCGCTGCTGCTGGCGCGGGCGATGGCGCCCGAGGTGGTGCGGCCGGGCTGGTCGGACGCGCTGCGCATGTCCCGGTCGGTGCTGCCCTACGCCTCGCTGCTGACGCTGGACGAGAGGCTGTCGAAGGCCGCCGCGAAGCCGGTGATCGTCCCGGAGACGGTGGTCAGCGACCGTGGGAAGGCGTTCATCTCGGACAACTTCCGCAACGCCTGCCGTCACCTGGGGATCTCGTTCCAGCCCGCGCACCCGGACACCCCGACCGACAAGCCGCACATCGAACGCACTCTGGGGTCGGTGGCGACGATGTTCGCGCAGGATCTGCCCGGCTACACCGGCCGCAGTGCCGAGATGCGGGGCAAGGACCCGTCCGCACGGGCGGTCTGGTCCATCCACGAACTCCAGGAACTGCTCCAGGAATGGGTCGTCTCGACATGGCAGGCCAGACCGCATGGCGGGCTGCGGGACCCTCTGATGCCGGACCGCCCGCTGAGTCCGAACGAGAAGTACGCCGCGCTGGTGGCGGCGGCCGGATACGTGCCGGTCGCGCTGAGCCCGGAGGAGTACATCCAGCTCATGCCCCGCGAATGGCGGGTCATCGGTCCCGGCGGAGTGCGGATCAACAACCGCACCTACGACTCCCCCGCCCTCGGCCCCTATCGGCGCCAGCCCTCCGGGGCAGGCCCGGACGGCAGGCTCTGGGAGGTCCATTACGACCCCTACGACATCTCCTGCGTCTGGGTGCGCAACCACCGTGGCACGGGCTGGATCACTGCGACCTGGCGTCATCTGCGGACTTCGCCCGTCCCGATGGGTGAGCTGGTCTTCGGCCGGGCCCGTGAGGTGCTGGCCGAACGAGAACAGCGCAGGCCGGACGAGGAAGCAGTCTCGCAGGCCGCGGCCGAACTGCTGGACCGGGCCGCCGGCGGTCCCGAAGAGCGCCCTGTCCAGCGGCGCAAAAGGACGAGCCGGACAGCTGAACGGCGGGACCGCAAGGTCGTTGGCCGCACCCGTGCCACCAGCCAGCCGGCCTGGCCTCGTCCCAAACCCCCCGTGACCTCTGAAGCGCTCCCAGCCGAACCGGCGCAAGACTCCGAAGCCGCCGATGAGAGCGAGGAGTTGGCAAAAGTGGTGCCGCTGGGCATCTTCGACGCTCGTGAGGAGGCAAAACGATGGTGGTGAACACCCCTGACAAGCAAGAGCCGGGTCCGGGCGATAACGAGCGGGCCGAGCCGCCCACTTCGCTGAGCGGATGGCGACGGTTCGTCGAGAAGGACGTCACGGACTTCGAACTTGTCTCCCTGGAGCGGTGGGAGGGCATGGACGACGACGAGCGAACCGCCTATGACGAGGCCCGCATCGACCACCACTCAGAACTCCAGGTCGTGCGCACCTCTACCGTCAGGGAAGTCGCCCACCAGGGACGGCTGCTGACCTTGCTGAACCGGCGCGAGGAGGGAGCCCGCCGGGGCCTGATCATCTCCGGGGAACGCACCACGGGGAAGACCACCGCGCTCAAACAGCTCGGCCGCCTTCACGAACTGCGTGTCCGCCAGCGCTACCCCGGAGGACGGCGCATCCCGGTCGTCTACGTCACCGCCCCACCCAAGGGATCGGCCCGCAAGCTGGCGATGGAGTTCGCCCGCTTCCTCGGCCTGCCGTCGATCACGCCCCGGGCCAACACCACAGACGTCACCAACGCGGTCTGCCAGATCCTCATCGAGGCCCGCACCGACCTGGTCTTGGTCGACGAGATCCATCTGATGAACCTGGCCACCACGGCCGGCGAGGAACTGTCCGACCACCTCAAGTACTTCACCGAGCACCTGCCCGCCACCTTTATCTATGCCGGGATCGACGTCGAGCACTCCGGGCTGTTCACCGGCATCCGCGGCGACCAGATCGCCGGCCGCTGCACCCTTCTGCACACCGGCCCCTTCCCCAAGGGCCCCGAGTGGGAGGGCCTGGTGGCACAGATGGAAGCCACCCTCCGGCTGCACCACTACAAGCCCGGCACCCTGGTGGAACTGGCGGACTACCTCCACCAGCGCACCGGAGGCATGATCGGCAGCCTGTCCCACCTGATCCGTCTGGCCGCCATCTCCGCGATCCTCGACGGCAGCGAACGCGTCACCCGCCGCCAACTCCACAAGCTTCGCGTCGACCACGCCAGCGAACGCGACTACCGCGGAGAGGCCGAGGCCGGATGACCCGCTCCGCCGCGAGGCTGGTCACGACGCTGCCGTTCACCCCGGTCATCACCCGTCCGCTGCCGGGCACCGTCACCCCGTTCCCCAACGAGACCGTTGACTCATACATCTCCCGCCTCGCCTCGGCGAACAGGACCACCCCTCACATCTTGCGCACCCCTTCACATTGGCTGCGATGCCCCCTCAACGACCTGGAGCTGCTGGAACTCCTCAGCGGCCAGCCCCGCACTTCCCTGGTCTGGGCCCTCCCCGAACTCCGCTGCTACGAGCCCGGCATCGCCTTGCCGCCCAGAACGCCCGATGTGATCACCCGCTTCGCCTGCCGCCGCTGCGTCTGGCAGGCCGGCGGCACCGGAACCGTTCATGTCCATGCGCCCACCCACTACGACCTGGTATGCCTCCGCCACGGCATCTGGCACAGCGAGGGCGTGAAAGCCATCGGGCAGCAGATCGACCTTGCTCCGGTCCCCGAAGTCATCCGGGCGCAAATGCTCATCAACCGCTTGGAACGACGGCACGGCCAGCGCTTCATCGCGGAGTGCTACCGAGTCTGTGAACGCCACTGGGCAGAACTGGACCGACGCGGCCTCGTTCGCAACGGCGCCGTCGCACTCCTCAAACGGCTCCCCCTCACTGACATCAACGACCTGAGGCCGCTCGGCCCGCACCACCGCTTCAGACGCGTTACCCGCTTCCCTCAGCTCGCACGATTCACCGCTCTGGTCGCGTCACTGGCGCTGAGGCACGCAGCGAACACCTTGGGCGAAAAGGCAGGCCCCACGATTCTGGCCGAGTTCGAACGCACCTTCCAGCTCGACTACCGGCCACGCTCGATCACCCGCCCATGGATGGAAACGGCCCTTATCCATGTCGTCGTCACCATGGCGGACGTCGTGAGAATGCTCAGATTGAGCGAGACAGACACCTCCACGCCGTCTCGCTCAATCTGACCCACCGCTGGTCACAGCTTCACGTTGGTTCACCTTCACTGAGACGCGTCACACCGGGGCGTGCTGCCGTGCCCCGGGCGCCCTGCACGGCACGCGCGGTCTCGGCCCGGGGTCTTGAGCGCGTCCTCGGCGCTCAGCGCGTTCACGCCACGCGCCGAGTCGCCTCGCGCTCGTCGTCCCTTTGGGCGACGGTCGGCCTCAGGCCGGGGATGCGCCGACGCAGAATTCGTTGCCCTCCGGGTCTCCCAACGCCCAGAACTAGACGTTCTGGAGTGTCGGCATGGTGGCATCGGCCCTGGTCAAGCCCGGTAGCGGGAACCTCTCCGTCCCTACAAGGGGTATGCAGAAGAGTGAATCTAGGCAACGTCCGCTCCCCACAGGAAGTGTGGAGACAACACAGGAACCCCGGAACCCTCTCGCGGGCACAGCGTTCGAAACGCGGACCCTCCGGGGTGTGCGGTGCGTGCGCCTGTCCGTGCTGACCGACGAGACCACCAGCCCCGAGCGGCAGCGCGAGGCCGACGACAAAGTTGCGGCAGAACTCAACATCGACTTTGGGTCCGGTGACGCGGTCCGCGAGGCCGTAGACCTGGACGTGTCGGCGTCCAAGATTGCTCCGTTCGACCGTCCCGCCCTCGGTCAGTGGCTCGCTCGGCCCGAGCTGTACGACGTGTTGGTGTGGTGGCGCTTTGACCGTGCCATCCGGTCCATGAGCGACATGCATGACCTTGCGAAGTGGGCAAAGCAGCACCGAAAGATGTTGGTCTTTGCCGAGGGCATCGGCGGGGGCAAGCTCGTCTTTGACTTCCGCAACCCGATGGACCCCACGTCGGAACTCATGATGATGATGCTTGCCTTTGCGGCGCAGGTGGAGTCGCAGAGCATCACGGACCGCGTTACCGGCGCCATGGCTGCCATCCGGAAGATGCCGCTTCGGTGGCGCGGCGGTGGTCGTCCGCCGTACGGCTACATGCCCGCCCCCATGCCCAAGGAACACGGCGGTATCGGGTGGACGCTCGTACCCGACCCCGACGCGGTGACGATCATTGAACGGATCGTCCGAGAGCTGTTGGAGGGGGCGACCGTATCGGCGGTGGCTGCCGGTCTCAACGTGGACGGTAAGGCGAGCCCGCGTGATCACTGGGCCGTGAAGATGGAGCGCGACAAGGGCGGGAAGACCGGCGGGGCCAAGGGGTCGCACGTCGTACGTAACGTGTTCAAGTGGACCCCCGCTGTCATTTCCCGGATGCTCCGCAACCCGACGTTGCTCGGCTGGAAGATGCACAAGGGCAAGCCCGTGCGCGACGCCGAGGGCGACCCGATCATGAGCACGGAAACGCCGATCATGACGCGTACCGAGTTCGACCGCATCGGCGCGTTGCTCGACTCCCGCAGCATCGACAACGGAGAGCGCAAGGACACGGACGCGCTGCTGTTGCGCGTGATCCACTGCGACTCTTGCGGGGGCCGCATGTACCTGTCCAAGCCGACCAAGAACGGTGCGAGCGTGAACCCGTTCTACAAGTGCAACAGCCACGCCCGGGGCGACCTGTGCGCGCTGCCCGCGAACATCCGGGCATCGTGGGTGGACGAGTACGTTGAAGCCGAGTTCCTGCGTGTGGTCGGTCCAGTCCAGACGACACACGTAGTCGAGATTCCCGGGTACGACCCCGAGCCCGAACTACTGGCCACGATTGCGGAGTTCGCGGAGCACCAGGAGCAAGAGGGACGCCAGAAATCCAAGCACGCTGCGGCCGAGTGGCAGCGACGGGCGGATGCGCTCGACAACCGCATAGCCACACTGGAGGCAGCGCAAAGGGTCGAGCCACAGCGCATCGTGACGCATACGGGAAGGACGTTCGCGCACGAGTGGGCAAAGAAGGACACGGCGGGGCGGCGGGCGATGCTCGTTGAAGCGGGGGTGCGGCTCGACGTGCGGCGCGGTGTCCGGGGAGGGTGGCGCAAGCTCGACGTACGACGCGTGGACTTCACCATGCGCGGAGAGCTGGACCCCGCAGCGGAAGCCCTTGACGGAGTAACAACGGCGCTGGAGTCCGAGACGCGCGGAGACTCCCCGACCGAGGGCGCGAGTGTGCGCCTGGCCAAGCCAGCCCGCGACCTGGTCGCCGCATAGCCCCACGCGCCCGCTACGCCCCTCAAGAGCCCCGGATGGTCCACGGAAAGATCACCGGGGCTCTCCCATGCCCGCAGGCGGGCGTACACGCCGTTCCTGGGGCTGCACGTCAGCCCACCCTCGGGGCAGGGCCGACCAACAGCGAGGCGAAGAGTGTTGAGGTGACGAGTTTTTGTATTTTTTAGAAACACATAGAAAAAATAAGAGAGAAGAGAGATCGGGGTCACGGCCGACACTTCGGCACCGTTCGGCACCCTCGGGAATCTCTTGGTCTCTACTGCTTGGGTACGTGGAAGGGCGATGTGCCCGCCCGCTGCTCCAGCGGCCAGGGCACGGGAAACCTTCCGTCCCTACAACTTATGAGAGCGGGATTACCGCGCACCCACCCCAACGGGGAACACGGCGGTCCGAGTGCCCACTCTCGGAACAAGCGTTGCCCGAGCACCACGCACCCTCACAGGGTGGCCACTGGGGTCGTGTGGCAACGCGATCGGGGGACTGCACAGCCGTGAAGCCGTGCGGTCCCCCACGTTGTCCGGACCGGTTCGCCGGCGAGGACAACGACCATGCCCGCTGACCCAACGGCTAGAGGTGCGCCGTACCCAATCGGCAGAGTTCCCCGGTTCGAATCCGGGGGCGGGCACGCCACCGCGAGTGAACTCATGCCCTTGGGCACGCAGCCCATGGGTCCCGGCATGTGCCTCTTGCGGTCACTCGCGCTGACAGACCAGAACTGAACACAGGGGGACGCACATGCGCTGTATCGACTGCACCGAGCCCGCTACGCACCGGGGCCGCTGTAAGCCCCCCTACGGGGCGTATGAGGGGCGGGCGAGTGTCCGCACCAGGCGAGTACGTGGACGTCGACGAGCCAACCGGCACGCTGCTGCCGCTCGGCTCCGCCGGACCGTGCAGGAACGCGGCTCGGCCTGGTGCGACTGGT
>NZ_QQNA01000254.1 GCF_003346515.1 Streptomyces corynorhini
GTTCAAATCCCGTCAGGACCGCTTGCAGCCGCGAGGCTGCGTGGCTGGGTAGCTCAGTTGGTACGAGCGATCGCCTGAAAAGCGATAGGTCGCCGGTTCGATCCCGGCCCCAGCCACCACGGCCCGCGAGGGCGAGAGCCCCCACCGAGAATCTCGGCGGGGGCTTTTCTCATGCCTCTCTTGCTCATGCTGACGGCGACGTTCTCATACTGACGGCGTCGTCGCAGTCTTCGCGTCCGTCGCGTCAGCCACGTCCGTCACGTCAGTCGCGTCCGTCGCGTCAGCCTCGTCCGTCGCGTCCGGCTGTTCGGCCTCCACCCGCGCGGAAGACACGCGCCGCGCCCGCACCGTCCGCACCGTCCGCACCGTCCGCACCATCCGCCCCAGCGTGACCGCGACCGCCACCAGCGCCACCCCGCCCAGCAGTGCCCAGTCCGGTACGGCGGCCCCGATCCCGCGCGCCCACCGCTCCACCGCGAACGAGTCGTCGACCGAGAGCGGCCCCGACAGCGCCGTCGTCCCGTCGAAGACGAGGAAGAGCGTGCCCAGGGTGATGAAGAAGAGGCCCGAGAGCAGCGAGTTGGTGTGCAGTTCGAAGCGGCCCACGCCGAAGGCCCGGCCCCGCAGCCAGCGCCGCCCGCCGAGGTCGAACCGTTCCCAGAGCAGGGCCAGCACGAACAGCGGTACGGCCATGCCCAGCCCGTACACCGCGAGCAGCAGCCCGCCGTAGAGCGGGCTGCCGCTGAGCGCGGCCACCGTCAGCACGCTGCCCAGGATCGGCCCCGCGCAGAACCCGGCGAGTCCGTAGACCAGCCCGAGCGCGTACACGGACAGCGCCGTCGTGGGCCTGATCCGGCCGGACAGCTCGGCCATCCGGCGCGAGGCGAAGCCCCTGCCGAGGAGTTGGGCGGCGCCCAGCGCGATGATCAGCCAGCCGCCCGCGGCCACCAGCAGATCGCGGTGGCCGTAGAAGAGCCGCCCGGCGAACGACCCGGCGGCGCCCAGCGGTACGAGCGTGGTCGCCAGGCCGAGGTAGAAGACGCCGGTACGGGCGAGGAGCCGACCGGCCGAGTCGATGGAGTACGCGAAGAACGCGGGCAGCAGCAGGGCGCTGCACGGGCTCAGCAGGGCGAGCAGGCCGCCGAGGAGCGCGACCGGATAGCCGACACCGGTCACCGCTCGGCCCCGGCGCCCGCCTTCGCCGCCGCGTCCGCCTTCGCCGCCGCGTGCGCCGCCGCGTGCGCCGCCGCGTGCGCCGCCTCGACGGCGGCGGTGAAGGTCTCCTTCGGCTGCGCGCCCGCGATGGGGCGGCCGTTGACGAGGAAGGACGGGGTGGAGGTGGCGCCCAGCCCGTACCCCTCCTCCTGGTCCGCGCGTACGGCGGCCACCGCCTCCTCGCCGCCCCGGTCGCGCTCGAACCGGTCGAGGTCCTTCACCCCCGCCGCGCGGGCGAGCGCGGTGAGCCGGTCGGGGCCGAAGCCCTTGC
Source organism: Streptomyces corynorhini (assembly GCF_003346515.1). Taxonomy (GTDB): domain Bacteria; phylum Actinomycetota; class Actinomycetes; order Streptomycetales; family Streptomycetaceae; genus Streptomyces; species Streptomyces corynorhini. Next base: position 1,487 of record NZ_QQNA01000254.1, read on the forward strand.
CCTTGGCGCCCTCGGCGTACGCGGCCGTGTGGAACTGCCAGAAGCGGCCCTGCTGTCCGGCGGCCCAGGCGGCGTGCGCGGCGGCCTCGGACTCCTTGCCGAAGATCGGGAAGTTGCGCCACTCGATGCGCAGCGTGCCGTTCTCGACGTACTTCGCGATGAGCGCGGGCTCGGTGTCGCGGGCAAACTTCCCGCAGTAGTCGCACTTGAAGTCGGCGTACTCGACCATCACGACCGGCGCGTCGGCGCGCCCGACGGAGAGCGGGTCCCCCTTCTCGCGCCGGGCGAGCTTGGCCAGCTCCGGGAAGACGTCGGCCCCGGGACCGGCGGATTCCCCGGTGGCCGGGGACTGCGCCGAGGCCGAGGCAGAGCCCGCGTCGGCCGACTCGACGCGATCGCGCGCGTCCGGCTTCGTCGCGGTGTACGACACGACGCCGAGCAGCGCGGCGGCGGCCACGACGCCCGCGCCGATGGCGATACGGCGCCGGGAGGAGGCGCCCGAAGAGGAAGGGGAGGAAGGGGAGGAAGGCGAAGGGGAAGGCGAGGAAGGGGGCATGGCGGTACGGCTCTCCGTGAAAGGGGGAACTGAAGGGACGGGTCCGGGAGGGAGCCGTCCCCTATACGCGCAGTACGGAGAGGCCGATCGGTGACGGGCCCGGCAGCGGTGGCCGACCGCGTTCCGGCGGGACGGAGGCGGCCGTCTGACCGGTGGCGCTGCCCTGGCCGCCCCCGCCGTGCGCGTCGTACAGCGCGGGCAGCAGCTCGGGACCCGTACCGCCGCGCGGCGGTACGACGGGCCGGCTGCCCAGGTCGTCCTGGCCGCCGCGCCCGCAGCCGGGCGTCCCCCGGCCGTATCCGCCGTCGGCCGTGACCACGACCTCGACCTCGACGACGGCACCGCTCGCCACCCCCGGAGCGGCCTGCGGCCCCGCACCCGCGACCGGCACCGGCACGTGGCCACAGAACGCCAGCACCGCGAGCACGGCGAGCAGCGCCCCGGCCAACGCCCCGGGCAGCAGCACCGGCCCCCTGCCCGCACCCGCGCCCGTACCCGTACCCGCGAAGCGGCTGCGCGCGCCGGTGGCGTGGCTCATCCACGGGCCTCTCGCGTCGGGCGGGGACCGGGGAGCCCGGTCGGGACATGTCTCGCATCGTACGACCTGGCGCACGACAGGCAGCGGATCAGCGAGCGGCGTCGTGCGTCTTCGGATCCAAGGCGGAGGCGGGAAGCGACGCGGAGGCGGGAAGCGACGCGGAGGCGGAGAGCGACGCGGAGGAGGCACCTCCCCGCCCTCAAGGCGGCGGAGTCGCGGGCGTCGGGAGCCCGCTCGCTGTCGTACGCCGGATCGTAAGGGCTGCCCGGCCCGATCGGGCCGTCCCCCGATCGGGCCGTCCGCCCGACGCCACGCCGCGAGCGCCCCCGTCCCGCCGGACGAGCGGACGGCCGGACGAGCGGGGCGGACGGGCGGCCCGCCGGACGGCCGGTCCGCCCTGCCAGGGGGGCTCCCCACCGTGCGCCGGAGCGCACCGCCCGGCGGATCGCCGAAACTGGTTCGCCACTCCCGAGCCCCGGGTGAGATCCTGGGCTCGGTATGTCTACTTCCTTCGCCGACCTCCAGACCCTGCTGGCCGACGTCTCGCTGCGCGACGCGCGGCGACTCGGCCGCCGTCTCGAAGGCGCCCGGCGCATCCGTAAACCAGAAGCGCGGCAGACCGTGCTGGACGAGATCGCCGGTGAGGCCGGGAAGGCCACCGAGCGGATCGACCGGCGGCGGGAGCGGGTGCCGTCGGTCTCGTACCCCGAACAGCTGCCCGTCAGCCAGAAGAAGGACACGATCCTGGAGGCGATACGCGACCACCAGGTCGTGATCGTCGCCGGTGAGACGGGGTCGGGCAAGACGACCCAGATCCCCAAGATCTGCCTGGAGCTGGGCCGTGGCGTGCGCGGCATGATCGGGCACACCCAGCCTCGCAGGATCGCCGCCCGTACCGTCGCAGAACGCGTCGCCGACGAGCTGGACACCCCGCTGGGCGAGGCGGTCGGCTGGAAGGTCCGCTTCACCGACCAGGTGAACCAGGACGCGACCTTCGTGAAGCTGATGACCGACGGCATCCTGCTCGCCGAGATCCAGACGGACCGCGAGCTGCTCGCGTACGACACGATCATCATCGACGAGGCCCACGAGCGCAGCCTCAACATCGACTTCCTGCTGGGCTATCTCGCCCAGCTGCTGCCCCGCCGCCCCGACCTGAAGGTCGTCGTCACCTCGGCGACCATCGACCCCGAGCGGTTCTCCCGGCACTTCGGTGAGGCCCCCATCGTCGAGGTCTCCGGCCGTACGTATCCAGTGGAGGTCCGCTACCGGCCTCTGTTGGAGGAGGACGGCGAGGAGGGCGACCGCGACCAGATCACCGCGATCGCCGACGCCGTGGACGAACTCCAGGCAGAGGGACCCGGCGACATCCTCGTCTTCCTCTCCGGCGAGCGGGAGATCCGCGACACGGCGGACGCCCTGGAGAAGCGCAAGCTGCGCTCGACCGAGATCCTGCCCCTCTACGCGCGCCTGTCGCACGCCGAGCAGAACCGCGTCTTCCAGCGGCACAGCGGCCGCCGGGTGGTGCTGGCGACGAACGTCGCGGAGACCTCGCTGACGGTCCCCGGCATCAAGTACGTGATCGACCCGGGCACCGCCCGGATCTCCCGCTACAGCCACCGCACCAAAGTGCAGCGGCTGCCCATCGAGCGGATCTCGCAGGCCAGCGCCAACCAGCGCAAGGGCCGCTGCGGGCGCACCTCGGACGGCATCTGTATCCGGCTGTACGCGGAGGACGACTTCACCTCCCGGCCGGAGTTCACCGACGCGGAGATCCTCCGGACGAACCTGGCCTCCGTCATCCTCCAGATGACCGCCGCCGGGCTCGGCGAGATCGAGAAGTTCCCCTTCATCGACCCGCCGGACCACCGCAACATCCGCGACGGCGTGCAGCTGCTCCAGGAGCTGGGCGCGTTCGACGCGGCGCAGAAGGACCCGAAGAAGAAGCTCACCCCGCTCGGCCGCAAGCTCTCCCAGCTCCCGGTGGACCCGCGCCTCGCCCGGATGGTCATCGAGGCGGACCGCAACGGCTGTGTACGGGAGGTGATGGTGATCGCCGCCGCGCTCTCCATCCAGGACCCGCGCGAGCGCCCCGCCGAGAAGCAGACGCAGGCCGACCAGCAGCACGCCCGGTTCAAGGACGAGACGTCCGACTTCCTGGCCTTCCTGAACATGTGGCGGTACGTACGGGAGCAGCAGAAGACGCTGTCGTCCTCGGCGTTCCGCCGCATGTGCAAGTCGGAGTATCTGAACTTCCTGCGGATCAGGGAGTGGCAGGACATCTACTCCCAGCTGCGCACGGTCGCCAAGCAGCTGGGCATCCACCTCAACGAGGAGGACGCCGGGGATCAGTCCGTACACGTCTCGCTGCTGGCCGGGCTGCTGTCGCACATCGGTATGAAGGACGTGAAGGACGCCGGGGCGGAGGGCGGGAGAAACTCGACGAAGAACGAGTATCTGGGCGCCAGGAGCGCGAAGTTCGCGGTCTTCCCGGGCTCGGCGCTCTTCAAGAAGCCGCCGCGCTTCATCATGTCGGCCGAGCTGGTGGAGACCTCGCGGCTCTGGGCGCGGGTCAACGCGAAGGTCGAGCCCGAGTGGATCGAGCCGCTGGCCGGCCATCTCCTGAAGCGGACGTACAGCGAGCCGCACTGGGAGAAGGACATGGCGGCGGTGATGGCGTACGAGAAGGTGACGCTGTACGGCGTGCCGATCGTCGCTCAGCGCAAGGTCAACTTCGGGCGGATCGACGCGGAGGCGTCCCGGGACCTGTTCATCCGGCACGCGCTGGTGGAGGGCGACTGGCGGACGCACCATCAGTTCTTCCATGACAATCGCAAACTTCTGGGCGAGGTCGAGGAGCTGGAGCACCGCGCGCGGCGCCGCGACATCCTCGTGGACGACGAGACGCTGTTCGACTTCTATGACCAGCGGGTACCGGCGGACGTGGTGTCCGGGGCGCACTTCGACGCGTGGTGGAAGGCGAGGCGCCGGGACGAGCCTGAGCTGCTCGACTTCGAGCGGTCGATGCTCATCAACGAGAAGGCCGGTTCGGTCACCAAGGACGACTACCCGGACTCCTGGCGGCAGGGGGCGCTGAAGTTCCGGGTGACGTACCAGTTCGAGCCGGGTACGGACGCGGACGGCGTGACCGTCCACGTACCGCTCCAGGTGCTCAACCAGGTCACCGCGGAGGGCTTCGACTGGCAGATCCCCGGGCTGCGCGAGCAGGTGGTCGTGGAGCTGATCCGCTCGCTGCCCAAGCCGGTCCGCCGGCACTACGTGCCCGCGCCGAACTACGCCGCCGCGTTCCTGGACCGCGCGGTGCCCCTCCAGGAGCCGCTGCCGGTGACGCTGGCGCGGGAACTCCAGCGGATGGTGGGGGTACCCGTCGCGGCGGACGACTTCGATCTCTCCCGGATCCCGGACCACTTGAAGATCACGTTCCGGATCGTCGACGAGCGGCGCCGCAAGGTGGCCGAGGACAAGGATTTGGAGGCGCTGCGGCTCCAGCTGCGTCCCAAGGCCCGCAAGGCGCTCTCCCAGGCCGCCGCGGCCACCGCCGAGCGCTCGGGCGGGGAGGCGATCGAGCGGACGGGGCTGACGGACTGGACGATCGGGCAGCTGGTCCGGGTCTTCGAGACGCGGCGGGCCGGTCAGCCGGTGAAGGCGTACCCGGCCCTGGTCGACCAGGGCCGGG
>NZ_QQNA01000255.1 GCF_003346515.1 Streptomyces corynorhini
CCACCGCGCCCGCCCGGTCGGGGCTGGGCCATGAGGCGAAAGGTCTCGCGGACCGTATCGAACGAGGGATCCGCGAGGCGGTCGACACCCCCACGCCGGAACCCCGGTGACCCGGAACCCGCCCCCGACGCCCCCGAGGACCTCCATGCCCCGCAGGACCGCCCGGCGCCGCCGCCACACCGTCGCCGCCGTACTCGCCGCCGCGTCCTTCCTCCTCGTCCCCGCCACCCCCGCGCACGCCGACGCGATCCGGATCCAGCAGTGGGCGCTGGAGGCGATGCACACCGACGCGGCCTGGCGCAGCGGGCAGGGCACGGGCGTCACGGTCGCGGTTCTCGACACCGGCGTCGACGACACCCATCCCGACCTGGAGGGGCAGGTGCTGGCGGGCAAGGACCTGATCGGCTTCGGCGCGGAACGCGGCGACCGCTCCTGGGCCAGGCACGGCACCGCCATGGCCGGGATCATCGCGGGGCACGGCCACGGATTCGACCGCTCCGACGGCGTCCTGGGGATCGCGCCGGAAGCGAAGATCCTGCCCGTCCGCGTCATCCTCGAAGGCACCGACCCCGCCCGCGCGAAAGCCCGCTCCTCCAAAGGAGGAGCACTCGCCGAGGGCATACGCTGGGCCGCCGACCAGGGCGCCGACGTCATCAACCTCTCCCTGGGCGACGACAGCGAGTCCGCCCACCCGGAACCGGGCGAGGACGCGGCCGTACGGTACGCCCTCGCCAAGGGAGCCGTCGTCGTCGCCTCGGCGGGCAACGGGGGCGAGAAGGGCGACAACATCTCGTACCCGGCCGCCTACCCCGGAGTGATCGCGGTGACGGCCGTCGACCGCTACGGCACCCACGCGGCCTTCTCCACCCGCCGCTGGTACGCCACCGTCAGCGCGCCGGGGGTCGACGTCGTCATCGCCGACCCCGACCGCCGCTACTACGAGGGCTGGGGCACCAGCGCCGCCGCCGCGTTCGTCTCGGGCGCGGTCGCCCTCATCCGCTCCGCCCACCCCGATCTCGCCCCCGCGCAGATCAAGAAGCTCCTCGCGGACACGGCGCGCGACCGGCCGCAGGACGGCCACGACGACGCCAGGGGATACGGGTTCGTCGACCCCGCCGCCGCGATCGCGGCCGGTGCGAAGCTGCCCCGCGCGGACCTCACGAGCGAGGCGGCGGGCGCCGCGAGCTACGGCAAGCGGTACTTCGGCAAGGGCCCGGACGTCGTGCGCGAGACCCCGGAACCGGCCGCCTGGATCGCCCCCACGGCCGGCGCGGCAGGGGGGCTGCTGCTCGTGGCCGGGGTCCTGTTGTGGCGCGGCGGCGTCCGGCGGATCGGCGTGCCGGGCCCCCGGGCCTGAGGGCCGTCGGAGGCCGACCGCCGTCGCGAACCGGGAGCCGTCGGGCCCGAGCGGCTCAGGACACGTCGGCCCGAGCGGCTCCGGACACCCGGCCCCGGAGCCGGGTGTCCGGAGCCGCTCACCCGCTCACGCTCTCCCGTCGCTGTCCCCGGTCGGCTCACCGAGTCGACGCACCGCCTCGACCGCCGCCTCCTCCACCCGGGCGATACCCGCCTCCAAAGAAGGGTGGCCGTCCGACAGGACCGCCACCAGGGCGCGGCCCGCGCGCCCCACCGAGTGCACCACCCACAGCCCGTCCGCGCCCCTCGGCAGCCAGCCGTTCTTCAGCGCCCAGTCGCCGCCCTCGCAGGCCGCCGACACCCCCCAGTCCTGTCCCGGCACCACCCGGCCCATCAGCCCCGCCACACGGCGGCGCGAGCGCTCGTCCAGCACCTGGTCCACGCCGAACACCGCCCTCAGCAGCGTCAGCTGATCGTGTGCGGTGGTCCGGGTCAGCCCCCAGGCGGACGCCGCCGAGGTGCGGGTCATGCCCAGCCGCGCGTGCGCCGCGTCCAGCCCCGCCACGCCCCCGGCCGCCGCCCGCAGCGCGGTCGCCGCGTCGTTGTCACTGCGTTCGACCATGGCCGCGGCGAGACGCTCCTCCTCGCCGCTCAGCCACCCGCCGGTGTCCCGCGCCCGCAGCAGCAGCGCCGCGAGCACCGCCACCTTCACCACGCTGGCCGTCACGTACGCGCGGTCCGCGCCGTACGCCACCGACCGTCCGCTGTCCATGCCGCACGCGGCCACCGAGAGATCCACCCGGCGACCCTACGTCCGCCACCGCTCGCTACCCTCGTCCCGTGGCGCTCAAGAACATCCCCGCATCCGCTTTCGCCGACGACGACGGCACCGCCGATCCCGCTCTCGCGGCGGCGCTCGCCGCCTGGGCCGAGGACAGGACCGCGGCGGGGGCCGAGGGGCGGGTGCTCGCGGCGCTCCAGGACGCCCGGCTGCTCGTCCCCATCGTCGCCGTACTCGGTGAGACCGAGGAGGACGAGGCGACCGGGCTGCGCCGGGAGAAGAGCAGCGACATGGCCGTGCCGACGCTCCGGGCGGGGGACCGCCGGGCGCTGCCCGCCTTCACCTCCACCGAGGCGCTGACCCGCTGGGACCCGGGGGCCAGGCCGGTGGCCGTACCGCTGCGCCAGGCGCTGCGGGCGGCCGCGCACGAGAAGGCCGACACGCTGGTGCTGGATCTGGCCGGGCCCGTCACCTACCAGCTCACCGGCCCCGGCCTGCGGGCCCTCGCCGAGGGCCGCGCCAGCGCCGACCCGCTGGACGATCCCGCGGTCACCGCGGCCGTACGGTCGGCCGTCGCGGCCGAGACCGCCGTGGTGCGGGCGTATCTCGGCCCCGGCAGCGCGGACGGCATCCTCGCGCTCGTCCTGGACCCGGCCGCGCCCCCGGCCGAGGCGGCCCGCCGGGTCGCCGGGGCGATCGCCTCCGACGACGTGCTGAGGGCCCGCCTGGTGCGCGGCCTCGACCTGGCGCTGCTGCCGGCCGAGGCCACGCCACCGGGCGAGCCCCTTTTCGTACGGGAATGAGCGCGCACGCGCACGACCGTGTACGGGCATGGCCATGTGCGAAATGACCGCGCGCGGCATGACCGCGCGCGGGAGTGCGCGCCGTACCGCGCTGAGCGGGTACGGGACGGGGCCGGGCGGCTTCAGCCGTAGACCGGACCCGTGTACTTCTCTCCGGGCCCCTGGCCCGGCTCGTCGGGGACGAGCGACGCCTCCCGGAAGGCCAGCTGGAGCGACTTCAGCCCGTCGCGCAGCGGAGCCGCGTGGAAGGAGCTGATCTCCGTCGTGCTCGCGTCCATCAGCCCGGCCAGGGCGTGGACGAGCTTGCGCGCCTCGTCGAGGTCCTTGTGCGCGTCGCCCTCCTCGGTGAGCCCGAGCTTCACGGCCGCCGCGCTCATCAGGTTCACCGCGACCGTGACGATCACCTCGACGGCGGGGACCTCCGCGATGTCGCGGGCCATGGCGTCGTAGCCGGGGGATTCTTCGGGTGGGGTCGTCGCGTCGCTCATGCGTCACACGATAGGCGTACGCCGGTCCTGGGCCGCCCCCGGGAGCGCGCGGACGGAGCGGTGCCCAGGCCCGGCGCAGCGGGTTAGCGCCCGCCCGGGGGAGCTGCTAACCTGGAGTGACGACCGGCCGGACACGCGTGTGCCCGGCCCACAAGTGGAGGCTCCGATCTCCCACCTGGCTGTCCTCCGCGGGCGGCGGGTCACCGGTCAGGTGGTGCCCATCGTTCCGTACGGACGATGGAACCGCCCGATGCGCCCCGTGGTTCGTGCACGGCGGTGCTCCGGTATTCAAGGAGCTGCTGCCTGTGTGCCGTCCGGGGCATTTTTGATGTTCCGCCGCGGTTGGTCTGTCAACAGACGTTACGCGGCTGTCTGCCAGACAGTCGTGTGGTGCTACCGAGGAGGATCCATCAGCGCCGAGCCCCGCATCAACGACCGGATTCGCGTTCCCGAAGTGCGACTTGTCGGTCCCAGTGGCGAGCAGGTGGGCATTGTGCCGCTCGCCAAGGCCCTGGAACTCGCACAGGAGTACGACCTGGACCTGGTCGAGGTCGCGGCGACAGCCCGTCCGCCCGTGTGCAAGCTCATGGACTACGGGAAGTTCAAGTACGAGTCGGCCATGAAGGCCCGTGAGGCGCGCAAGAACCAGGCGCACACGGTCATCAAGGAAATGAAGCTCCGGCCGAAGATCGACCCGCACGACTACGACACCAAAAAGGGTCACGTCGTCCGGTTCCTCAAGCAGGGGGACAAGGTCAAGATCACGATCATGTTCCGCGGTCGTGAGCAGTCCCGTCCCGAGCTGGGCTTCCGCCTGCTGCAGCGGCTTGCCTCGGACGTGGAGGAACTCGGCTTCATCGAGTCCAACCCGAAGCAGGACGGCCGGAACATGATCATGGTTCTGGGCCCGCACAAGAAGAAGACCGAGGCCATGGCCGAGGCTCGCGAGGCGCAGGCCGCCCGCAAGGCCGAGCGTCAGGGCCACGCGACCGAGGAGTCGGCGGACGCGACGGGCGAGGCCACGGCCGAAGCCGCCGCCGAAGCTCCCGCCGAGGCATCTTCCGACGCGTGATCCGCGGGGTCGCCACCCAGGCGACCCCCGGCTCCGCCCGGAACCACACACCAGAGATCTGACGCGCCCGCGCGCCGGTCGAATTTTCCGACCGGCTGGGAGCGCCACCGACGAGGAGAGAACGGCGCCATGCCGAAGAACAAGACGCACAGCGGTGCCAGCAAGCGCTTCAAGATCACCGGCTCCGGCAAGGTGCTGCGGGAGCGGGCCGGCAAGCGCCACCTGCTCGAGCACAAGTCGTCGCGGCTGACGCGTCGCCTCACCGGCAACGCCGAGATGGCCCCGGGCGACGCCAAGAAGATCAAGAAGCTTCTCGGCAAGTGACGTCGCGGCCCCCGGTGACCGGGGGCGCGGCGCAGGACCGGGACCCATCCGTTTTCCGGACCGTGTGCGTACCACCACGGTCCCGCTACAAGGAGTCAACACGTGGCACGCGTCAAGCGGGCAGTCAACGCCCACAAGAAGCGCCGGGCAATCCTCGAGGCGGCCAGCGGCTACCGCGGCCAGCGCTCGCGCCTGTACCGGAAGGCGAAGGAGCAGGTCACCCACTCCCTCGTCTACAACTACAACGACCGCAAGAAGCGCAAGGGCGACTTCCGTCAGCTGTGGATCCAGCGGATCAACGCCGCCGCCCGCGCCAACGGCATCACCTACAACCGCTTCATCCAGGGTCTGAAGGCCGCCAACGTCGAGGTCGACCGCAAGATCCTCGCCGAGCTGGCCGTCAACGACGCCAACGCGTTCGCCGCGCTGGTCGAGGTCGCCCAGAAGGCCCTCCCGAGCGACGTCAACGCTCCGAAGGCCGCCGCCTGACCCGTCAGGCCGTATGTGCTCTCCCTCCGGACCCGCAGGCATCGAGCCTGCGGGTCCGGCGCGTTCCGCCCCCCGCCCTCCCGTCCCGCCGCCCCGTCACGAGAAGCGAGAACCGCCGCGATGGCCACCCCCGAGCTGATCTCCCCGCGCTCCCCGCGCGTCACGGCCGCCCGGCGGCTCGCCAAGCGGGCCTTCCGCGGCAAGGAACGCCGGTTCATCGCCGAGGGGCCGCAGGCCGTGCGCGAGGCGGTGGCCCACCGCGCCGACGACGGCGAGCCCACGCTGACCGAACTGTTCACCACCGCGGAAGCCGCCGAGCGCCACCCCGGCATTGTCGAGGACGCGCGCGCCATCGGCGCCCGGATCCACTTCGCGCCCGACGCGGTGCTCGCCGAGGTGTCCCAGACCGTCACCCCGCAGGGGCTGCTGGGCGTCTGCCGCTTCCTGGACACGCCGTTCGAGGACATCCTGCGGACCGGGCCCCGGCTCGTCGCCGTCCTCGCCCACGTCCGCGACCCCGGCAACGCCGGTACGGTGCTGCGCTGCGCCGACGCGGCGGGCGCCGACGCGGTGGTCCTCACCGACGCCTCCGTCGACCTGTACAACCCCAAGTCGGTACGGGCGTCGGCCGGCTCGCTGTTCCACCTGCCGGTCGCCGTCGGCGTCCCCGTCGAGCGGGCCGTCCAAGGGCTCAAGGACGCCGGAGTGCGGATCCTCGCCGCCGACGGCGCGGGCGAGCACGACCTCGACGACGAGCTGGACGCGGGCACCATGGACGCGCCCACCGCCTGGATCTTCGGCAACGAGGCGTGGGGGCTGCCCGTCGGGACCCGCGCGCTCGCCGACGCCGTCGTACGGGTGCCGATCCACGGAAAGGCCGAGAGTCTGAACCTCGCGACCGCCGCGGCCGTATGTCTCTACGCCTCAGCACGCGCCCAGCGCGTCCGCGGTACGTGCTGAGGGGGTCCGCTCCGTCACGTACAGCTAGTACTGTTGCGGTTTCGGGGACCCACTGAGCTACGCGGAAGAGGTGGGGTGCGGGCATGACCGTCGGTGCGAGCGGATCCGCCGCTGTCCGGGGAGCCTTACCTCCCGTGCCCGGGGACGAGCGCGCGCCCGGTCCCGCGACCGGCCACCTCGACGGTCTTCCCGGCCTCGACCCCGACGACCTGCCCGACGGGCTGATCGTCGCCGACGAGACCGGCCGGGTCGTCTGCTTCAACGCCGCCGCCGCCCGGATCACCGCCATACCCCGCTCCGACGCCCTCGGCCACCCACTGGAGCGCGCCCTGCCGCTGGAGGACCTCAAGGGCCGCCGCTGGTGGGCCCTGACCGACCCGTACGGCGGCCTCGCGACCCGCGTCGGCCAGCCCGAGCGCAACCTCCTGCTGCCCGGCGGCCGCGAGGTGCTGGTCTCGGCGCGCTACGTCCGCGCGCACCCCACAGGACCCGTCCGCAGGCTGGTGATCTGTGTACGCGGCACCGAGGCGCGCCGTCGTACCGAACTCAGCCACGCCGAGCTGATCGCCACCGTCGCCCACGAGCTGCGCTCGCCGCTGACCTCCGTCAAGGGGTTCACGGCCACCCTGCTCGCCAAGTGGGAGCGGTTCACCGACGACCAGAAGCGGCTGATGCTGGAGACCGTCGACGCCGACGCCAACCGGGTCACCCGGCTGATCGCGGAGCTACTGGACATCTCCCGGATCGACTCGGGACGCCTGGAGCTGCGCCGCCAGCCCGTCGACGTCGGGACGGCCGTCGCGCGCCACGTCCAGTCGCACACCGCCTCGGGGCAGTCGCCCGACCGCTTCCTCGTCCGCATCCAGCAGCCGCTGCCCGACCTGTGGGCCGATCCCGACAAGATCGACCAGGTCCTCGGCAACCTGCTGGAAAACGCGGTGCGCCACGGCGAGGGAACCGTCACCATCGAGGTGGCGCCCGCGGAGATCCAGCACGCGGCCCGGACGGAGAAGGGAACGGCGGTCACCGTGTGCGACGAGGGGCCCGGCATCCCCGAGGAGTCGATGAGCCGCGTCTTCACCCGCTTCTGGCGGGGCAGCAAGCGCGGCGGGACCGGACTCGGTCTGTACATCGTCAAGGGCATCGTCGAGGCGCACGGCGGGACGATCACCGTCGGCCGGGGCCCCGGCGGCGGCGCCGAGTTCCGATTTATCTTGCCCGTCGGCACCCCGGCCCATCTGTCCTGACCGGTCCGGCCGCCCACGGGCTCCCTCACCTTCGTACGACCTTTAGACTCGACCTTCGGCACCTCCGCGCGCCCAGTGATCGAGCAGGGTCGTTTCGCCAGCCAATCGGAAGTACGGGAAGAGATGTCCGCACCCAACAAGTCGTACGACCCGGTCGAGGTCGAGGCACTGAAACCGGAAGAGATCGAGCGCATGCGGGACGAGGCGCTCGCCGCCTTCGCCGCCGCCGGTGATCTCGACGCGCTCGCCCACGCGAAGACCGCGCACACCTCGGGCACGTCGCCGCTCGCCCTCGCCAACCGCGAGATCGGCGCGCTGCCCCCGCAGGCCAAGGCCGAGGCGGGCAAGCGCGTGGGCCAGGCGCGCGGCGCCGTCAGCAAGGCCCTCGCCGCCCGCCAGAGCGAGCTGGAGGCAGAGCGCGACGCCCGGGTCCTGGTCGAGGAGGCGGTGGACGTCACACTGCCCTACGACCGCGTCCCGGCCGGTGCCCGCCACCCGCTGACCACCTTCATGGAGCGGGTCACGGACGTCTTCGTCGCCATGGGCTACGAGGTCGCCGAGGGCCCCGAGGCCGAGGTCGAGTGGTTCAACTTCGACGCGCTCAACTTCGTCCCCGACCACCCGGCCCGCCAGATGCAGGACACCTTCTTCGTCCAGGGGCCGGAGGGCACCACGGGCGACGAGTCCGGAGTGGTGCTCCGTACGCACACCTCGCCGGTCCAGGCCCGCTCGCTGCTGGCGCGCGAGCTGCCCGTCTACGTGGTCTGCCCCGGGCGGGTCTACCGCACCGACGAGCTGGACGCCACGCACACCCCGGTCTTCCACCAGATCGAACTGATCGCCGTGGACGAGGGCCTCACCATGGCCGACCTCAAGGGCACCCTGGACCACATGGTGCGGGCGCTGTTCGGCCCGGACATGAAGACCCGGCTGCGGCCGAACTTCTTCCCGTTCACCGAGCCGTCCGCCGAGATGGACATGGTCTGCTACGTCTGCCGCGGCGCGTCCGTCGGCAACCCCGACCGGCCCTGCCGCACCTGCGGCAGCGAGGGCTGGATCGAGCTGGGCGGCTGCGGCATGGTCAACCCCAAGGTGCTCACCGCCTGCGGGGTCGACCCCAAGAAGTACAGCGGATTCGCCTTCGGATTCGGCATCGAACGGATGCTGATGTTCCGCCACAACGTCGAAGACATGCGAGACATGGTCGAGGGTGACGTCCGGTTCACCCGGCCGTTCGGGATGGAGATCTGATGCGCGTCCCGCTTTCCTGGCTGCGGGAGTACGTCGACCTGCCGGCGACGGAGACCGGCCGTGACGTACAGACCGAGCTGGTCGCCGCCGGTCTGGAGGTCGAGACCGTCGAGCAGCTCGGCGCCGGCCTCAAGGGCCCCCTCGTCGTCGGCGAGGTCCTCACCATCGAGGAGCTGGAGGGCTTCAAGAAGCCCATCCGGTTCTGCACCGTCGACGTCGGCGGCGCCAACGGCACCGGTGAGCCGCAGGAGATCGTCTGCGGCGCCCGCAACTTCGCCGTCGGCGACAAGGTCGTCGTCGTCCTGCCCGGCGCCGTCCTCCCGGGCGACTTCGCGATCGCCGCGCGCAAGACGTACGGCAAGACCTCGCACGGCATGATCTGCTCCGGCGACGAGCTGGGCATGGGCGACAGCGCCGGTTGGGGCGCCGGCGGCATCATCGTGCTGCCCCCCGAGCACGAGGCGGGCACCGACGCCATCGCCCTGCTGGAGCTGGTCGACGAAGTCCTCGACATCGCGGTCACCCCCGACCGCGGCTACTGCCTGTCGATGCGCGGCGTCGCCCGCGAGACCGCCATCGCCTACGGGCTGCCGCTGCGCGACCCCGCGCTGCTCGACGTGCCCGCGCCCAACGCCTACGGCCACCCCGTGAAGATCGCCGACCCCCGGGGCTGCGACCGCTTCACCGCCCGCACGGTCACCGGCCTCGACCTGGAGGCCCGCAGCCCCATCTGGCTGCGCCGCCGCCTCCAGAAGGCAGGGATGCGGCCCATCTCGCTCGCCGTCGACATCACCAACTACGTGATGCTGGAGCTGGGCCAGCCGCTGCACGCCTACGACCGCACCCGCCTCGAAGGGCCGATCGGCGTCCGCCGCGCCCAGCAGGGCGAGAAGATCACCACGCTCGACGGCGTCGCCCGGGTCCTGGACGCCCAGGACCTGGTCATCACCGACGACCGGGGGCCGATCGGCCTCGCGGGCGTGATGGGCGGTGAGAACACGGAAATCACCGACAGCGCGACCACCGCGGCCCACCCGGAGACCGGCGAGGCCCAGGGCACCACCGAGGTCGTCATCGAGGCCGCGCACTTCGACGCGATCTCCATCGCCAGGACCGCGCGCCGCCACAAGCTGCCCTCCGAGGCCGCCAAGCGCTTCGAGCGCGGCACCGACCCGCAGGCCACGGCCGCCGCCGCACAGCGCACCGTCGACCTGCTGGTGCTCCTCGCCGGCGGCTCCGCCGAGGCCGGGGTCACCGAGGTCTACGCGCCGTCCGCGCCGCACACCATCGCCATGCCCGCCGACCACCCCGACCGCGTCGCGGGCGTGACGTACGGCCGCGAGACCGTCGTGCGCCGGCTCCAGCAGATCGGCTGCGACGCGTACGGGCAGGACGAGCTGGTCGTCACCGTGCCGTCCTGGCGCCCCGACCTCGTCGCGCCCAACGACCTCGCCGAGGAGGTCATCCGGCTGGAGGGGTACGAGAACCTGCCCTCCACGCTGCCCACCCCGCCCTCGGGCCGCGGCCTCACCGAGCGCCAGCGGCTGCACCGCAGGGTCGGCCGCGCGCTGGCCGGCGCGGGCTACGTCGAGGCGCTGAACTACCCGTTCACCGGCCCCGCCGTACTCGATGCCCTCGGGCTGCCCGCCGACGACGAGCGCCGCCGCACGGTCACCCTCGTCAACCCGCTCTCCGACGAGGAACCGGCGCTGCGCACCACGCTGCTGCCGGGCCTGATCACCGCGCTGCGCCGCAACGACGGCCGGGGCTCGCACGATCTGGCGCTCTTCGAGACCGGCCTGGTCTTCCTGCCCACCGGCGAGGAGACCGTACCGGTACGGCTGCCCGTCGACCGCCGCCCGACCGACGAGGAGGTGGCCGCGCTCGACACCGCGCTGCCGCGCCAGCCGCGCCACGCGGCCGTCGTGCTGGCCGGTGGCCGCGAGCGGGCCGGCTGGTGGGGCAAGGGCACGCCCGCGGTCTGGGCGGACGCCGTCGAGGCGGCCCGTACCGTCGCCCGGGAGGCCGGCGTCGAGCTGACCGTCCGGTCCGGCCGGTACGAGCCGTGGCACCCGGGCCGCTGCGCGGAGCTGTCCGTCCGGATCGACGGCGAGGAGACGCCTGTCGGCCACGCCGGGGAGCTGCACCCCCGGACGGTCAAGGCGCTCGGCCTGCCGGAGCGCACCTGCGCCATGGAGATCGACCTCGACCTGCTGGAGCGGGCGTCCGCAGGAGTGCCGCGCGCGCCGCGGATCTCCACCTACCCGGTCGCCACCCAGGACGTCGCGCTGGTCGTCCCCGCGGACGTGCCGGCCGCCGAGGTGGAGCGGGCACTGCACGACGGCGCCGGGGAACTCCTGGAGTCCCTGCGGCTGTTCGACGTGTTCACCGGTGAGCAGATCGGCGCGGGCCACAAGTCCCTGGCGTACGCCCTGCGGTTCCGCGCGCCGGACCGGACGCTGACGGTCGACGAGGCGACGGCCGCGCGCGACGCCGCCGTGGCACAGGCCGCCGAGCTGACCGGGGCGGTGCTCCGGGGCGCCTGACGGCCCCGGTCGCGCGCCCACCGTCCGACCTGGTCGTTCGGTGCGTTGTTCGACAGAGAACCGGCCCACGAGGGGCGCGTCCTGATTCTGGGACGCGCCCCTCACTCGTTCGAGTGAGGAAGCCGGGCGTGGTTCGCCAATGGGCACCGGTGATCGACAGAATCGATCCGGCCACCACGGTCCATGTACGCCGAGCGGCGGAGCATCTCGCGTTTCGGATCGGGCCGGACGGCCGGAGGGCCTGTCCTCGTGGTAGCGCCGTCCGCCCGTACGCCGCGGGCCCGGCGGTACTTCGAGGACAGGATCCAGGGTCTTTCGCCGGGATCGGGCCGGACGGGGGTCCGGTGCCGTGGATCGCGAGTGGAGGAGGGAGGCGACGCGGAGCGCCGCCGACTGACGACAACGCGGCGAGGCGCGGTGCCGGGGCCCGCGAGCCCGGCATGATCCGAACGAAAGGCCCTAGGGGGACCGGCGGATGAAGGGGACCAGGGCACAGGACGACATGTCCCAGTGCCTGTCCAGGGACGAGCTGGAGGAGGCGTCCGCCTCCTGGGGCTTCGTCGAGTGCGCGGTACCCGGCGGGCTGCTCACGCTGGTCGTCACCTGGGAGCTGACCCGCCCGGCCACGACGCGCGAGAACTTCTCGGCCCGCGTGGTGACCTGCGTGGCGTTCGCGCTGGTGATGGTCTATCTGCTGATCCGGGTACGGCGCCGGGCGGCGCGCGAGCTGGGCGAGGTACGGGCGGTGGCGCGCGCCGCCCAGGAGACGCTGATCCGCCCGCTGCCGCCCCGGCTGGACGGGCTGGCGCTCGCCGCCCGCCAGATCTCCGCCTCCCGGGGCGCCGAGGTCGGCGGCGACCTGTACGAGGCCGTGGCCACCGCGCACGGCGTCCGCGTCGTGATCGGCGATGTGCGCGGCCACGGGCTGCCGGCCATCGGCATGGTCGCCGCGGTGCTCGGCAGCTTCCGGGAGGCCGCGTACGACGAGGTCGGGCTCGACGGCGTGCTGCGCCGCCTTGACCGGGCCCACCAGCGCCAGCTGCGGGACCAGTTGGGGCGCGGTGCCGCGCCGGGCCGGGCGGACCCGGGGGCGGCGGAGCAGGAGTGCCTGTCGGCGGAGGAGTTCGTCACCCTGCTGCTCCTGGAGATCGGCGCGGACGCCGAGGTGCGGGCGCTCAACTGCGGCCATCCGTGGCCCTACCGGCTGGGCAGGGGCGCCGCCCGGCTGGCCGCGGGCGAGCCGCTGCCGCCGCTGGGGACCGTACCGCTGCCCGCCAGCCTGCCGCCGTACCGCTGCGGCAGGCTGGCGGGCAGCGG
>NZ_QQNA01000256.1 GCF_003346515.1 Streptomyces corynorhini
CGCGTCGATGACGACGCTGTTCGCGGTCGGGGTGCTCCTGGACGCGACCGGCGACAACTACCGGATCGCCTTCTCGTCCGTCTTCGTCCTCGAAGCGGTCGGGGCCGTACAGATCCTCCGGCTGCGCGCCCGCACCGCGCGCCGGGAGCGCGAGCGGCTGGTGGCGAGCCGGGTGGAGGCCGTGCACGTACCCGTCTGAGGCCGGGTCGGGGGCGAGCGCTGCCCGTCCGGGGCGAGGGCCGGGGGTACGTGCCGTCCCGCCCGGCCGCCCCGCTCAGCCGCCCGTCCCTGCTCAGCCGCCCGGCCGCCCGTCCCCGCTCAGCCGCCCGCCCGAGCGCCTACGGCGTCACCGCGAACTCGCGCAGGATCGCCGCCGCCAGCTCCTCGTCACCGTCGATCTTGATCTGGTCCGCGACCGCCGCCGGCCTGACCCGCCCGCACGCCAGCCGGAAGTACGTGTCCCAGTCCGTCGCCAGCGTCACCACGGGCCCCAGCGACGGCGAACCGTCGATCGAGCCCCGGCCGTCCGCGTTCACCCTGACCGTACGCAGGAACTCCAGCGGGCCCGTCACGTCGATCACGACCGCCGAATTCGGCGGCGCCCCCGCGTCCTTGGCCACCACCTTCGGCAGCGCGGCCAGCAGCACGTCCCTGGTGATCTGGGCGCCGGGTGAGTCGATGTTGCCGGGCCTGCCCAGCGCCGTCCGCAGATCCTGCTCGTGCACCCACAGGTCGAACGCCCGCGCCCGCATGGCGGATTCCAGGGTCTGCTGGGTGCGCAGCGGCGCCGGGACCATGGTCTCGGGCGAGCGCGTCTCGTTCCTCATCTGCCGGTTGCGGCGGATGATCGTGTACTCCAGCTCCGAGACGATCTCCGGCGCGGTGTGGTGGCGCCGGACGTCGACCTGCATCTCCATGTAGCGGGTGAACTCGCTCTGCACATGGTAGAGATCGCGTGGCAATGAGTGAATGGGCCGTGGATCCCCGAGCATCTCGCACTCCATGCCGATGACATGCGAGACGATGTCCCGTACGGACCAGCCGGGGCACGGCGTGCGCCGGTTCCACTCGCCTTCGACGAGTGGCTGCACCAGCTCGACTATGGCCTCGATGGAATGGGTCCAGGCATCGGCGTAGTTCTGAAGGCTGGGATGGACGGTCACGGGACCCCTCGGCGGTTCTGCGGTACGCGGGCTGGCTTGCTAGGCGGGCGGGCTACGGCTGTACGGCTGCGGGCTGCGTAGGAGGCTCGGCAGCTAAGTTACGCTGCCCGATGGCACCCCGGCAGTGCTTTCGTGTGACGATCGTAGGCCCGTGTTGACGGCTCGAATGCCAGGACGGTGGTACTGTGCGCGCTTCCCTGCTCCAGATCGCAGTAGACCCGGACGAATCGGCGGATTCCCGCAGGCGCCGTGTTGCCGCGCTGGTACGGGAGCGGCGTGGTGTCGATCTCGTCGTCCTGCCGGAGCTGTGGCCCGTCGGCGCTTTCGCGTATGAATCCTTCGCCGCGGAGGCGGAGCCGGTCCAAGGCCCGACGTTCGCGGCGGTGTCGGCGGCGGCGCGTGACGCGGCGGTCTGGCTGCACGCCGGGTCGGTGGTGGAACGGGCCGCGGACGGCCGGTTGTACAACACCTCGCTCGTCATCTCCCCCGCCGGTGAACTGGTCCGTACGTACCGCAAGATCCACCGCTTCGGCTTCGACAAGGGCGAGGCGACGCTGATGGCCGCGGGCGACGCGCTCGTCACCGTGGAGCTGCCCGCGAGCGGCGCCGGGCCGTCGGTCACCCTGGGCCTCGCCACCTGCTACGACCTGCGCTTCCCCGAGTTGTTCCGCGGGCTGACCGACGCGGGCGCCGAGCTGCTCGTCGTGCCCGCGGGCTGGCCCGAGCGCCGACGCGCGCACTGGACGCTGCTGGCGCGGGCCCGCGCCGTGGAGAACCAGGCGTACGTCCTGGCCTGCGCCACCGCCGGTACGCACGCGGGCGTGGAGCAGTCGGGCCACAGCCTGGTCGTGGACCCGTGGGGCGAGGTGCTCGCCGAGGCGGGGCCGGGCGAGGAGGTGCTGACGGTCGAACTCGACCCGGCGACGGTCGCCACGACCCGCGAGCGGTTCCCGGTGCTGCGGGACCGGAGGCTGGGACTGGCGCCTCCGGCCGGTCTCTGACGGTCTCTGACGATCTCTGGCGGTCCCTGACGGCCCCCTGACGGTCTCTGACGGTGAGGGTCTCTGGCGGTGCCTGACGGAGCGTTACGGTCTCTGATGGTGCCTGACGGAGCGTGACGTGTGCGGCCTCCGGCGCGGCGACCGCCGCCGTATCGGATGTCGTCCGGTGCCGTCCGATGTGCCGTATCCCGGCTGCCCTACGCACCGCATTGACGTTCCGTCAGCCGCCCTCGCGCTACGCCTCCGCCATCCGGATCACGCACACCGCCACCGCGATCAGCAGCGCGTGGTCCGCGTCCTCCCGTACGACATCCACCCCGTACGTCTCCCGCACCCGCAGCCAGCGGCGAGAGATGTGCGCCAGCAGCTCGCCGTCGTACTCGACCGCGAACTCCCGGTCGAGGATCTTCCCACTCACATCCAGCTCGCTGCCGTCGGCCAGCTCTACGCGGTAGTGGTTGCGCAGCAGCGAGAGGTGCTTCTTGCGGATGGTCGCGAGCGTCTCGTCGTCCCGCTCGATGTTCATCGTGTCCCGCAGGGTGATCAGCTTCCTGCGCAGCGTGATCAGCACCCGCCCCGACGGGTCCTTCAGCTCCAGGGTGTCCCGCAGCCGCAGCGCCTTGCCGTCGACCAGGAAGGCCTGCCGGCCCTGTTCGTCCTCGATCCAGTAGTCGTCGCCGATCGCGAAGATCTTGTCGCGCACGAGATATTTCATGCCGGACGCCTACCCCCGGGAAGCGGTCCGATGACCGTACGGACGAAGGTGCACGCGTACGGGTGGCCCGGGTCCCTCCACTCCGGGACGGGTCCCTCCATCCCGGCACGGTCCCTCCATCCCGGCACGGGTTCTCCATCCCGGGAAGGGTTCTCTCTCCCCCAGGACGGGTCCCTCCTACCCCGGCAGGGCGGAGACGGCCCCGCGTCAGGGGGCGCCGGGCCGGGAGCCCTGGGCTGCCGACTCAAGGAGCTGCGCCAACAGGGCGGTGTCGCGCAGATACCGCTCGTACGGGAAGTCGGCTTCGAGCAGGGCGTTGCGCAGCGCGTCGTAGAGCGGCTTCGCGCTGCCGTGGAAGGCCGTGCTGCCCGCGTCGGTGATGCCGACCAGGCGTCGCCGTCCATGCTCTGGATCGGGGCGGACGCGCACGAGCCCGGCCGCCTCCAGCGGGCGCAGCGCCCGGCTGATCGCCGGATCGGACACCGACAGTGCCTGTGCCAGCTGGTGCTGAGTCACCGGCTGGATGTCCTCCAGCGTCCCCAGCAGCCGCATCTGGCTGTAACTCAGTCCAGCGGGGCCGTCGTCGCGCTGTCGCGCGGCCTCTCCGAGCAGGAACACCACGCGATGCAGCAAGTCAGCCAGTCCGTCGTCCATGACCCGAGCATATCAGTGTCTTGCGTAGTTAATATTAACCATGCAAGACTGGTTGTCATGATGGAGATTCCTTACATCGCGCAGTCCGCGTTCCCCCTGTTCTGGTTGCTGGTGGCGGTCCTCGGCGCGCTGATCCGCACCCGGCACAGCCCCTCCCGCCAAGCGGCACTGGAAACCTGGCAGCGGTGGTGGGCCGTCGCCGCGCTCGGCTGCGGGAGCCTGTGGATGACGTTCGCGTTCGTCGCCGCCCCGGACGTGATGGCCACCGCGATCGGCTTCCACCGGACCCCGTTCGAGTTCGAGATCGCCTTCGCCAACCTCGGGCTCGCCGTCATGGGCTTCCGCGCCGCCTCGCCCTCGGCCACCGCCCGCGAGCGCATCACCATCGGTCTCGGCGCCGGCATGTTCCTCTGGGGCGCGTTGATCGGTCACGTCTACCAGTGGTTCGCCAACGGTGACCACGCTCCCGGCAACACCGGTGGAGTCCTGCTCTACGACCTGCTCATCCCCGCAGTCATGATCATCCTCGCCCGTCGCTCGCAGCGGCTGCCCACGGCCGGACAGTCCACTGCCGGACAGTCCACTGACGGGAAGCCCGCGGCCGGACAGCCCGCCACCGGAGTCCCCTCCTGAGGCCCGGCACGCCCGGCACGCCCGCAGCACGCCCGCAGCACGCCCGCTACGCCCGCGGCACGTGATGCGGGCGTAGCGGGGACGGGGCGTCGTGGCCACCGTGGTGGTAGTGGCACCCTTGACGTCATGAGCAAGCGTGCACGCGTCCGCGCCCCTGAACTGCGGGGGCGATCCTGGATCAATACCGGCGGCAAGGAACTGTCCCTCGCGGACTTCCGAGGTCGCACCTTGGTACTGGATTTCTGGACGTTCTGCTGTATCAACTGCCTGCACGTCCTCGACGAGCTGCGCGAGCTGGAGGAGAAGCACCGGGACACCCTGGTGATCGTCGGCGTGCACTCGCCGAAGTTCGTGCACGAGGCCGAGCACCAGGCGGTCGTGGACGCCGTCGAGCGCTACCAGGTGCACCACCCCGTCCTGGACGACCCCGAGCTGGCGACCTGGAAGCAGTACGCCGTACGGGCCTGGCCGACGCTGGTCGTGATCGACCCGGAGGGGTACATCGTCGCCCAGCACGCGGGCGAGGGGCACGCGCACGCCATCGAGCGGCTCGTCACGGAGCTGGAGGCGGAGCACGCGGCGAAGGGGACGCTGCGGCGCGGGGACGGGCCGTACGTGGAGCCGGAGCCGGTGGCGAGCGACCTGCGCTTCCCGGGGAAGGCGCTGGCGCTGCCGGGCGGGAACTTCCTCGTCTCGGACTCCACCCGCCATCAGCTGGTCGAGCTGGCGCCGGACGGCGAGCGCGTCGTACGGCGGATCGGCGGCGGCGAGCGCGGCTTCGGCGCCGACGCGTTCAGCGAGCCGCAGGGCCTCGCGCTGCTGCCCGACGGCAAGGTGATCGTCGCGGACACCGTGAACCACGCGCTGCGGACGTACGACCCGGTCAGCGGCGCGATCGAGACCGTCGCCGGGACCGGCAGGCAGTGGTGGCAGGGGTCACCGACCGCCGGGCCCGCCCTGGAGGTGGACCTCTCCTCGCCGTGGGACCTCGCCTGGTGGGCGGACCGGGTGTGGATCGCGATGGCCGGGGTCCACCAGCTGTGGACGTACGACCCGGCGACCGGGACCGTAGGGGTCGCGGCCGGGACGACCAACGAGGGGCTGGTCGACGGTGCCGCCGCCGAGGCGTGGTTCGCCCAGCCGTCCGGGCTCGCCGCGAGCGCGGACGGGGACCGGCTGTGGGTGGCCGACCCGGAGACCAGCGCGCTGCGGTACGTGGAGCGCGCGGGCGACGGGTTCGCCGTGCGCACCGCCGTCGGCACCGGCCTCTTCGACTTCGGCCACCGGGACGGCGCGGCGGAGCAGGCCCTGTTCCAGCACCCGCTGGGCGTCACCGCGCTGCCGGACGGTTCGGTCGCCGTGTCCGACACGTACAACCACGCGCTGCGCCGGTTCGACCCGGCGACCGGCGAGGTGACCACCCTCGCGACCGACCTGCGGGAGCCGAGCGACGCCGTGCTCGTCGGCGGGGACATCGTGGTCGTCGAGTCCGCGCGCCACCGGCTGACCCGGCTGCGGCTGCCGGAGGAGGCGGTACGGGTCGAGTCCGTCGCCCACCGCACCCGGCGGGCCGCGACGGAGGTCGCGCCGGGCGCGCTCCGGCTGGACGTGGTCTTCACCGCGCCGACCGGCCAGAAGCTCGACACCCGCTACGGCCCCTCGACCCGGCTGCTCGTCTCCGCGACCCCGCCCGAGCTGCTGGCCGACGGCGCGGGCGCCGGTACGGAGCTGAGCCGGGAGCTGGTGCTGGCAGGCCCGGACAGCGGCGTCACGGAAGGGGTGCTGCACGTCTCCGCGATGGCGGCCTCCTGCGACGACGACCCGTTGAACGAGTACCCGGCCTGCCATGTGCATCAACAGGACTGGGGCGTCCCCGTACACGTGACGGAGGCGGGGACGTCCCGGCTGGGGCTCGTCCTGGCCGGTCTCGACGCCGAAGAGGTCTGAGGCTCAAGGCTCGTACGGGGCTCACAGGCCCGCCCCGGGCTCAGGTCCACCCTGGGCTCCGGCCCGCCCTGGGCTCAGGTCCACCCTGGGCTCAGGTCCGCCCTGGGCTCAGGTCCGCCCTGGGCTCAAGGCCGAGCCCCTGGGCTCAGGCCCGCCCCGGGCTCACAGGCCCGTACGGTCGTCCCGCTCCACCACGGTCGGGGCGACCGGCGAGACGATGGCCCGACGGCGCCGGGCGATGCTGACGAAGGTGGCGATGCCGATGATGCCGACCGCCATCATGATCACGCCGACCAGATCGAGGTTGACGCTGTCGACCTCCCAGTCGGTCGCGAACGTGAGGATCGCGCCCACCGCGATGAGGAGAATGCAGCCGCCTATGCCCATGGATCCCGCCTCCTGAAGAAGAGTGGTGGCCGTACCGGGCCGTTGGGTCGGGTACCCCGGTGCTCACCCCCCATGCGGGCGGCTCAACACTCATGCGGGCGGCGGGACTTCATACCGGCGGTGGCCGTGGCGGTGGCTGTGGCCGTGGCCGTGGCGGTCGTGGTGGCCGTGGCGGTGGCGGCCGGTGGCCTGCGGGCCACGGCACGTCGGCCTCCGCCGAGCCGTCAGCCCTCCAGGAACGCCGTCAGCGCGTTGGCCAGCAAGTACGGGTCGTCCGCCCCGCACAGCTCGCGCGCGCTGTGCATCGACAGGATCGCCACGCCGATGTCGACGGTCTGAATGCCGTGCCGCGCGGCCGTGATGGGGCCGATCGTCGTGCCGCACGGCATCGAGTTGTTGGAGACGAACGACTGCCACGGCACGCCCGCCTTCTCGCAGGCCGCGGCGAACACGGCCCGGCCGCTGCCGTCCGTCGCGTACCGCATATTGACGTTGACCTTGAGGATCGGGCCGCCGTTGGCGCGCGGGTGGTGCGTGGGGTCGTGGCGGTCGACGTAGTTCGGGTGCACGGCGTGGCCGGTGTCCGACGAGAGACAGACCGTACCGGCGAAGGCCCGCGCGCGGTCCTCGATGGTGCCGCCGCGCGAGAGCACCGAGCGCTCCAGCACCGTGCCGAGCAACGGCCCGTCGGCGCCCGTGTCCGACTGCGAGCCGTTCTCCTCGTGGTCGAAGGCGGCCAGCACCGGGATGTACGGGAGGGAGCCGCCGTCGGCGCCCGTGACGACGGCGGCCAGCGCCGCCGTACCCGCGTGCACCGACAGCAGGTTGTCCATCCGGGGGCCGGCCAGCAGCTCGCGGTCCCGGCCGAGGTACGCGGGCGGCTCGACGGCGTGCGGCATCAGGTCCCAGCCGGTGACGTCCGCCGCGGCCACGCCCGACTCCTCGGCCACGAAGCGGATCAGGTCGCCCTCCTCGGGCTCCCCGAGCCCCCAGATCGGTTGCATGTGGCGCTGCCGGTCCAGCTTGAGCCCGTCGGTGTTCACCGAGCGGTCCAGGTGTACGGCGAGCTGGGGGACGCGCAGCAGCGGGCGGTCGATGTTGACCAGCCGGTGCGAGCCGTCGCGCAGGGTGATCCGGCCCGCGAGCCCCAGATCGCGGTCGAGCCAGGTGTTGAGCAGCGTCCCGCCGTAGATCTCCACGGCGATCTGGCGCCAGCCGTAGGAGCCGGTGTCCGGCAGCGGCTTCACCCGCAGGTTCGGCGAGTCCGTATGCGCGCCGATGATCCGGAAGGGTGTGTGCGGCTCGGCGCCCTCCGGCACGAACCAGGCGATGAGCGCGCCGCCGCGCAGCACGAACCGTCCGCCGGCCGACCCGTCCCAGGCGTCCGTCTCCCGCACCTGCCGGAAGCCCGCCTTCTCCAGGCGCTCGGCGGCGTTGGCCACGGCGTGGTACGGCGACGGGCTGGCCGCGAGGAAGGACTTGAGGTCGTCGGTGTGGCCGCGGTCGAAGCGGACGGAAGTGCTCATGGGTTCACCATAACGACGGGCTCCGACACCGGTCCGCGCACCGGCTGCGACGGCATGTGCCAAGCGCGGACAAGCTCCGCACAACGGAGCGGATGGGGAGGTGGGTGCGGATATGGGTGCGGACATGGGTGTGTGGATATGGGTGCGGACGTGGGTGTGTGGATATGGGCGTGTGGATATGGGCGTGTGGATACGCGTATGGGGCGGATATGGGTGTGGGCACCCCTCATGCCTGAGAGGTGCCCACACCCGATCCTGCGCGCGGTACCGGCCGTCACCCGGCGTCACCCGGCGCTCCAGCCGTCACCCGGCGGTCGGCGATCCGGCGGCTCACCGGGTGGTCCGGCCGTCACCCGGCGCACGTCCGGCTGCTTACCAGGCGGCTCTAGAACGCCGCCTCGTCCAGCTCCATCAGCGAGTTGTCGACCGACTCCGCGAGCAGCCGCTCCGTCCCGACGCCCGGCAGCACGTTCGCCGCGAAGAACTTCGCCGCCGCGATCTTGCCCCGGTAGAACGCCACGTCCTTCGTCGCGGCCGTCTCCAGCTTCTCCGCGGCCACGGCGGCACCGCGCAGCAGCAGATAGCCGATGATCACGTCGCCCGAGGCCATCAGCAGCCGCGTCGTGTTGAGCCCGACCTTGTAGATGTTCTTGACGTCCTCACCGGTCGCGGTCAGGTCGGCCAGCATCCGGGCGACGATCGCCTCCAGGTCACCGGCCGCCTTGGCGAGCGCCTCGCGGGCCGGGGCCAGCTCCGTACCGCCGGTGCCGACCGCGAGGAACGTCTTGATCTCCTCGGAGACCGTGTTCAGCGCCTGGCCCTGGTCGCGGACGACCTTGCGGAAGAAGAAGTCCTGGCCCTGGATCGCCGTGGTGCCCTCGTAGAGCGTGTCGATCTTGGCGTCCCGGATGTACTGCTCGATCGGGTACTCCTGGAGGTACCCGGAGCCGCCGAACGTCTGGAGCGACTCGGCGAGCTGCTCGTACGACCGCTCGGAGCCGTACCCCTTCACGATCGGCAGCAGCAGGTCGTTCAGCCCGTGCAGCGCCTTGGTGTTCTCGCCCTCGGCCTCCTTGACGGCGATCTCGTCCTGGACCGAGGCGGTGTACATGACGAGCGTGCGCATGCCCTCCGCGTACGCCTTCTGCGTCATCAGGGAGCGGCGTACGTCGGGGTGGTGCGTGATGGTGACCTTGGGCGCCGCCTTGTCGGTGAACTGCGCAAGGTCGGAGCCCTGGACGCGCTCCTTGGCGTACTCCAGCGCGTTCAGATAGCCGGTGGAGAGGGTGGCGATGGCCTTCGTGCCGACCATCATGCGGGCGAACTCGATGATGCGGAACATCTGGCGGATGCCCTCGTGCTTGTCACCGATCAGCCAGCCCTTCGCGGGGTGGCGGTCGCCGAAGGTCATCTCGCACGTGTTGGACGCCTTGAGGCCCATCTTGTGCTCGACGTTGGTGGCGTAGGCGCCGTTGCGCGCGCCCAGTTCGCCGGTCTCCCAGTCGAACTCGTACTTCGGTACGAGGAAGAGCGACAGGCCCTTCGTGCCGGGACCTGAGCCCTCGGGGCGGGCGAGGACGTAGTGAAGGATGTTCTCCGACAGGTCGTGCTCACCGGAGGTGATGAAGCGCTTCACGCCCTCGATGTGCCAGCTGCCGTCCGGCTGCTCGACCGCCTTCGTACGGCCCGCGCCGACGTCCGAGCCCGCGTCGGGCTCGGTGAGGACCATCGTGGCGCCCCACATCTTCTCGGCGGCGATCGCGGCGAGCTTCTTCTGTGCCTCGTTGCCCTCCTCGAAGAGGACGCCGGCGAAGGCCGGGCCGCACGCGTACATCCACACGGCGGGGTTCGCGCCGAGGAGCAGCTCCGCGTAGGCCCAGATCAGCGAGCGGGGCGCCGGGGTGCCGCCGATCTCCTCGGGCAGGCCGAGCCGCCAGTACTCCGAGTCCATGTAGGACTGGTAGCTCTTCTTGAAGGCCGCGGGGAGGGGAGCGGTGTTGGTCTCGGGGTCGAAGACCGGCGGGTTGCGGTCGGCGTCCGTGAACGACTCGGCGAAGTCGTTCTCCGCGATGCGCCCGACCTCGCCGAGGATGCTCCTGGCGGTCTCCACGTCCATGTCCGCGAAGGGACCCGTTCCGTACAGCTTGTCGCGCCCGAGGACCTCGAAGAGGTTGAACTCGATGTCGCGGAGATTCGACTTGTAGTGCCCCATGGCGACGACTCCGTATGGTCCGTATGGATCGGGAAGGCGGATACCTCGTACCTACCGGCGAGTACCAGCGGGTAGCTACGATGATGCTACCCATGGGTAATAAGACGCAACCCCGACCTGGTTTCTGTGACGAGGCGAACGCTGCGGTGGGCGCGGCTCGCGGGGTCGGTATTCCTCAGTACTCTTGCGCTCATGTACGGCTACGACCAGAGCCCTGGCGCCCAGCAGCAGTACGCGCAGCAGCCGCATCAGTCACACCAGCCGCACCAGTCGCATCGCGCGTCCGGGCAGATGGGCGGCGTCGCCGCGGGTGGCTACGCCGAGCAGCCGCTGTATCCGGAACCTTCCCCTCCGTCGCTGGGCGACGCCGTGCGGGCGTTCACCACGGGTTCGCTCCAGGCCGAGGACTTCCAGCAGATCTTCGCGACGTCGAAGGTCTACTGCCCGCGCGGTGACAACCCGGGCTTCCTGGCGCTGCACAACACCCAGCAGCCGGTGATCCCGATGTTCTCCACGCTCAAGGAGTTGCGGCGGTACGCGGGCAAGGAGTCGAAGTACTTCGTGATCACCGGTGCTGAGGTGATCGACCTGCTGCCCACCGGGTACGGCTTCGTGCTCGACATGGAGGGCGACCACCGGATGGTGTTCGACGCGAAGGCGGTCGAGCAGATGGTGGACTTCGCGATGCGCCGTATGTACGGCTGACCTGCCTGGCTCGACGGCTGACCTGCTTGTCTCGCCCGGCTGACCTGCCTGGCTCGCACGGCTGACCTGCTTGTCGCGCCCGGCCGACCTGCCTGCCGCGCCCGGCTGACCTGCTTGTTCCGAGTTCGCGCGCCCCGGGGCCCGTACCTGTCGTATCGGTGCGGGCCCCGGTCGCGTGCCGCGTGTCCGACGGCCGGGGAATCCCGACGCCTTGCGGGATGTTCACCGTTCAACTAAATTGTTGAACGAAACTTCCGAGGAGGCTCTCCATGCCCGCAGTGACCGTCGAAAACCCGCTGACCCTGCCCCGGGTGGCGGCTCCGGCCGACGCCGTGGCCCGCCCCGTGCTCGCCGTCACGACCGCGCCCAGCGGGTTCGAGGGCGAGGGCTTCCCGGTACGCCGCGCGTTCGCGGGGATACGGTACGAGCACCTCGACCCGTTCATCATGATGGACCAGATGGGTGAGGTGGACTACGCGCCGGGCGAGCCGAAGGGCACCCCCTGGCACCCGCACCGCGGCTTCGAGACGGTCACGTACCTGATCGACGGCAGCTTCATCCACCAGGACAGCAACGGTGGCGGCGGGACCATACAGAACGGCGACACCCAGTGGATGACGGCCGGTTCCGGGCTGCTCCACATCGAGGCGCCGCCGGAGGCGCTGGTGATGTCCGGCGGGCTGTTCCACGGCCTCCAGCTGTGGGTGAACCTCCCGGCGTCCGACAAGATGATGGACCCCCGCTACCAGGACATCCGCGGTGGCCAGGTGCAGCTGCTGACCTCCCCCGACGGCGGCGCGCTGCTGCGCGTGATCGCGGGCGAACTCGACGGACACGAGGGCCCCGGCATCACCCACACCCCCATCACGATGATCCACGCCACCCTGCGGCCGGGCGCCGAGGTCACGCTCCCCTGGCGCGAGGACTTCAACGGCCTCGCCTACGTCCTGGCCGGCCGGGGCACGGTGGGCACCGACCGCCGCCCGGTCCACACCGGCCAGACGGCAGTGTTCGGCGCGGGAGGCACCCTGACCGTGCGCGCCGACGAGACCCAGGACTCGCACACGCCCGACCTGGAGGTCGTCCTGCTCGGCGGGCGCCCGATCCGCGAGCCGATGGCGCACTACGGGCCCTTCGTGATGAACAGTCACGCCGAACTCAAGCAGGCTTTCGACGACTTCCAGGCGGGCCGACTCGGCACGGTCCCGGCGGAAGGCGCCTGAGGCGGGCGGGCGCGCCCGGGGCCGGGGGCCCGTCCGGCGGCCCCGGCGCCTCCGTCACTGCCGCCCGCGTCACGTGCGCCTCCGTCACGGCTGCCGCTTGACGACCACGCTGGAGACGACCTTGTCGTGCAGGCACTGGCGGTTGGGCTGGTCCCAGAGGCACCACAGGACGTTGAGCGGGCTGAGGATCGGTACGAAGGCCATCGGGATCGTCACCCAGTAGCGGGCCAGGGCGCGGAGGAGGGTGAGACTCTCCCCGCTGCCCAGCCGCGCCACGCGCAGGCCGCAGATCCGCTTGCCCAAAGTGCCGCCGTAGCGCCAGGTCATGAAGGGTTCGTAGCAGAGGAGGACGATGATCGCGGTGACCCCGAAGCACACCCCGATCGCCTCGGCCGCCGCGCTGCCCATCCCGAAGGCGTACTGCAGCCCGCCGCCGCTGCCGGTGAGGGCGAGCACCCCGAGTATCAGGATGACCGCGTCGATGGCGCGGGCGCCGAGGCGCAGGCCCGGCTCCGGGAGCAGCGCGTGGGGCGGGCTGCCGGGCGGGGGCGGGGGCGGCGGCGCCTGGACGAACCAGGTCGGGCCGGGCGGGGCGGGATATCCGGGCGCGGGCTGGCCGGGATAGCCGTACGGGCTCGCGGCCGGATAGGGGCCTGCGGCCGGATAGGGGCTCGCGGCCGGATACGGGCCTGCGGGCTGGTGCCAGCCCCCGGCCTGGTACGGGCTCGGGGCCTGCTGGTACGGGCTCGGGCTCGGGCCCGAGCCCG
>NZ_QQNA01000257.1 GCF_003346515.1 Streptomyces corynorhini
ACAAGACGACCCCGCCGCTTCCGGCCGGCCTCCGCCGCCGCGCCCCCCGGCCCCGCCCAGGCCACCGCCGCCCGGCCATGCCCGCACGGTGAAGGGCTGGAGGCAGCGCAAAGGGCCCCTAGGGAGAGGCATCCTCCCCAGAGGCCCAACGGGCCCGACGGGCCCAGTGAGTCCAGCAGGCGAACAAGTGAACAGGCGGACAGGCGGACAGGCGGACAGGTCCGGGCGTCCTACCCCTCCGCGGGCGCCCGGCCCGTCAGCGCCGCCAGGCTGCTGCGCACATGCGCCATGTGCGCCCGCATCTCCTCGCGCGCCTCCTCGTGCTCCCGCACGACCCGCTCCGTGTCCCGCATCACCCGCTCCGCCCGCACCCGCGCCTGCGCCATCAGCTCCGCCGCCGTGTCCTGCGCGTCCTCCTGGCGATGCCGCGCCCGCTCACCCGCCTCCGAGAACAACCGCTGCGCCTCCACCAGCCGCACCTGCGCGTACGCGCTCGACTCGTCGTGCTCGACCGTCATCGCCGTCTCGCGCTCGGCGGACTCCCGCTCGGCCTGCGCCAGCCGCTCGCCCTGCCTGTGCTCCATGTCGTCGATCACCCGCTGGGTCCGCGTCCGCACCTCCTTCAACGCGTCCAGCGCCTCCGCCCGCCGCGCCTTCACCTCGCGGCGCACCTCGGTACGCTCCTCCTCGGCCTCCTCCCGCGCCGCCCGCATCAGCCGCTCCGCGTGCGCGTCGGCCTCCGCCCGCACCGCGTCGGCCTGCTCCCTGGCCAGCTCACGCAGCTGCCGCGCCGAAGCCTGCGCCGCGTCCACCACGGCCTGCGCCTCCTCGCGCACCTCGGTCCGCAGCGACTCGTCCTCGGCCGTCGCCAACGCCAGGATCTGCCGCGCCCGGCCGCCGAGCGACTCGTACGTCTGCGGCTCCAACGCGGCCACCTGCTCCGCGAGCCGCGCCGACTCGGCCTCCATCTCCTTGGCCAGGACGGTCAGCCGCGCCACCCGTTCCCACGCGTCGTCGCGATCCCGCGACAGCGCCGTGAACTCCCGCTCCACCTGCTCGGGACGGTAACCACGGCCCCGTACGGACACGAAGCCATGAGCCGACACCGGTGCAGCACCCATCCTGAAGCCCCTCTCCGACACCCAATCCGACACACCCAACGTTATCCGCCGTAATACTCAGGGATCGAAGCGAAGCGGTCATAACGCGACACTCCGCTTAGCCGTCCGACCAAAACCGCAGTAAACACACTGATCGCGCGTAACACCCGCACCACCGGATACAACCGGGGCGCCCACCCGCGATCAGCGGGGGCGCCCCGGTCCTACCTCGGTACTGCGACTCAACGAACGGCCACAGCACTCCGTTCTAAGAAATGAACAACGAAACGATCAACGACGGCCGACGAACGGACCGACGAGCGGACCGACGAACGGACCGACGAAGGGATCGGCGAACTCTCACAGCAGGCCGTCCCACATCTGCTCCAGCAGCACCGACCACCAGTTCTCCGGCGACGACAGCGCCGCCGGATCCAGCGCGGCCAACTGCGCCTGGAAATCCACCGTCCAACGGCCCGCCTGCTCCGGATTCAACCCGTACCGCAGCCGCCACATCCGACCCAGCAGCGCCAGCGAACGCGCGAACTCCGGCAGCCCCGTATTCACGAACTGCGGCGCCACCGACCGGCCGTCGGAACCCGCCTCGACCGGTACGGCCATGATGTGCGCCGTACCGTACTGCACACACAGCGCACGGCCGAAATCGCTGCCCATCACCAGATACGACCCCGCGTCCGCCGCGGCCCGCACCTGCCGCTGCGCCGCCAGCTCCGTCAGCGTCGGCACCACCGGCTGCGGCGGCTGCGCCCAGAAGAACGGCCCGAAGTCCGCGGGCAGCCCCGCCCACACCAGGGTGCGCGCCACGATCTCCGGCACCCCCTGCCGGGACACCGCACGCTGGTCGAACCGGCAGATGCCCTGCGGCCCGAACGCCCCCATCAGCTCCTGCGCGATCCCCTCCGGCGGAATCGGCGGCGCCGGAGGCATCGGCGGCAGCGGCGCCCGCACCGGCGCCGGTCGCGCGGGACCGTCCGCGACCTGATGCAACTCGCCCTGATGGGTGAGCAGATGCCGCATCCCCTGCTGCCTGCTCGCGTGATCCTCGCCGTACGGCGCGACACTCGTGATCCGCACCTGCGGCCAGGTCTCCCGGATCATCCGGGCGCAGTAGCCACCCGGCAGCTCGCAGGACTCCAACTCGGTGTGCAGCTCCAGTACCTGCTGCGGCGGCACGTTCATCGCGCGCAGCTCATGCAGGATCTGCCACTCCGGATGCGGAGTCCCGGGCGCCGAACGCCGGATCAGCTGCGCCTCCGAGCCGTCGGGCGCGCGGTAGCGCAGGACGGCCTGATAGCCGGGGCCGACCGTCGGCATACCGGCCGGCTGCGGCGGATAACCGTACGCCGGAGGCTGCGGCGGCGGCATGCCGGGCTGCCCCGGCCCCGGCCCCGGCCCTTGGCCCGGCGCCTGCCCCGGCCCTTGCCCCGGCCCCGCGAGCATGGTCGCGGCGTGGTGCGTCCCGCCGGGAGGCGTGCCGGGAGCGCCGGGGGCGTTGGGGGCACCGGGCGGGCCCGGCGGAGGCGGCGGCTGCACGCCACCGGAACCGCCCAGGCTCGGGTCGGAGAGCATGGTCGCGGCCTGGTGCACGCCGCCCGGGGGAGTGCCGGGCGCACCGGGAGGCTGCGGCGCACCGGGCGCACCGGGGACGCCGGGCGCACCGGGCGGGCCCGGCGGCAGTGGCGTGTTGGAACCGATGCTCGGCGCCATCTGCGTCGGTACGTAACCGCCCGCCGGGGTGCCCGGCGCACCGGGACCCGACGGCGGCGGCCCCGGCGGCGGAGTCGCCCCCTGCGGGCGCGCGCCCGGCGTACCGGGGGCGCCCGGCGGCGGCGGGGGCGTGGCACCGCCGCCGCGCCCACCGCGCGGCGGTACGGCGGCCTTGCTGGTCGCCGCGTCGGCCAGGTCACCGGCGCCCGTCACGGCGCCGCCGGTCGAACCCCCCGTACCGGCGGGCTCCTTCGGCTCCAGCGACGGCGTGACCGCCGTACGCGGCAGCTGACTGCCGCCCGACATCAGCGCGGTAGGCGCCTCGGCCGCCGCCGAGGGCGGCGCCGCGTCATCCTCGTCCGCGCCCGCGAGAGGCGGCGCGAAGACCGTCGCGGGCAACGGCACGGAACGGTCCTCCGCCGACGCGGACGAACCGCTCGTGTCGATCCCCTCCCACGGGGTCGACCCGGTCGGCGCACCCGGGGTCGACGCGGGCACACCGTCGTTGGCCGTCGGCTCGTACGCCCCCGGCCAGGCGGAGCTGCCCTGCGAGGCGTTGCCGCCGAGGGAACCGCCCGAGCCCGAGCCCGAGCCCGTACCGGTATCCGAGCCCGAAGCGGGGTCGGTACCCGCACCCGCACCCCCAGCCGTACCAGCGGCCGAGGCCGCACCTGCCTCAGCAGACCCCGAAGCCTCAGCAGACCCCGCGACCTCAGCGACCCCCTCGGCCTTCCGCGCCCCAGCCGCCCGCTCGTCCGGGATCCCGGCCTTGTCCGCCGCGTCCAGAAGCCACTGCGGCGGCGTCAACAGGAACGACGTCTGATTCAGATCCAGCCGCTGCGGAGCCTCCGGCACGGCCGGTGCCTCCTCGGGCGCCCCGTACTCCTCCTCGTACCGCCGGATCACCTCACCCACCGGCAGCCCCGGCCACAGCGTGACCTCACCGCTGTCCCGGGCGATCACCAGCCGCTGCCGGCCACCGTCCGACGTCGGACCGTTCTCCCGGTCCTCCGCCCACACCACGAAACCCAGCTCGAACTCCCGCACCCGCACCTCACGGTGCTGATAGCCGGGCAGCTCGCCGTTGATCCAGTCCTCCGCGCGCTCCTGCGCCTGCGCGAACGTCACCACCGCGCTCACCCCTCCACCGGGACAGCGCGCGCGAAGCCGCCGTCCACCATCAGGTTCGCCACGGTCTCCAGCTCCGCCGGACCACCCGCCAGCCGCAGCAAAAACGCGTCGAAGTCATCACCGCACGGCAGCAACAACCGCTCCACCCGCTCCCGCACACTCAGCCCGTCCTGGTCCCGCGCGTCGTCATACGCGCAGAACCACACAGAACCCGACCGCTCGCCCTTCACCTTCACCGCGAGAATCCCGCCCTGCACAAAGCCGACAGCCAGATAGTCCTTGGTCAGATGGTCCCGCAAGCACTTGTTCATATAAACCAGGTCATTGACCGCGGCCTCTTCACGGACCGTGAAGAACGGCTGGTCCACCAGCAGCCCCAGCTCCGGATCGAGCGCCGGAGCCACCGGCGCACAGCCGCCCGCCGCCTTGAGGAACGAGCGGTAGGCCCCCGGCAGCCGGTAACCGAGATCCTCCTCCACCCCCAGCACCTGCTGCTCACCCACGGGCCCCGCCCCCTTCGGCAGCCCGAAGTGCGCCGGCCGGGTCTCCCGCAGCGGCCGCGTACCCCGCTTGGCATGGTCCACCGACGTCGTCGCCAGCCCGCCGTGATGTCTCAGCAGCGCCTTCACCTCGACCGGCACCAGCACCATCCGGCGCGAACCCGGCAGATGATGCCAGGTCCAGCCGTGCGGTGTCGCCACCGAAGGGACCGTGCCCCACAGATCGTGGCCCGCGGCGTGCAGCGCCGCGTTCGCCGACACATAGTCCGTGAGGCGCAGCTCGTCCACGCCGAACCCCATCGGAGGCTCGGCTATCTCGGCCGCCGCGCGGGCGTACGGCGTGAAGTCCGGGAAGCCGTCCCCGTCCACCCGGACACCTCTCGGGTGCCGGGAGGCCCGGACCGGATCCGGGAAGTGCACGACCTGCCCGGCGTAGGCCGCGTTCGGTGGCGCGGCTTGCTGCCCGAGCCGACCTGTCGTCATGGCGGTTGCCCCCTGCTGCTTACGGCTGGTTCACCACAGCCCTGGTTCCGCACAGCCTATGCGGTGGGGCAAGGGGGACCAGGACGCTCCTCCCCCCACCGCTCCCGCCCGCGAACCCCGCCAACGCCCGCGACCACCGGCCGTATTCACAGCGTGACGAACCCGACACGGCCCGACCGTCGCCGACCGTCGCCGTCCGCCACCACCGGCCCCCCCGGGGCCGCGTGAGATCGGGCACTTCGCCCCGGTCCACCCGCGTCGACCCGCGTCCACCTCGTGACCACCAGTCACACGCACGTGACCCAGCGCCGACGCCACGCCGAGAACCACCCGTAAACCAGCCGATCCACGCCCCAGCTTTCCCACTGTGCGTCACATTTGGCAGGCTGTCACAGCAACATGGGGGGCGTGACATCAGCGGCTACCGGCCGCGGGCACGGGGAGGGACAGCACCATGCACACCGCACCAACCGACGCATCCGGCGACCCACGCCTCAGCTGGAGCAGCGCCGAGCCGCACCACCCACCGGTACTCCGGCAGCGCAGGGACGGCATCCTGCCCGCCGTCGCCGCGGCGCTCTCCGTCCGCGGCGAGACACTCACCTGCACGGCGGGCAAGGCCGACCAGCCACCCGCCCTGCACCCCCTCGTACAGGACTTTCTCGCCACACTCACCAGCGGACAGCGGGAACGATTCACCGGCCGCTGCCCGGAAGCGATACTTCTCTCCCGCCACCTCACCGCGGCCGAGGGCGCCAGATCGAAACGCGCCAAACGAAAACCGCTCACCCACGGCGAGGCGAGACGCTCCCTCAAACACGCCAAACTCACCGCCCGCCGCATCCGCGAGGACGGCGACCCCCTGCACGGCAGCTACGCCCCACCCTGCCGTTCCTGTACGGCGCTGCTCGCCCACTTCGGCGTACGGCCCGTCGACCTGACCGAGAACGGCTGAACATGCCCGACCTCAGCACCACGCGCTTCCCCGTACCCGTCGACGCCGCCCTCCGCGACGCGGGCTGGCGACCGGGACGCTGGGACATAAAGCAGGCCGAGGCGTGGGCCGACATCCTGCGCGCGCACACCACCCCCGCCGGCCACCGGCTGAGCGTCTTCCCCGCGGCCGTCGAAGCCTGGGCCGAGTTCGGCGGCCTGCGCCTCAGCGCACCCGGCCCCGGCCGGCAGATAGCCCCCGCCACCCTGCGCATCGACCCCACGGCAGGCATCCACCTCGCCCGGACCCTCGCCGACCTCGGCAGGTCGCTGGAGACGGAGCTGAGTCCCCTGGGCGAGGAGGGCGAAGGGCAGGCGGTCCTGGCCATCGACAGCACCGGCCGGATCTTCAGCATCGACCACACCGGCGACTGGTACCTCGGACCGGACATCGACCGGGCCCTGGGGACCCTGCTCACCGGCCTCGAACCGACCCGGCTGACCCAGGGCTGAGCCTCACGGAGCGGGTACGCGGACGGGCCCGGATCCCCGTACAGGACCGGCGGCGCGGATCAGGCGGCGCCCCGGTCCGGCAGCACCGCCGACACCCGGAAACCGCCCGCGTCCGTCTCACCCGAGACGAACACCCCGCCCAGCGCCGTCACCCGCTCCCGCATCCCCACCAGACCGTTCCCGCCACTCGGCAGCCCCGCGTCATGCGCGCCACTGTCCGAAGGACCGTTCTCCACCTGCATCGCGACCTCCGCCTCCCGGTGCGCGAGCCGGACCATCACCTTCGCGCCCGCCGCGTGCTTCAGGACATTGGTCAGCGCCTCCTGCACCACCCGGTAGGCGGTCTGCTCCACCTCCGGCGGATACGCGCGCGACTCACCCCGCACCGAAAGCTCCACCACCATCCCCGTGTCCCGGGACTCGCCCACCAGAGCCTCGATGTCCGCCATCCCCGGACCGTCCTCGGCCGCGGCGGCCGCGGCGGCGGCAGCCGCCAGCCCCACGGCGGCGAGCGGCACGGCCTCCCGCGCCGCGTCGGCCGACGTCAGGTTCCCCGCCCGCCGCGCCGCCACCTGCTCGCCCGACCGCAGCACCCCGAGCATCTCGCGCAGCTCCGTGAGCGCCTGCCGGCCCATGTCACCCACCAGCGCGGCGTTCTTCACCGCCTTCGCCGGATCCTTCAGGGCCACCGCCTGGAGCGCCGCCGCGTGCACCACCATCAGGCTCACCCGGTGCGCCACCACATCGTGCATCTCGCGCGCGATCCGCGTGCGCTCCTCCGTACGCGCCCACTCCGCCCGCTGCTCGGCCCGGTCGGCGAGCAGCGACAGCTCCTGCTCCAGACTGTCCGCGCGCTCCCGCAGGCTCTCCATCAGCCGCCGCCTGGCCCCCACGTACAGCCCCAGCAGCACGGGCGGGGCCGTCATCCCCGCCGACATCAGGATCGCCACGACCGGGACGTACCAGCGGTGCGTGTCGACCCCCGTGTCCAGCACGTTCTGCCGCGCCCGCACGAACGTCACGATCAACGTCCCGACCAGCGACATCCCGGCCAGCGACCCGATGATCCGACGCGGCGCCTCGGACGCGGCGAGCGAATACAGCCCGACGACCGCCATCAGGTAGCCCATCTCGGCGGGCGTCACGGCGATCGACACCAGCACCACGGCGAACGGCCACCGCCGCCGTACCACCAGCACCGACCCCGCCAGCAGCCCGAAGATCACCCCCAGCGACACGGGCAGCGCCGCGTTCTGCGCGAAGTACACGCCCTCCAGCCCGCACTCCAGGGCCGACACCAGCGCCAGCCCCACATCCAGCACGATGCTCCGCCGCCGCTCCCACCAGCCATAGCCACGGGCGGTCATGCCCGCACCGTCCTGGTGTGCCCCCGTTGTGGTCATGTCGTCCAGCGTACGGGCGCGCGCACCGCGTTCTCCGGCGACCTGGGAGACCCGCCCGCGCCGGGCGTTCCCTTGCACTTCCGGGTCAGCATCCACGAATCGGCGGACGTACCTGCGGCAGAGCAGTTCTGGGCCTACCTCGCGGGCGTCGATCCAGTGGTGTTCCAGAGGGCGACACTCAAGAAGCACAACCCGAAGACCAAGCGGAAGAACACCGCCAGTGACTACAGAGGGTGCCTGGTTATCTACGTCACCAAGAGCGCCGATCTTTACCGTCGCGTGGAGGGCGCCTGGTACGGCATAGTGTTGGGTGCAGATTCGACAGCCCGATCCGATGTACCGGTCTGTCCGACTTTCCGCCGTAGTGTAACCGGCAGCACGGCATCCTTTGGAGATGTTCGGTCTAGGTTCGAATCCTAGCGGCGGAGCCTGGTACACGAATATCCAGGTTCGGGTCCTGACCTCACCGGTCGGGGCCCGCCTTCGTTTACGCCCCGAAACCCCCCGGTATCCTGCGGGTGTCCAGCACCCGAAGCCGAAGGGCATCCCCGTGAGCGTCAACCGCCCGGCAGCCGTCGTCGTTCTCGCAGCGGGTGAAGGAACCCGCATGAAGTCGAGAACCCCCAAGGTTCTGCACGAGGTCTGCGGGCGCTCGCTCGTCGGACATGTCGTGTCCGCCGCGCGTGAGCTGGAGCCGCGGCAGCTCGTCGTGGTCGTGGGGCACGCCCGCGCCGAGGTCGAGGGGCATCTGACCGCCGCGTACGACGGCGTGCGCACCGCGTACCAGGCCACCCAGAACGGCACCGGTCACGCCGTCCGGGTGGCGCTCCAGGAGCTGGGGGGCACGCCCGACGGGACCGTCGTCGTCGTCTGCGGCGACACCCCGCTCCTGTCCGGCGAGACCCTGAACGCGCTCGCCGCGACCCACGCCGCCGACGGGAACGCCGTGACGGTGCTGACCGCCGAGGTGCCCGACGCGACGGGGTACGGGCGGATCGTCCGGGAGGGCGCGCACGGCGCGGTCACCGCGATCGTCGAGCACAAGGACGCGTCCGACGCGCAGCGGGCCATCCGGGAGATCAACTCGGGGGTGTTCGCGTTCGACGGGCAGCTCCTCGCGGACGCGCTCGGCAAGGTGCGTACGGACAACAGCCAGGGCGAGGAGTACCTCACCGACGTCCTCGGCATCCTGCGCGAGGCCGGTCACCGGGTCGGGGCGTCCGTCGCCGCCGATCACCGGGAGATCCTGGGCATCAACAACCGCGTCCAGCTCGCGGAGGCGCGGCGGCTGCTGAACCAGCGGCTGCTGGAGCGCGCCATGCTGGCCGGAGTGACCGTGGTCGATCCGGCGTCGGTCCTCGTCGACGTGTCGGTGACCTTCGAGCAGGACGCGGTCGTGCACCCGGGTACGCAGCTGCTCGGCGCGACGCATCTGGCCGAGGGCGCCGAGGTGGGGCCGAACGCGCGGCTGAAGGACACGGTCGTGGGCGAGGGCGCCCGGGTGGACAACACGGTCGCGGACGGCGCCGAGGTGGGCGCGGGGGCGACGGTCGGTCCGTACGCCTATCTGCGGCCCGGTACGCGCCTGGGCGTGAAGGCCAAGGCGGGCGCGTACGTCGAGATGAAGAACGCGACGATCGGCGAGGGTACGAAGGTGCCGCACCTGTCGTACGTCGGGGACGCGACGATCGGTGAGTACACGAACATCGGCGCTGCCAGCGTCTTCGTGAACTACGACGGTGAGCGCAAGCACCACACGACGATCGGTTCGCATTGCCGGACGGGTTCGGACAACATGTTTGTGGCCCCTGTCACGGTCGGGGACGGCGCGTACACCGCCGCCGGGTCGGTGATCACGAAGGACGTACCGGCCGGTTCGCTCGCTGTCGCCCGGGGCCAGCAAAGGAATATCGAGGGTTGGGTGGCCCGGAAGCGTCCGGGCAGCGCCGCCGCGTCGGCCGCCGCGGCGGCGCCGGCGAGCACCGAGAGTGAAAGCTGACCGGAAAGAGCGGCGTCGATGTCGGCGTAACGTGATAACCGCATCAACCGTTTGACCGCTCGATTGGCATCTGTACGATTCGGCTGGCTCGCAGGGACGCGCGGGCTCAGCGGCCATCAACACGTCTGAGGAGACAGTGCTGTGACCGGGATCAAGACGACCGGCGAGAAGAAGATGATGTTCTTCTCCGGCCGCGCCCACCCCGAGCTGGCCGAGGAGGTCGCGCAACAACTCGGTGTCGGGATTGTGCCGACCAAGGCATTCGATTTCGCCAACGGCGAGATCTATGTGCGCTATCAGGAGTCCG
Source organism: Streptomyces corynorhini (assembly GCF_003346515.1). Lineage (GTDB taxonomy): Bacteria > Actinomycetota > Actinomycetes > Streptomycetales > Streptomycetaceae > Streptomyces > Streptomyces corynorhini. The sequence continues at coordinate 10,098 of NZ_QQNA01000257.1, forward strand.
CGCGCGGCGCGGACTGCTTCCTGATCCAGAGCCACACCGCTCCGATCAATAAGTGGATCATGGAGCAGCTGATCATGATCGATGCGCTGAAGCGGGCCTCGGCCCGGAGCATCACCGTGATCGTGCCGTTCTACGGCTACGCCAGGCAGGACAAGAAGCACCGTGGCCGTGAGCCGATCTCGGCCCGGCTGGTGGCCGATCTGATGAAGACGGCGGGTGCGGACCGGATTCTGACGGTCGATCTGCACACGGATCAGATCCAGGGCTTCTTCGACGGTCCTGTGGACCATCTGTTCGCGCTGCCGATCCTGGCGGACTATGTGGCGGGGAAGGTGGACCGCTCGAAGCTGACGGTGGTCTCGCCGGACGCGGGCCGGGTCAGGGTCGCGGACCGCTGGTGCGACCGGCTGGGCGCTCCGCTGGCGATCGTGCACAAGCGGCGTGACAAGGACATCGCCAATCAGGTGACGGTCCACGAGGTCGTCGGCAATGTCGCGGGCCGGGTCTGTGTGCTGGTCGACGACATGATCGACACGGGTGGCACGATCTGCGCCGCCGCCGACGCGCTGTTCGCGCATGGTGCCGAGGACGTCATAGTGACGGCCACGCACGGTGTGCTGTCGGGTCCCGCGGCGGACCGGCTGAAGAACTCGAAGGTCAGTGAGTTCGTGTTCACGAATTCGCTGCCCGACCCGGGCAATCTCGACCTGGACAAGATCACTGTCCTGTCGATCGCGCCGACGATCGCGCGCGCGGTGCGCGAGGTGTTCGAGGACGGCTCGGTGACCAGCCTGTTCGAGGAAGACCAGTAGGGACGCGGGGCGGCGGGTCGGCGGGTCGGGCGGGGGCGCGGGCCGACGGGACGCGGGTCGGGCGGGGTGCCGTCGTCGGTGCCGTAGCTGGCGCCGTTGCCGTTGCCGTTGCCGTCACCTTCGTCTGATCTAGATCGATTTCTGGGGCGGCCTCTCCGCCGGGTAGACTCATCGGGTTGCTCGGCGAGGGAGGCCGCACTCAGGTGCCGGTTCGTCCGTTATCGACGCGCTCTTCGTAGCAGGCCCGTTTGTGGCCGGGTGACCATCGTTTGTCCGTCACCGTTCGCTTCTACGAGGAGTGCCACCATGGCCGATGTGAAGATCAGCGCCGAGGTCCGCAGTGAGTTCGGCAAGGGCGCCGCGCGCCGTGCCCGTCGTGAGAACAAGGTTCCCGGTGTCATCTACGGCCACGGCGCCGACACCGTCCACGTGACCCTGCCGGGCCACCCCCTGATGATGGCGCTGAAGACGGCGAACGCGCTGATCACGCTGGACATCGACGGCCGCAGCGAGCTGGTCATCCCGAAGGCCGTGCAGCGCAACGCGATCAAGGGCGACATCGAGCACGTCGACCTCCTCGCGGTGAAGCGCGGCGAGAAGGTCACGGTCGAGGTCGCGGTCCACACCGAGGGCGAGCTGGCCCCGGGCGCGAACCTGCTGGAGAACGTCCTCAACACGCTGACCGTCGAGGCCGAGGCCACCCACATCCCGCAGTCCGTCACGGTCTCCATCGAGGGTCTGGATGCCGGTGACTCGATCGTCGCGAAGGACGTTCCGCTGCCCTCCGGCACCACGCTGGTGACCGACGAGGACGCGGTCGTCATCCAGGTCCTGGCCGCGCAGGCCGAGGAGCCGGATGCGGCCGAGGGCGCCGAGACCGCCGAGGTCTGATCCTCGCTCTGTGCCAAGGACGGGGTGGCGGGCCACGGCCCGCCACCCCGTCCGCCCTTTGTGTGACCTACGTACGCGAGGAGAAGCAGCGCGCATGACCACGGATGCCAACGCCCCCTGGCTGATCGTGGGTCTGGGGAACCCCGGGCCCGGGTACGCGGCCAATCGGCACAATGTCGGGTTCATGGTGGCCGATCTGCTGGCGGAACGTATCGGCGGCTCGTACAAGCGGGCGCAGAAGGCGCAGGCGCAGGTCATCGAGGGGCGGCTGGGGGCGCCGGGGCCGGCGAGCCGACGGGTGGTGCTGGCCAAGCCCACCTCGTTCATGAATCTGTCCGGTGGTCCTGTGGTGGGGCTGCGGGATTTCTACAAGGTGGAGACGGCGAACATCGTGGCCGTCCATGACGAGCTGGACATCGACTACGGCACCTTGCGGCTGAAGCTGGGTGGCGGGGACAACGGTCACAACGGTCTGAAGTCGATGACGAAGGCGATGGGTCCCGAGTACCACCGGGTGCGGTTCGGGATCGGCCGGCCGCCGGGCCGGATGCAGGTCGCGGATTTCGTGCTGAAGGATTTCTCGTCGGTGGAGCGCAAGGAGCTGGCGTACTTCGTGGACCGGGCGGCGGACGCGGTGGAGGCGCTGGTGACGGAGGGGCTGGAGCGCGCGCAGAGCGCGTACAACGCGTAGCCCCTCCTGCCCCCTCTGCGGCTCTGCCCCCCTGCGCTACCGCGCTACCGCGGCGCCGTGACATCTCGCCACAAGCGGCGCATTCACCGGCCGTGGTTTGACCCGGCGCATGGCCATGGCCAAGGATCCCGCCCTATGACGCGGACGAGGAAGCGGGCGACCGGGAAAGGGCCGACCAAGAAGGGGCCCATCAAGAAGGCGCCGGCCAAGAAGCGGTCGAAGCGCGGTGGGCTCTCGTCGGCCTCCGTGGTGTCGTTCGGCCGGGAGGCGGCGATGGCGATCGTGGCCCTGCTGCTCCTCGTGGCGGGTGTCTGGGCTTCGTGGGACGCGGCGCAGCACGTGATGCTCTCCAAGGGGCGTGAGCACGGCACGTTGACGGTGACGCGGTGCGCGGGCGGGTCGTGTGCGGGGGAGTACGTGCCGGACGGGCCGCAGCGCGCGCGGGCCGGGATGACGATCGAGGAGTCGGTCGCGGTCAAGGTGGGTGAGCGGTTTCCCGTGGTGGTGAAGCCGGGGTCGAAGGAGTTGGTGCGCGCCGGTACGGCGGGGTCGCTGTACGCGTGGGTGCCGCTGGGGGGTGCGCTGCTGCTGGCCGCGCTGGTGGTGGGGGGCGGGCTGAGGATGCCGCGGCTGGGTTGGGGGCTGGCGGTGGCGGGTGGTGTGCTGCTGGTGGGGACGTTCTTCGCGCTCTGAGCGGGTGCGGCGGGCTGTCACGTGCTCTGAGCGGGTGCCGCGGGTGGTCGTCCCGTACGTGGAGCGGATAGGGGAGTGCCCCGCCGCCGGAGAGGTCCGGTGGCGGGGCACTTCCGTATGCGTGGGGTGTGCGGCCGGTGTGCTCAGCCGGTGTTGCGCAGCCCGGCGGCTACTCCGTTGACGGTGAGGAGCAGGGCCCGCGAGAGCAGCGGGTCGGGGGTCTTTTCCTGGGCGGCTGCGGCGCGCTGACGGGCGAGCAGGGAGACCTGGAGGTAGGAGATCGGGTCGAGGTAGGCGTCGCGGATGGCGAAGGTCTGTTGGAGGGCGGGGTTGGAGTCGAGGAGCTTCTCGCCGCCGGTGATCCGCAGGACTTCCTGGACGGTGCGGGCGTGCTCGGCCTCGATGGTGTCGTAGACGTGCTTGAGGTGGTCGGGTACGAGGGTGTCCACGTAGTGCCGGGCGATCCTCAGGTCGGTCTTGGCGAGGGTCATCTCGACGTTGGACAGGAAGTTGCGGAAGAAGTGCCAGTGTTCGTACATCTCGTCGAGCGCGGTGTCGGGTCCGGCTTCGCGCAGGGCCTTGAGGCCGGAGCCGACGCCGAACCAGCCGGGGACGATCTGCCGTGACTGGGTCCAGCCGAAGACCCACGGGATGGCGCGCAGTCCGTCGAGACCGGCGCCGGAGTCGGGGCGCCGGGAGGGGCGGGAGCCGAGGTGGAGGTCGGCGAGCTGGTCGACGGGGGTGGCGGCGAAGAAGTACGCGGGCAGGTCGGGGTCCTCGACCAGTTCGCGGTAGGCGTGGTGGGCGGCGTCCGAGACGGTGTCCATGGCGGAGTCCCAGCGGGCGAGGGCTTCGTCGGACTGGCGCGGTGCGGTGTGCAGGGCGGACGCCTGGAGGGTGGCGGCGACGGTCAGTTCCAGGTTCTCCCTGGCGAGGGAGGGGATGAGGTACTTGTCGGAGATGACCTCGCCCTGTTCGGTGACCTTGATCTCGCCTTCCAGGGTGCCCCAGGGCTGGGCGAGGATGGCGTCGTGGGAGGGGCCGCCGCCGCGGCCGACGGTGCCGCCGCGGCCGTGGAAGAGGCGCAGGCGTACGCCGTGCCGGTGGGCGACGTCGCGCAGTCGGCGCTGGGCGCGGTGGATCTCCCACTGGGAGGTGGTGATGCCGCCGAACTTGGAGGAGTCGGAGTAGCCGAGCATGACCTCCTGGACATCGCCGCGCAGCGAGACGAGGCGCCGGTAGGAGGGGTCGGCGAGCATCTCGTCGAGGATGACGTCGGCGGCGCGCAGCTCGTCGGTGGTCTCCAGGAGAGGCACGATGCCGATCTTGGCCCAGCCGCCGTGCAGGTCGAGGAGGCCGGCCTCGCGGGCGAGGACGGCGGCGGCGAAGACGTCGTCGGCGCCCTGGCACATGGAGATGATGTACGACTCGATGACCTCGGGGCCGAATCGGTCGAACGCCTGGCGGATGGTGTGGAAGACGCCGAGGGTCTTCTCGCCGGCCGCGTCGAGGGGCGCGGGGGTGGGGGCGAGGGGGCGGCGTGAGCGCAGCTCCTTGGCGAGGAGCTTCTGCCGGTATTCGCGCGGCATGTCGACGTAGCGCCAGGACTCCTCGCCGAGCCGGTCGAAGAGCTGGCCGAGGGCGTGGTGGTGGGCGTCGGCGTGTTCCCGTACGTCCATGGTGGCGAGCTGGAGGCCGAAGGCGGCGAGGGTGCGGATGGTGCGGTCCATGCGGCCGTCGGCGAAGAGGCCGCCGCGGTGTTCGCGCAGGGAGGTCTGGATGATGGTGAGGTCGGCGAGGAGTTCGGCGGTGCCGAGGTAGTCGCGTCCGGGCTCGTGCGGGGTGTTGCGGGCGAGGCGCTCGCGGGTGTTGACGAGCTTCTGGCGGATGCAGGTGGCCTTGAGCCGGTAGGGCTCCTCGGCGTTGAGGCGCTTGTAGCGGGGGCTGATCTCGGGGAGCAGCTCCAGGTCGGTCCTGAGCGAGTCGAGGAGTTCTTCGGTGGCGCCCGCGTAGCGGATGGAGTTGGAGAGCTGGCCGCGGAGCTGGTCGATGAGTTCGACGGCGTCGGTGATGCCGTGTTCGTGCTGGAGGATCAGGACCTGGCTGGTGACCTCGGGGGTGACGTTGGGGTTTCCGTCGCGGTCGCCGCCGATCCAGGTGCCGAAGCTGAGGGGGCGGGTGCCGGGGGGCAGCTCGACGCCGACGCGTTCGAGTTCGGCGGTGAGGTCTTCGAGGACGTCGCCGACGGCGCCGATGTGCAGTTCGTCCAGATAGTAAATGGCGTTGCGGGCTTCGTCGGCGGGTTCTGGGCGTACCACGCGCAGCTCGTCGGTCTGCCAGATGAGGTCGATGGATTCGGCGAGACGCAGGTCGTGGCGGCGCCGGTCGGAGGCGATGACGGGCGCTTCGAGCAGCTCGGCGATGCGGCGGAGCTTGTTGAGTACGGAGCGGCGGGCGGCTTCGGTGGGGTGCGCGGTGAAGACGGGCCGGACGTTGAGGTTCTTGACGGTTTCGCGCAGGTGTTCGGGGTCTGCGTCCTTGAGCCGGTCGGCGGTGCGGGCGAGGAGGCCGCCCTCGGCGGCTCGGCGCTCGCGCATCTCGCGGCCGCGGTGGACCTGTTCGGCGACGTTGGCGAGGTGGAAGTAGGTGGAGAAGGCCCGTACCAGCTTGGCGGCTGTCTCCAGGTCCGTGTCGCCGAGCAGCTCGGCGGCGGCTTCGCCGTCCTCGCGGGTCAGGGCGCGGACGCGCTCGACCAGCTCAAGCAGTTCGGTGCCTTCCTGGCGGACGAGGGTCTCGCCCAGCAGGTCACCGAGACGGCGGATGTCTGAACGCAGTTCCGTGTTGGCTGATGGGGTCTGGTCGGCACTGCTCACAGGTGCGGCTCCTTGCAGTGTTTTGGCACGTCTGGAGGGTTCTGGAGACTTCGCGGACCGCGCTGTCCGACGACATAAGGATAGGTGGCCTTCTTCCGGAGTTATCCACAGCCCTCTTGCCGCGCCCTTCGACGCTGCCATACTTACGTTGCCGTAGGTTACGCACCCGTATCGGGTCTTCTGCCCGTTTCGGTTCGACTTCTTCGGTTCCGCTTCGATTCCGCTTCTTTCTCCTTACTTCAGGGGACCCACATGAGCACACCTCCCGATGTGATCGACGACTCCTCCGCACCCTCACCCTCCGGAGGCGCTTCGCTACCCGCTGCGACGTTGGGTGCCGACCGCAAGGGCACTCTTGAGCAGGTCGCGCTGATGCTGTTCATCGTCGTGCCGTTCGCCGCCCTGCTGGCGGCGGTGCCGCTGGCCTGGACGTGGGGCGGGGTGAGCTGGCTGGATCTGGGGCTGATGGTGGCGATGTACTACATCGGCTGCCACGGCGTCACGATCGGCTATCACCGCTACTTCACGCACGGCTCGTTCAAGGCGCGGCGTCCGCTGCGGATCGCGCTGGCCGTGGCGGGTTCGCTGGCCGTGGAGGGCCCGCTGGTGCGCTGGGTGGCCGATCACCGCAAGCACCACAAGTTCTCGGACGCGGAAGGGGACCCGCACTCCCCGTGGCGGTTCGGCGAGACGCTGCCGGCTCTGATGAAGGGCCTGTGGTGGGCCCACATCGGCTGGCTGTTCGACGAGGAGCAGACGCCGCAGCAGAAGTACGCGCCGGATCTGATCAAGGACCCGGCGCTGCGCGCGGTGTCGCGCCAGTTCGCCCTGTGGACGACGGTGTCGCTGCTGCTGCCGCCCCTGGTGGGCGGGTTGGTGACGATGTCCTGGTGGGGGGCGTTCACGGCGTTCTTCTGGGGTTCGCTGGTGCGGGTGGCGCTGCTCCACCACGTCACGTGGTCGATCAATTCGATCTGTCACGCGGTGGGCAAGCGTCCCTTCAAGTCGCGCGACCGCTCGGGCAACGTCTGGTGGCTGGCGCTGCTGTCCTGCGGGGAGTCCTGGCACAACCTGCACCACGCGGACCCCACCAGCGCGCGGCACGGCGTGCTCAAGGGGCAGATCGACTCCAGCGCCCGGCTGATCCGCTGGTTCGAGCTGGCGGGCTGGGCTTCCGACGTCCGCTGGCCCGATGCCTCCCGTATCGACTCCCGCCGCAAGAGCGCACCCGCCAAGGCATGATGGGCACCGTGGCGATCGACGGCGGTACGAGCAAGCAGGGCAGCACCGAGAAGGGCCGGAGCACGGGGACCCGGCGGGCCCGCCGGGTCAGGATGACCGGCGCGGAGCGGCGCGAACAGCTGCTGGACATCGGTCGCACCCTCTTCGCGGAGAAAGGCTTCGAGGCGACGTCGGTCGAGGAGATCGCGGCGAAGGCCGGGGTCTCCAAGCCGGTGGTGTACGAGCACTTCGGCGGCAAGGAGGGGCTGTACGCGGTCGTGGTGGACCGCGAGATGCGCCAGCTCCTCGACATGGTCACGGGCGCGCTGACCGCCGGCCACCCCCGTGAGCTGCTCGAACAGGCCGCGTTCGCGCTTCTCGACTACATCGAGACGTACACGGACGGCTTCCGCATCCTGGTCCGTGACTCCCCGGTCGCCCAGTCCACGGGCACTTTCGCCTCGCTGATCAGCGATATCGCGACGCAGGTCGAGGACATCCTCGGCATGGAGTTCAAGGCGCGTGGCTTCGATCCGAAGCTGGCGCCGCTGTACGCGCAGGCGCTGGTGGGCATGGTGGCGCTGACGGGTCAGTGGTGGGTGGACGCCCGCCGTCCGAAGAAGTCGGAGGTGGCCGCGCACCTGGTCAATCTGGCCTGGCACGGGCTGGAGGGCTTGGAGCCGAAGCCGCGTCTCATAGGCCACCGGAAGGTGTGAGCGACGCGGGACCGGGGCCGTGCGGCCTTGGCGCCCTGCGGGGTCTTGCGGGGCCCTGCGGTCTGCGGGGCTCTGTGGTCTCGGAGTTCTGCGGCCTCGGGGTCCTGCGGCCTAGGGGTCCTGCGGTCTGCGGAGTTCTGCGCCTTGCGGGGTCCTGCGGCCTCGGAGTTCTGCGGTCTGCGGAGCCTTGCGGTCTCGGGCCCCGGGCCCCGGGCCCCGGGCCCCGGGCCCTGTGGCCTCCGGGCGGTGTACCCGGTCCCCGCGCCCAGTCCCAGCACCAGGTGCCCCGCCGCCACCTCCAGCAGCCTCAGCATCTCCAGCATCACGTTCGGCGTCGCACTGGACGAGGTCGGCAACCGGTAGGCCCGTGGGGCACTTCGCGGCCGTCGTTGACCTGCGTCGTCACCGGTACGTCGTCGTACACGACGGCCGACCAGCGCGCCGGGCTCGCGCTCCGCGAGACCACCTCGTCCCCGGCCCTCGATGACGTCCGGCAGGAACAACTCCCGCGCCACGGCCGCGATCGCGTCCTCCCACCCCGCGGGGACGGCCCCGGCGCGGGCCAGGGCCCCGGCGAGGTGCTCGGGCGTGCTCATGGGCCGGGCGGGCGCGGCAGGCTCGCGGCGTCCGGGATCCGGCGGTGGATGTCCTTGAGCATGTTCCGCATCGACATCTCGAAGATCTCGGCCTGGTGGTCGCCGATGAAGGACGTGTGCCCGAACACCTCCAGGACGACCAGACCGTGCATGTGCCCCCAAGCGATCAGCAGGAGCGCCGCCGCGGCGGGCGGCAGGGCTCCCGGGCCCTCCGGGGGGAGGCGCTCCAGCTGGGACCGGAGCGGGGGTGAGAGCGCGAGGGTGTCGGCCGCGGCCAGTTGCTCCGTCGTGTACTCGGCGAACAGCTCGTCCTGGAAGACCATGCTCATCCGCCGCACCGCCTGCGTGGTGGGCCCCTCGGCGGGGGCCTCGTACCCGCGCAGCGGTGCCCCGTAGAGGAGTTGGAAGCGCTCGGGATGGGCGACGGCCCAGCGGCGGTAGCCCCGGGCCGCGACCACGAGACGCGGTGTGGCCGGGTCGTCCGGCGCGGTGTCGACGGCGGTCTTCACGGCGTCGGCCAGGTCGTCGTACCCCTTGGCGATGAGCGCGGTGACGAGGGCGTCGCGGTTCGGGAAGTAGTGGTAGAGCGCCTGCACGGTCATGCCCAGTTCACGGGCGACCGCGCGCAGCGACAGGGCCGCGGGGCCGTGTTCCGCGATGTGGCGCTCGGCCGCGTCCACGATCTCCTGGGTGGCCGCCGCCCTGCGTCGCTGGCGCAGGGAGAGCGGGGCCGTTACGTGTTCGTCCGGGGTCATGCCGTGACGGTACGACGAAGAGGGCGCCGGGGCATCGGAAAATCGCGACCTGTTCCGAAAATTTCACACCGTCAAGTAAATCTCATACTGCTAAATAATCCGCTGCCTGACTAACGTCGTCCTCGGCGACGAAGAGTGCGACACCGCGCGGCCCTCGTCGGGGCGACGGTCCGTGGGGCGCTGCGTCGACTCCCTTGTACATCCCCGGCTTCCGCCGGTCTTCCGGCCTTGTCATGTCCATTTCATGTTGATTCATATTTTTGGTTCCAGAGGAGAACGCACGTGTTTGAACGCCTGGCCGAACTGGCGATCCGCCGGTCCCGGCTGATACTCGTCGTCGCCACCGTGGTCGTAGCCCTCATGGGCGTGCTGGGGGCCGGAGCCTTCGGCAAGCTGCTCGGCGGCGGCTTCGACGACCCCGCCTCGCAGTCCAGCCGCGCCGCGAAGGTCATCGACGAGAAGTTCGGCGGCGAGACGAACCTGGTCCTGCTCGTCCGCGCCAAGGAGGGCCGCGTCGACGCCCCGGCGGCCGCGCGGGGCGGCGCGTCCCTGGTGGCCGACCTCAAGAAGGAGAAGACCCTCACCAACGTCGTCTCGTACTGGGAGACGAACAGCCCCGACCTGCGCTCCCGCGACGGCCGCGAGGCCATGGTGCTCGCCCACGTCACCGGCGACGAGACGGAGCGGCGCGACAACGCCAAGGAGCTGATCGCCACCTACTCCGGAACGTACAAGGACGCGGTCGAGGTCCAGGCGGGCGGCGGCGCCGCCGTGGGCAGCGACCTGGGCACGCAGGTGGTCGACGACCTGATCCTGGCCGAGGCCATCGCCATCCCGCTGACCCTCGTACTGCTCCTGTTCATCTTCGGCAGCGTGGTCGCGGCCCTGCTCCCGCTGGCCATCGCCACCATCGCCATCGTCGGCTCGTTCGCCGAACTCTTCGTCCTCGGCAGCATCACCGACGTCGCCGACACCGCCACCAACCTCACCACCGCCCTGGGCCTCGGACTGGGCATCGACTACGCCCTGTTGATGGTCAGCCGCTTCCGCGAGCAGCTCGCGGCCGGGTCGAGCGTGGACGACGCGGTGCGCCGTACGGTGAGCACCGCCGGGCGTACCGTCGCGTTCTCCGCCGCCACGGTGGCCGCCGCGCTCGCCGCGCTCCTGGTCTTCCCGCAGTACTTCCTGCGCTCCTTCGGCTTCGCCGGTGTCGGCGTCGTCGCCATCGCGGCCCTCGGCACCCTGTTCGTCATGCCGGCGCTGCTGGCCGTCCTGGGGCACCGCGTCAACAGCGGGCGGCTGCCGTGGGCGAGGAAGGACCGCTCCGCCGACCGCGATCCGATGTGGGGCCGGCTGGCCCGTACCGTCATGCGCCGTCCCGGCGTCACCGCGCTGCCCGTACTCGCGGTGCTGCTGCTGGCCGCGAGCCCGCTGCTGGGCATCACCTTCGGCACGCCGGACGAGCGCGTCCTGCCCGAGGACTCCGGGAGCCGTCAGGTCTCCACCGCGCTGCGGGAGAACTTCGACGGCAGCGAGGACATGGCCCTCAACATCGTCATCGACACGTCCGTGGCGAAGGCCCCGCTGGAGTCGTACGCGACCGAACTGGCCGCGCTGAAGGGCGTCACCCGCGTCGAGGCCAGCACGGGAACCTACGCCCAGGGCGAGGCCACGCCCCCCGGCCCCGCCAACGCCGCCTTCGGCCGTCCCGACGCGCAGCGGATCAGCGTGGTCAGCGGGCTGGAGCCGAAATCCGACGCCGCCCAGGACCTGGTCGAGAAGGTCCGGGCGGTCACCCCGCCCCCCGGATCCCAGGCCCTGGTCGGCGGGAACGACGCCGCGCTGGTCGACTCC
>NZ_QQNA01000258.1 GCF_003346515.1 Streptomyces corynorhini
TTCCGGCTCTGCCCCGCGCGGGGCGGGCTGGCTTCCGGCTCTGCCCCGCGCGGGGCGGGCTGGCCTCCGGCCTTGGCCATCTTCCGGCCGTTCTCGTCGCTCTCCCAGATGTCGGCCCTTGACCCGTCACAGCCGGACGTCGGGCAGGAGATGTTCTCGACCACTCGCGGCATTTCGCACTCCGGTTCTGGACGATCCGCAGAAGCCGCACGGTCGGCGCTCCGCCGTGACCAGGCGACCGCGGATCCCGTACACGTATGTGTCCTGGACCCGGCCGGCGCAGCCGCCGGTGATGCACGGCGCGGACACGGCCACGGTGTGGTTGGTGTGGCTCGGTGCGGCCGGCAAGTCGCAGAAGAGGCAGGGGAAGAGCGTCTTGCCGTCCTCGTTCTGCACGTAGGAGATGGCTTCGGCGGCCTTGCAGTGGGGACAGATGAGCGCCATGTCGTCCTCTCAGGGATTGGGCGCCGAAGTCTTACGCCGGCCTGCACGGCATGTGTGTGGTTCTGTCCTCCTTTCACTCGGTTGGGTGGAAGACCGCCTCAGCGGACGGCAAGGCGCGCGGCCGTCGCGGCCGGTCCGTGGGGAGCCCCGGCCGGTCCACGACGGGGGACGTGGACCGGCCGGGGCGGTAGGTGGGGCGCCGTGCCCGTGCGGATGGGTCTGTAGGGCGGGCTGCTCGGAGTCGCCGTCGGTCACCTCGCGCACCGGCAGGGGCAAGGGCGTGGGCCCGACAGGATCGCGCCGGTCCCGAGTGCGCGCAGCGCGGTCACCCCGACGCAGTGGTGCGTGGCGCCGAGGGTGGCGGCGGCGAGGCACGGCGCGCACGGAGCGAGGGACTCCGGGGCGCCGGGGAAATCATCCTCGATGGGCTCACCTCGCCACAGGAGCGTGATCCCGTGCTCATCGCAGCGTGCGAGCGACGTGTTCTCCTCGGGGAAAACGTGGCCGCCGGCGGGGCAGACGGTCACCGTGCCTCCCTGCGTACGGTCGGCGCGACAGCGTCGAGGCGGGCTGCGAGGAGCCGGTGCTCGGTCTCCGTGAGAGCCAGAGAGGGCAACCGCTCGGCCGGCCAGGCGGGGCCGCGGCTGTAGTAGTCGCGATCGGCTGGATCCGGTGAGGTGCTCGCCGTGCCGGGCGCGGTCACAGGGCGCTGCCCTGGCGCTGGTGTCCGAGGTGCAGCAGCTGCGCGACCTTGTCCGGGTCGCACAGGGCGCGGGCGTGCGGGGGCGGGGCAGCCCAGTGGATGCCGGTGGGACCGGTGCGGTCGAGCCGGGGCACCGTGAGGTAGGTGCCGAGGCTGAGCGCGGACGCGTGCGGAGAGCAGCGGCCTTCGGCTGTTCCGGCCGGGACGAGGATCATGTACCAGGTGGACGGCGCCCAGATCACGGGCCCGCCCAGCGGGGCCAGAGCCGCGGCGACGGCCTCCCGCTCGGGGGCGCCGGCCGCCGCGTGCACGAGGCGGCTCGGCGCCTTCACCGCGTCGAAGAGCGTGCCCAGGGCGAGGATAGCGGCTCGCCCTTCGGCCCAGTCCCGGTGTGCGGACTCGGGGTCCGGGATGGACGATGCCAGCCAGCGGGAGATCGTGGTCTGAGACTGCGTATGCGTCAGCTCTGTCATGGAGTGTCCTGGCTCGACTCGATCAGGTCGACTCCAGACTGGGCGCCAGACAAGCTCACAGCGCTCACGGTTTGTGAGCGCTGTGAGCGCTGTGAGCGCTGTGAGTGTGGTGAGTGCTGTGAGTGTGGTGAGTGCCCTACAGGCCCACCCACGCGGCCATGTGTCCCAGCGTGTCGGGAGTGCTCCGCGCCGACCGGACCAGCCCGGAGATGGCCTTCCGCGCGACGGGGTGATACCGAGTCTGCTCCGGAGCGGTCCTGCGTGCCGAGACAAGCAGCTCCAACGCCCTCTCGGCGTGACCGGTCTCCATCTCCGCCAGCGCCCAGTCGACCTGGAAGCGGGCCCGCCGACTCGTCAGCAGATCCAGCGGAAGTCGCATCTCGCGCGCCTGTCCTACGGCGTCGTCGTAGTGACGCATGGCGAGAGCCGCCCCCATTGCGTGCAGCTCGACATTCGCCCGGCCGAAGGAGAGCCAGTGCACATCCCCAGCTTCCCCGCCCACCCGCTCCGCCAGTTCGCCGGCGGCGTCCAGATGCGTGCGCACCGCGCCCTCGTCACCGGCCCGCGCCGCCACAGCGGACGCGCCGAGGTGCAGCTGTCCGACGACCGCCAGCGACTCCCGGGACGACTCCCGGGCGAGGAGACCTTGGCCGGAGGCGATGAGGCGCTGCCCCACGGCCGGGGCCCCGACCGCGTGGTACCCGAGGGCCCGCTTGTACTGCCGGATCGCGGCGAGGCACGGATCCGACGCCCTGGCGGCCGCCCAGTCCATCCGGTCCAGAGCCACCGTCGACAGGTCGACGTATCCGAGCTTGACGGCGATATCGTGCGCCGTGCGATAGGTGGACGCGAGGGCCTGCCATACCGGGGTGGACGGCGTCGACCACGCGATGTGGGTGAGTTCCGCGATCACCCACGGCAGGCTCTCCGCGGCTCTGCGCAGGCGCGTCGCCCTGACCGCCTGGCACAGCTCGTCCGCGGTGGCGATCAGATCGGACACCGGGCGCGCAGTCAGCGACGGGTCCGCTCCGAGGTCGTACAGGTCCAGTGCTTCGCGGATCGGCAGCACGAGCCCGGCGAGACGGCCCTGCTGGAGTTCAGTGACGTACGGCTGGCCTGTCAGCACGGTGGTGTCCACTCCGAGCGCCCGCGCCACCGCTGTCACGAAGTCCGCGGTGGCTGGGCGTGCGCCGCATTCCACCTGATTGAGGAGGCTGTATGAGTAGGGGATCCGCTCGGCCAGGCGCCGTTGGGTGAGCCTGCCCAACTTTCGCTGCTCCCGGATGCGAGATCCGGTGTGGTCGTCGTCGGGGCATCTGGGCATACGGGTCTCCGTTCCTGACTCGTCATCTGGAACGGTACGCGCGACGCCCCTGAACCGGCCCCGGTTCGGGGGCGCTTGCATGTGGTCGACTGGGCCCATGACTTCACGGACTCTCTACCTGTTCGGCAGCGCGGCGCCCCCCGTCTTCGACGTGGCGCAGGTGATCGAGGACGCGCAGCAGCGGGGGTGGGACGTACGTCTTGGGTTGACGCCGACGGCCGCCCGCTGGCTGGAATCGCAGCGCGCCGAGCTGGAGCGGCTCACCGGCGGCCCGGTGCGTTCCGAGTACAAGGTCCCGGGCGAGCCGGACGTCTGGCCGAAGGCGGACGTCATCTTGGTGGCCCCTGCGACGTTCAACACGATCAACAGTTGGGCGCTCGGGCTGACGTCCACTTTCGTGGTCGGTGTGGTCGCCGAGGGCATCGGCAAGGACATTCCCATTGTGACGATGCCATGCGTGAACGCCGCCTACGCACAGCACCGTCGACTCGACAAGAGCGTTGCAGAGCTGCGGGAGATGGGTGTGACGGTGTTGTACGGCGACGGAGGAGGCGGCTTCGTGCCCAATCAGCCCGGCGAGAAGCGGCCGTACCCATGGGCGGCGGCGCTGGACGCCGTCGGCGTTCGGGCATGACGAAAGCGCCGCTCCGCCCCGGCTCGAAGGCCGGAAGGGAGGGGCGCGGGTCAGGGGCGGCGGCGTTCTGCGGGTAGTCCGGGGACGGTCGGAGCCTGTAGCGGGGCTGGCGTGGCGGCGTCTGTGGTGTGGTGTCGTCGCGTCTGTGGACGAGCGCGTCGGGGTTGCTGGCAGGCGGCCGGAGGGTGTTCCGGTCGGGTGGGTCTGGTCGTTCGTACCGTCGTGGCCGGACGGTTCGGGCTTACCGTCGGGCCCTGCTGGCCCGGACGGGCCAGCAGGGCCAGGAGGGCCTTGTGGTGCGGGCGGGCCGCTCGCGGCGGGGCCGGGTGGTCCGGTGATCGCGGCTCCCGGGGATCCGGTGATGGTCCGGCCGGGCGGCCCGCTCGGCCCCGGAGACTCTCCCCGGAGACTCTGTCGGCGCCTCGCCCGGTTGGCCTGAGGCGCCTTGAGGCCCCGCAGGCCCAGGGGGCCCAGGGGGCCCAGGGGGCCCAGGGAAGGGGACGGGTACCGGGGCACGGCCGACGAGGTCGTGCTCCCCGCGCAGGCGGGGGAACATCGCGGCGAAGGTCCGCGCGCTCCAGGACGGCTCATTTTGTCGCGCCGAGGCTCTACTGAAAGTAGAGTCACCGGTATGGCTGACGATGAAACGAGCATCAAGGTGTCGAAGGCAGCCCGGGAACGCCTGGGGCGTCTCGCGCAGGAGAACGGGACCACGATCCGCGGCCTTGTAGAGGAACTGGCCGCAGCGCGGCTGACGCGGACAGAACTCCACGAGCGCGGCGAGCGCGCACGCGCGTATCTGCGGGAGCACATGGGCGTCGAGCTGACCGATGCCGACGAAGAACCCGGCCGTCGGCTGCTGGACGCGATCACGGCGCGCTCAGGCGGTAGCCACGGGGCCGCTGCGTGACCCCGTTTCTCCTCGACCACAGCGCGCTGCTCGCGCTCGGAGCCGGGCATCGGCAGCTGTCCTGGCTGGTGGTCGCTGCGGCCGAGGGGCGTGCGATCGGCCACGTACCTGCCCTGTGCTTGTCGGCTGCCGAGGCGGAGCGCAAGGGCATCGGCGAGCATGTGGCAAGCCTGCCCGGCCTGGAGGTCGAGCCACTCGACCTGACCGCCGCGCTCGACGCGGGCGCCCTAGCCGGTGGCGGTACCGACTGGCAGATCACCCACGCGGTACATCTGGCCCGGCCGTCCGCAGAATGGCCGACGGGCCGGTCGGTGGTCTCGCTGATGCCGGATCGGTACGAGGGCACGGGCGTGGACCCGATCGATCCGGATGACATCTGAGCTTGATGTACAAGCCCTCGGGGTAGCTGCCGGGGCATGGGGGACGGGTGGCGTTCAGGTGCATGTGACCTCCCTCTGCACGGGAGTCTGAAACGATGAGGATATGACGAGAAGTGCGGGTCAAAGAACGGCAAAGCGCCTCTGAGGCCCCAGGTCAGGAAGTGTGCTCCCCGCGCAGGCGGGGGTGAACCGGACATCCCCATCCCGCTGGGCGTTCTCTCCGGGTGCTCCCCGCGCAGGCGGGGGTGAACCGCTGAGTCCCTTGCACCAGTAGTCGAACTTCAGGTGCTCCCCGCGCAGGCGGGGGTGAACCGCGATCGGTTGCCCGGCCCAGAACCAGCGGCATGTGCTCCCTGCGCAGGCGGGGGTGAACCGTTCGACGCGGGATTCGTGGAGGACGACGGCTTGTGCTCCCCGCGCAGGCGGGGGTGAACCGCGCGGCGACCGCAAGGCGACCGCGCAGGACGCGTGCTCCCCGCGCAGGCGGGGGTGGACCTGCCTGCAACGCCCATGCGGTTGGGACATCCCACTGTCCGGCGGCTTCGGGCCAGCGGGGATTACTGCTACGGCCCGGCTCCACTCCCGGCCCCGGCCCCGCCGCTTCTGCCCGTGGCCCGGCAGAAGCGGCAGGGGATGATCGCGATCCGGCCGCCGCGCAAGGTGCGGAGTAGCCGGTTGCCGTGGCAGTTTCCGCAGACGCCGAAGCGCGACGCGGGAGACGCGGAATGGTGCTGGCGGGCGTGGAGTCTGCCGATGGCGGCGAGTTGGCGCCGTTCCCACGGTGTCGCGAGCCGTACGGCACTCAGTCGTGCCACCCAGGCGAACCCGGTGGGGCGCTCCAGGCAGACCCGCTCCCCGGCGAAGCTGGTGATCCTGCCGGGCATGTCGAACGTCCCGTCGTACACGACCATCCCGATGGTCAGCCCTTCCACGTACGCCACCACTCTCCACGGCCTCGGCTCCGGCCACGGCCCCGGTTCCGCTCCATGCGGTGATGACGGGCGAGTGTAAGGAGCGCGTCCCACATCTCCGGTGTCGTAGGTACGGGCGCCGACGGCACGGGAGTTACGGGTTCTTGTACGGGCCTGGGCGCATCCCGGCG
The DNA here is from genome assembly GCF_003346515.1 of Streptomyces corynorhini. Classification (GTDB taxonomy): domain Bacteria; phylum Actinomycetota; class Actinomycetes; order Streptomycetales; family Streptomycetaceae; genus Streptomyces; species Streptomyces corynorhini. The sequence goes on from NZ_QQNA01000258.1 coordinate 5,971, forward strand.
CCACCCCCGCCGCTTTCCCCACCTCTTCACGTCGAGCCCTCGGCAGGCTCCCGAACCGTACGGAACCGTGCCCACACGCACTTCCCGTACTTCAGCTCCCGGCACCCCCAGGAGTCGGACAGCGCGGCGACCAGCAACAGTCCCCGTCCGCCCTCCTCGTCGCCCTCGGCGCGGCACTCGCCGAGCTGCGGCAGCCTCGCGCGGTCGGGGTCGGAGACCTCCAACACCAACTCACCCCAGTCGACATGAACGGTCACCTGGACCTCGGCGAAACTCACCCGGCAGTGGATGACGGCGTTGGTGATCAGCTCAGAGGCAACCAACTCAACATCGGGCGCGAGCTGTTCGAGTCCCCACTTGACCAAGGTCTCCCGCACCCGGGCCCGTACGGCCGGCACGTGTTTCTTGCGTTTCGGAATGCGGAAGGTGGCGCGAAGCGGCTCCGCGGAAAGGGTTGTGGGCATGGCTGTACCCCCAGCTGACGCATGGTTGGAGTGACGCCGTGTGATGAATCGATGACGGCGAGTTCCATGAGGCTAAAGCTGCATATCCAGCCACCGCAACCCCTGCTTGTGCATGCATGCACTAGTCACCCCATTGGGTGACTAGCCGTGCGCTGGGGCAGGTTGCAGACTTGGGCGCGTCAGCGTGAGAGGGGAATGACCATGCCCGCAGGTGGTAAGCCGACCGTGCGCAGTAGGCGGCTCGGTACTGCGCTCAAGCAGTACAGGCAGGCCGCAAAGATGGACCAGGCGCAGGCTGCCGAGGTGATTGCCGCATCTGCGGCCAAGATCAGCCGCATGGAGAGCGGGCATGTCTCGTGCCGTGTGATCGACGTACGGCTGTTGCTGAACGCGTATGGGATGACAGACCGCGAAAAAGCCTCTCGCCTTGAGGAGTTGGCCAAGACCTCAAAACAGCGCGGGTGGTGGCTCGAACATGCTGCCCACCTTCGTGCGGACTACCTTGACCACATCTCGCTGGAGGATGACGCCACCTACATCCGGGAGTGGCAGCCCGTTATGTTTCCCGGGCTGCTGCAGACCTCCGCCTACGCGGAAGCCGTAACCGCGGCTTCCTTCGACTACATCGCTCCCGAGCGCGCAGAGAAGCTGATCAAAGTGCGCATGGGGCGACAGGCGAAGGTGGACGAGGGCGGAGCCACCTACGCGGCCGTCATCTGGGAGCCGATCATCCGGCACCCCCTGGTAGGCGTCGATGCTCACCGGGAACAGCTGACGCACCTGATTGACGTGGGAAAACGGAAGAACGTCAGCATCCAGGTGCTCCCGTTCACGGCGGGAACGGTGGCGAGTATGACCTCGGCCTTCGCAACCTTCAGTTTCGACTCCGAACCCACGGTGGAAGCGGTGACGTTGGACAATCTCAGGGGCTCTTCCGTCCTGGAGGCTGCCGAAGACTTGACGGCTTACGCCAATGCGTTCGACCAACTACGATCGGCAGCACTGGCACCCGAGGCGAGCACGCGGCTCATCCGGGGCGTACTGCGGAGCAGCAAGGAAGACACAACGTGACCGTTGACGTCATAGGCCCGTACCGGAAATCCTCCTACTCCGGACCGGAGAACAACTGCGTCGAAGTGGCCCCCACCGCCGACGGCGGTCGCGCCGTCCGCGACAGCAAGGACACGACCCGCCCGCCTCTGCGCCTCGGCCCCGCCCCCTGGTGCGCCTTCCTTGCCCTGGCCGCAGCCGAGGCCGGTGTTCCGGGCGTGTGATCGCCGTTGTCTTCGGGCTCGCCTGCCTCCTGGCCGAGGATCGGCTGCGACGGTCAGAGCCACGCGAAGGCCCCTTCCCTGGCCGTACCGTCGCAGTCGATCGCCCCGCCGCCCCGCTGCCCCGCCGCCCCGCTGGCAGCCAGTGGGCTTCGCCCGTCTCGGGCGCGGGGCTGAGGCGCGGAGGCGGGCGGCGGGGGTTATGCCTGCTCCACCACCTGCTTGAGGGTGGCGAGGTCGGCCGAGACCGCGTCCGCGTCGCTCTGGAACTCCTCGTCGCTCACCCCGGGCCGTCGGCGGAGGGTGAACACCACCTCGCACCCGGCGCCGTCGGCGATCACCCGCAGCGGGTTGTAGACGGTCTCGCCCGAGGGGAGCGTTACCTCGTGATCGAGCACTCCGAACTCGTTCTCCAGAGCGAAGGCGACCACGACCCGTCCCAGGGGTGACGAATCCGCGATCCATCGCTCGCCGACCTTTTCGATGGAGTTCCCGAGCCCATGGGCCCACTCGGGCAGGTGGGACGGGGCCGACGCGTAGTCGTAGACCGTCTTGGCGGGGCGGTCGATATGCGTGCTGATGTGGCGCGAGGCGGGGGCGGGTGAGGGTGTTGTTTCCATGGCCACGACGATACTCGGCGGCTGCCGGTGCGGTCGTGGTCGAATCGGCCGTTCCGGGCCGGTCACGTGTGGGGCATGTTGCTCGCGGGGATGGCGTCGCCGGAGTTGGCGTACCAGTTGGTGACCATCGGCTTGTCGACGAGGGTGTCCTCGGGGAGTTTGAGGGTGACGTAGTTCGCGTCGCCGCTGATGGAGAGCTGGAGGTTCTCGAATTCCCTGCCCGACTCGTCCTTGGTGTTCTTGGCCCGGATTCCGGCGTAGGCGACGGTGGAACCGGAGAGCTTGACGGTGTCGCCGACGGCCTGCTCGTTCGAATCGGCGTCGGCGAAGGAGCCGAAGGAGACGGAGGGGAAGATGCCTTCCAGGGCGCAGGAGATGCCGGACCTGGCCTTGGCGGTGACGAGCAGGTAGCCGCCCTGTTGGCTCTGCTTGCTGACCGTGAAGGTCAGATCGTTGGTGCCGCAGGACTGCCCGTAGTAGTCCTGCTTCGCCTTGTCGGTGTCGATCTCCTTCTCCGACGTGTCGCCGGATCCGGCGGTGCTGCCGGTGCTGCCGGTGCTGTCGGAGCTGGAGCCAGGTCTGTCGCCGCCGGAGCCGGAGCTGCCGGTCTCCTTGCCCGTGGCGTCCTTGTCCTTGTCGGTGCCATCCGTGTCCGTGTCCGTGTCCGTGTCCTTGTCCTTGTTCTTGGCCTGGTCGGACGAGGCGTCGGAGCTGGACGAGGCGGACGCGGCGGCGTCCGTGTCGTCCGGGTCGCACGCGGTCAGGGTCGCGGTGAGGGCTGCCGCGGCCGTGATGGCCAAGGCGAGTCGGGTGGAGCGGGTGGCAAGGCGCGGGTGCATCGGGGTCTCCGTCAATTGCGTTGGCGGTGTTCTGCTGACGCCGCAAACGCTAAGGCCGGGACTGTCATGGAACGATCCCTCGAATGTCTTGGTTCTGTATTACCAAATCCGTTCCACAACAAGGCAATTGACTATTCGTCAGTTCACGTGCGGGGGGCGGTCGGTGGCGGTCTCGCAGGCGGCCGGGTGTGTGCAGTCCCCACTCGTACCGTCCTCGCTCATGGAGAACAGGACGCGGGAAGGCGGCGAGTGGGCGACGTGCCGTTGACGGTCGCGGAGAACTGCGGGCCGCCTGCGACGAGTTCGTACGGTACGGGCTCATCCGCGCGTACGCCTGGAGCACCCACGATCCCGAACGGGGGCGCCCTTCGCCCAGGGCTCCCCGTCCCGCAGACTCCCCCGTCGCCCCCCCCCCCCCCCCCAACCCCCCCCCCCCCCCCCGG
>NZ_QQNA01000259.1 GCF_003346515.1 Streptomyces corynorhini
TCCGCTGACCCCGCGGCGCCGCCGCCCGCCCGGGGCGCGTACGTGTGCCGCGTAAGTGCCCCGGGCGGCGCCGCTGGTGGCCGCAGTCCGGGCAGAACGCGCCGCCCTGGGTCTCCGCCCGGCACCGCGGACAGACCAGCTGCGTGGGGGCGCTCTCCCGTACCGGTGCGAGGAAACAGGGACATACCCCTGCGGGGGACGGCACGCGCTCTACGAAAAAGTGGCCCGGCCGGGAGATCGCGGCATCGAGCTGCGATTCCGGCCGGGCCCAGGAGCGGGTGGGGCGGCTCAGCTGAACGGGTCGAGCGTGATGAACGCTTCCTGCGGGTCGCCGTGGTGCACGAGCGACTCGTGGTTGCCGACGTCGTCGAAGGCGAAGGCGTAGGCCTTGCCGTCGGCCATCTGGGCGTGGATGGCCTTCGCGTACTGGTTGGTCACGCCGTCCTGGTAGAAGCCCGCGGAGCTGGTGTCGGGCTGGTTGGCGTTGGTCAGCAGCGTGGTGCGGTTGTACCCCGCGCACAGGGTGCGGGAGATGGGACCGCGTACGAGGTCGTTCGGCGCGTCCAGCAGCCTGTGGCAGCCGAAGACGCTTGCGGCGTCGGGCTTCTGGAACGAGGTGACGACGGCGCCCGCGCTGTTCGTGAAGTTCATGACGTTGCCGGAGACCCGGCCGAAGTACTTGGTGTTCGGCTGGTCGCCGAACGGCGTCACCGTCAGCGTCGAACTCGCGTACTTGCTCCACACACGGTTGATGTAGTCGTTCATCACCGAGGCGGGCAGCGCACCCGTCTCGACGCCGTAGCCCGGCGCGAGGGCGCGCAGGACGGTGCCGTCCGCCCGCGTCTGGATCAGATTGGCCCAGCCGCCCGACTGGCTCCTGAGCGCGCTGAAGAAGCTGTTGTAGCCGCCCGCCTTGAGATGGCCCGCGTTGGTGGTGGTGCCGTTCGGGGCCTTGACGCCGACGGCGTACGGCGCGGAGAACATGTCCACCTGCGTGCTGTTGATCCACAGCCCGGAGCCGTTGAGCGTGTACTCCGTCCAGTTGAACAGGATGTTCCTGTTCGGGTCGGACGGGTTCTGCACCGCGGGCTGCACGAGTCCGCCGGTGGTCAGCCGGAAGTCCAGCTTCTGCCCGTACGAGAAGTACACGCGGCCGGAGAACTGCGGCATCCGGATGGTCTTCGACTGCCCGTTGGCGGGCCCGGCGATCGACGCGTCGGGCGCGGGAGTCGGCGGATTCCCGCCGGTCGGCCAGGCGTGGAACGTGCCGTTCGCGTCGGCCCAGCCCTGCTGGCCGGTCGAGAGCAGCGTTCCGATGTTGTAGATGTACACCTGCTCGCCGCGGGCGGAGCTGTTCTTGATCGTGAGCGGGATGGTCGACGGCACGGCGGCCTGTGCGGTGGCCGCGGGCCCGGCGGCCGTGAATCCGGTCGAGAGGACCATGGCGGCGGCGAGGGATGCCAGCAACTGTCTGATGGGGGGCACGGCTCTCCTCCTCGGGAGGTGCTTCCAGTGGGGATGGAATCGAGCTACTGAGAGCGCTCTCAGAATCGGGGCACGCGGCAGCCCTGTCAATAAGTCCAGACCAATCTGCCGATGCAGGTAAGGGCGGCGGTCGCGACGCGGGCGAGCCCACGGTCGGTGACCCCGCGCCCCGCATGACGCACAATCGACGAGCCGCGCGCGATCACCGGGCGCGCTGAACCCACGACGGGGGTACGAATGGTCCGGGCCGGACGCAGAGTGGCCGTGTGGACGGCGGCCGGGGCGGTGGTCCTCGGGGGAGCCGGATGCGGCGCGGGGGACCGGGAGCACGGCGACGGGAAGGCCGGTCGGCCCTCCGCCTCCGCCACCGCGACCGGCGCCGCCCCGCTGGCTCGGGCCCGGCTCATCGCCGCCTCCTTCACGGAGGGCGAGCGGATCGGGAAGTACACCGCCTCCGAGTACAGCCTCGGCGTGCCGCTCGGCGAGAACTACACCGCCACGCCCGCCGTCTGCCAGCCCTTCGTCAGCCTCGCCGCGGGGGCCACCGCGTTCACGCCCGCCGCCGAGGTCCACCGCAGGGTCGACGTTCCGGGCGAGACGCTCGGCCCGACCGTCGCCGTACAGCTGCGTTCCTACCCGGGCCAGGGGGCGAAAGGCGTCATGAAGGCCCTCGGCCGGGCGGAGCGCGCGTGCGCGGACGGGTTCACCGAGGAGCGGGCGGTGGCCCGCGCGACGTATCCGAAGGCGGAGCCGGTCACGGCGCCCCGGGTGGGCGACGAGGCCGCCGCGTACCGCTTCACGATCCTCGACGTCAAAGGGAAGCTCAAGCTTTATGAATATCTGACCGTCGTACGGTCGGGCTCCACGACGCTCTCGTTCCGGGCCGAGATCACCGGGACCCGGGATATCGGGGGAGTACCGGAGGAAATCGTCCGCGCGCAGTGGGAGAAGTTCCGCCCGGAGCGGTGAACCGGCCCCCGAAGAGGTCCGCACCGGACGGCGCACGGGGACACCCGCGGGGGCGCGCTGTCCGCGCGGCTCGACGATGGGGCAAGAATGGGGGGCATGAGCGACAGCCCAGCCCCTCTCGCCGATCCGCATATCGCCTTCGATCCCACCGAAGGCCGCCGGGACATCGTGGTCCTCGGCTCCACCGGATCCATCGGCACGCAGGCCATCGACCTGGTCCTGCGCAACCCCGACCGTTTCCGCGTCACCGCGCTCTCCGCCGCGGGTGGACGCGTCGCCCTGCTCGCCGAGCAGGCGTGGCGGCTACGGGTCCGTACCGTCGCGGTCGCGCGCGAGGACGCGGTGCCCGAACTGCGGGAGGCGCTCGCGGCGCGGTACGGGGCGGCGGAGCCGCTCCCGGAGATCCTCGCCGGTCCCGACGCCGCCACCGAGCTGGCGGCGTCCGACTGCCACACCGTGCTCAACGGCATCACCGGCTCCATCGGACTCGCCCCCACCCTGGCCGCCCTCACGGCAGGCCGTACGCTCGCGCTGGCCAACAAGGAGTCGCTGATCGTCGGCGGCCCGCTGGTCAAGGCACTCGCCGAGCCCGGTCAGATCATCCCGGTCGACTCCGAGCACGCCGCGCTCTTCCAGGCGCTGGCCGCCGGTACCCGGGCCGATGTGCGCAAGCTGGTGGTGACGGCCTCCGGCGGGCCCTTCCGCGGCCGTACCCGCGCGGAGCTGGCGTCGGTCACCCGCGAGGAGGCCCTCGCGCACCCCACCTGGGCCATGGGCCCGGTGATCACGGTCAACTCCGCGACCCTCGTCAACAAGGGCCTCGAAGTGATCGAGGCTCATCTTCTCTACGACATTCCCTTCGAACGGATTGAGGTGGTCGTCCACCCTCAGTCGTATGTTCACTCGATGGTGGAATACAACGACGGTTCGACCCTGGCCCAGGCGACCCCGCCCGACATGCGCGGGCCGATCGCCATCGGCCTCGGCTGGCCGGAGCGGGTGCCGGACGCCGCGCCCGCCTTCGACTGGACCAAGGCGTCGACCTGGGAGTTCTTCCCGCTGGACACCGAGGCGTTCCCCTCCGTGGGGCTCGCCAGGCACGTCGGCGCGCTCGGCGGCACGGCCCCGGCGGTCTTCAACGCCGCGAACGAGGAGTGCGTCGACGCGTTCCTGGCGGGCCGGCTGCCGTTCAACGGCATCATGGATACGGTCACCGAGGTCGTCGCCGCACACGGCAGCCCTCGTACGGGAGCCTCGCTCACCGTCGCGGACGTCCTGGAAGCAGAGACCTGGGCGCGGGCGCTGGCCCGCGCGACGGCAGCGAAATTCACTGAAGAACAGCCCGCGGAGGCTCGCGCATGACGATTCTGTTGACGGTCCTCGGCATTGTGGTCTTTGTCGTGGGGCTGCTCTTCTCCATCGCCTGGCACGAACTCGGCCACCTCTCCACGGCCAAGATGTTCGGCATCCGCGTACCCCAGTACATGGTCGGTTTCGGGCCGACCATCTGGTCACGCAAGAAGGGCGAAACGGAGTACGGGATCAAGGCGATCCCGATGGGCGGGTACATCCGCATGATCGGCATGTTCCCGCCGGGCGCCGACGGCCGGATCGAGGCACGGTCCACCTCGCCGTGGCGCGGAATGATAGAGGACGCGCGCTCCGCCGCCTACGAGGAGCTGGAGCCGGGCGACGAGAAGCGCCTCTTCTACACGCGCAAGCCGTGGAAGCGCGTGATCGTGATGTTCGCGGGCCCCTTCATGAACCTCGTCCTCGCCACCGTGATCTTCATGAGCGTCGCGATGAGCTTCGGGTTCCAGACCCAGACCACCCAGGTCGCCGGTGTGCAGAAGTGTGTGATCGCGCAGAGCGAGAAGCGCGACACCTGCGCGAAGGACGACCCGGTCTCCCCGGCGCAGGCCGCCGGGCTCAAGAAGGGCGACCGGATCGTCGCCTTCAACGGACAGCGGGTCGCCGACTGGTCGACGCTCTCCGACCTCATCCGCAGGACGATCGGCCCGGCCGCCATCACCGTCGACCGCGACGGGTCCGAGCGGGTGCTGCACGCCACCCTCGCCAAGAACATGGTCGCCGAGAAGGACTCCCAGGGCGAGGTCGTCCCGGACAAGTACGTGCCCGCCGGCTACCTCGGCTTCGCCGCCGCGACCGAGATCGTCCCGCTCTCCTTCGGCGACTCCGTCGGCCGGATGGGCGACATGTTCGAGAACGGTGTCGACTCGATCATCGCCCTCCCCTCCAAGATCCCGGATCTCTGGAGCGCGGCGTTCGGTGACGGACCGCGCAAGGACGACTCACCGGTCGGTGTGGTCGGCGCCGCCCGCATCGGCGGCGAGGTGATGGCCCTGGACATCCCGGCGCAGAACCAGATCGCGATGATGCTGTTCCTGCTCGCCGGCTTCAACCTCTCGCTCTTCCTCTTCAACATGCTGCCGCTGCTGCCCCTCGACGGCGGCCACATGGCGGGCGCGATCTGGGAGTCCGTACGGCGCGGGTTCGCCCGGGTCTTCAAGCGGCCCGACCCGGGCCCCTTCGACGTGGCGAAGCTGATGCCGGTCGCCTACGTGGTGGCGGGGATCTTCGTCTGCTTCACCCTGCTCGTCCTCGTCGCCGACGTCTTCAACCCCGTCAAGATCAGCTGACGCGGGGACAGGGCCCGCTGATTTCCACCGGTTCACGCGGTCGGGCACGATTCGTGTCCGGCCGCTTACCTTTGGGTGGAGTTTTCGCGAGGATGTGCCCCCGTCGCGCACGGTGGCGTAATCTCGGAGACCGGAGCCCGCCGTTCCCGGGACCTCGATCCACACCTTGGGGTTGCACAGCAGATGACCGCAATTTCTCTCGGAATGCCGTCCGTTCCGACGAAGCTCGCAGACCGAAGGGTCAGCCGCCAGATCCAGGTCGGGTCGGTGGCGGTCGGCGGGGACGCGCCGGTGTCGGTGCAGTCGATGACGACGACGCGGACGTCGGACATCGGTGCGACGTTGCAGCAGATCGCGGAGTTGACGGCGTCGGGCTGCCAGATCGTCCGCGTGGCCTGTCCGACGCAGGACGACGCCGACGCCCTGTCGGTGATCGCGCGGAAGTCGCAGATCCCGGTGATCGCGGACATCCACTTCCAGCCCAAGTACGTGTTCGCGGCGATCGACGCCGGATGCGCGGCGGTCCGGGTGAACCCGGGGAACATCAAGCAGTTCGACGACAAGGTCAAGGAGATCGCGAAGGCGGCCGGCGACGCGGGCACGCCGATCCGTATCGGGGTCAACGCGGGATCGCTGGACGCGCGGCTGCTGCGCAAGTACGGCAAGGCGACACCCGAGGCGCTCGTGGAGTCGGCCCTGTGGGAGGCGTCGCTCTTCGAGGAGCACGGCTTCCGCGACATCAAGATCTCGGTGAAGCACAACGACCCGGTGATCATGGTGAACGCCTACCGTCAGCTCGCGGCGCAGTCCGACTACCCGCTCCACCTGGGCGTGACCGAGGCGGGTCCCGCGTTCCAGGGCACCATCAAGTCGGCGGTGGCCTTCGGCGCGCTGCTGAGCGAGGGCATCGGGGACACGATCCGGGTCTCGCTGTCGGCGCCGCCGGCGGAGGAGGTCAAGGTCGGCATCCAGATCCTGGAGTCGCTGAACCTGAAGCCGCGCCGGCTGGAGATCGTCTCGTGCCCCTCGTGCGGCCGGGCCCAGGTGGATGTGTACAAGCTGGCGGAGGAGGTCACGGCGGGTCTGGAGGGCATGGAGGTCCCGCTGCGGGTCGCCGTCATGGGCTGTGTGGTCAACGGTCCCGGTGAGGCGCGCGAGGCAGACCTCGGGGTCGCCTCCGGCAACGGCAAGGGCCAGATCTTCGTGAAGGGCGAGGTCATCAAGACCGTTCCCGAGTCGAAGATCGTGGAGACCCTCATCGACGAGGCCATGAAGATCGCCGAACAGATGGAGAAGGACGGCATCGCCTCCGGCGAGCCCGAGGTCTCCGTCAGCTGAAGTTCCCGTCGGCCGACATCGGCAGTCCCCGCCCCGGCCACCGACCGGGCGCGGGCATGACACCACTGGACGGACAGCACAGCAGGGTCCCGCGGCCACCGCCCCTCCGGGCGCAGGCCCGGGACCTTCCCCGTTCCGCACGCACCCGCCCGCGAGCGGCGTACCACAGAGTCGGCAGGTACAGTGCGGAGATCAGCAGTCGTACGGTGAGGCCCCCTCGTGTTGACGCAGACCACCACCCGGGTCCTCGAACCCAGCGAACTCGGCGCCGCGCTCGCCATCCTGGAGAGCGAACCCGTCGCCAACGCCTTCGTGACAGCACGCGTGCAGGTCGCGGGGCTCGATCCCTGGCGGCTCGGCGGTGAGATGTGGGGCTGGTACGCGGACGGGCGGCTGCGCTCGCTCTGTTACGCCGGAGCCAACCTCGTCCCCATCTGCGCCACCCCCGAGGCCGTGCGCGCCTTCGCCGACCGCGCCCGCAGGACCGGCCGCCGCTGCTCCTCGATCGTGGGCCCCGCCGAGGCCACCACCCGGCTCTGGCGGCTGCTGGAGCCCAGCTGGGGACCGGCCCGCGAGGTCCGCTCCCACCAGCCGCTGATGGTCACCGAGCAGCTCTCCCCCGAGATAGCGCCCGACCCCTTCGTCCGCCGCATCCGCAAGGACGAACTCGAAGTGATCATGCCCGCCTGCGTGGCGATGTTCACCGAGGAGGTCGGCGTCTCGCCCCTCGCCGGTGACGGCGGGCTCCTCTACCAGGCGCGGGTGGCAGAACTGGTGGGCGCCGGTCGGTCATTTGCGCGAATCGAGGACGGCCGGGTCCTCTTCAAGGCCGAGATCGGCGCCGCCACCCGGCAGGCCTGCCAGATCCAGGGCGTGTGGGTCGACCCCGCCCACCGGGGCCAGGGGCTGTCCGAGTCCGGTATGGCCGCCGTCGTGCGGTACGCGCTGGCCGACGTCGCCCCCGTGGTCAGCCTGTACGTCAACGACTACAACACCCCCGCCAGGGCCGCCTACCGCCGCGTCGGCTTCCGCGAAGTGGGAGCCTTCACGAGCGTGCTGTTCTGACCGTTCCCACCGTAGGGTTCCGCCCATGCCGAGCATTCCAGGGGACAGCCCAGGGACCCCCGAGGTACAGGTGGGCCCCGTCGATCTCGCCGCCCGCGTGGACGAGGCGCTCGCCGTCCAGGCCCTCGCCTTCGGACTCAGCGAGGAAGAGATCGACGTACGCCGCCACATCGTCCTGCGCCACCTCCTCCAGCCCGGCTGCCGCGCCCTCGGCGCGACCACCGCGGAGGGCAGGCTCGTCGGATTCGTGTACGGGATGCCCAACGACCGCGCCCACTGGTGGTCCACCGTGGTGGAGCCGTATCTGCGCGTCACCGGCGCCGACGGCTGGCTCGACGAGTCCTTCGTGATCACCGAGCTGCATGTGCACCCCGCGTACCAGGCCCGGGGCATCGGCCGCACCCTGATCACCACCATCACGGACAGTGCCGCCCAGCCCCGCTCGATCCTGTCCGCCATCGACATCGAGAGCCCGGCCCGCCGGATGTACCGGTCGCTCGGCTACCAGGATCTCGCCCGCCGCGTCCACTTCCCCAGCGCGCCCAAGCCGTACGCCGTGATGGGCGCGCCCCTGCCGCTGCGCGGGCCGCGTGCGGGGGGAATCTGATTTCCGCCTGCCCCCGGGCCCCGGCTAACCTCCACACAACAGCCGAGAGAACGCAGAACGCAGGAGTGCTCCCCATGTCCCAGGTCCAGCGCATGTCCCGTTTGATGGCCAAGACATTGCGCGACGACCCGGCGGACGCCGAGACCCTCAGCCACAAGCTGCTCGTCCGCGCCGGATACGTCCGCCGTACGTCCGCCGGTCTGTGGAGCTGGCTGCCGCTGGGCAAGAAGGTCCTCGACAACATCTCCCGCGTCGTCCGCGAGGAGATGGACGCGATCGGCGCGCAGGAGGTGCTGCTGCCCGCGCTGCTGCCCAAGGAGCCGTACGAGGCGAGCGGGCGCTGGGACGAGTACGGCGACCTGCTGTTCCGCCTGAAGGACCGCAAGGGCGGCGACTATCTGCTCGGCCCCACGCACGAGGAGATCTTCACCCAGGTCGTCAAGGACCAGTGCACGTCCTACAAGGACCTGCCGGTGATGCTCTACCAGATCCAGACGAAGTACCGCGACGAGGCCCGCCCCCGCTCCGGCGTGCTGCGCGGCCGCGAGTTCCAGATGAAGGACTCGTACTCCTTCGACACCACCGACGAGGGCCTGGCCGAGTCGTACGCGCTGCACCGCGCCGCCTATCAGAAGATCTTCACGCGCATCGGCCTCGACTATCGGATCGTCTCGGCGGTCTCCGGCGCGATGGGCGGTTCGGACTCCGAGGAGTTCCTGGCCCCGGCCGGCGCGGGCGAGGACACCTTCGCGGACTGCCCGAACTGCGACTACGCGGCCAACACCGAGGCCGTGACCTTCCAGGGGGCGGTGGCCGAGACCGTCGAGCACGGACCGGTCGAGGAGCTGGACACCCCCGACACGCCGACCATCGAGACACTCGCCGCCCACCTCGGCGTGCCCGCCTCCGCCACGCTGAAGAACCTGCTGGTCAAGGTCGACGGCGAGATCACCGCCGTGGGCGTGCCCGGCGACCGCGAGGTGGACCTCGGCAAGCTCGGCGAGCACCTCGCCCCCGCCGTCGTGGAGCTGGTGACGGCCGAGGACTTCGAGGACCGGCCCGATCTCGTACGCGGCTACGTCGGTCCCCAGGGCCTGAAGATCCGCTACATCGCCGACCCGCGCGTCGCGCCCGGCACGGCCTGGGTCACCGGTGCCAACAAGCCCGACACGCACGCGCGCGACGTCGTCGTCGGCCGTGACTTCGAGGTCGACGACTACCTGGACGTCGTCGTCGTCGAGGCGGGCGACCCCTGCCCCGCCTGCGGCACCGGCCTCAACCTCGACCGCGCCATCGAGATCGGCCACATCTTCCAGCTCGGCCGCAAGTACGCCGACACCTTCCAGCTCGACGTCCTCGGCCAGCAGGGCAAGCCCGTCCGGGTGACCATGGGCTCGTACGGCATCGGCGTCTCGCGCGCCGTCGCCGCGATCGCCGAGCAGACCGCCGACGAGCAGGGCCTGTGCTGGCCCCGGGAGATCGCCCCGGCCGACGTCCACGTCGTCGCCGCGGGCAAGGCGCTCCAGACGGAGCTGGCGGTCGACGTGTCCGAGCAGCTCGCGGCGGCCGGACTGCGGGTGCTGGTCGACGAGCGCCCCGGCGTCTCGCCCGGCGTGAAGTTCACGGACGCCGAGCTGATCGGCGTCCCGAAGATCCTGGTCGCCGGGCGCCGCTCCGCCGACGGCGTGGTCGAGCTGAAGGACCGCCGCACGGGTGAGCGCGAGGAGCTGACGGTCGCGGAGGCCGTCGCGCGCCTGACCGCCTGAGACAGCCGGTGCGGGGGCGGGGGTACGGCGTACGAGCCCTCCCCCCGCCCCCGCCGCGTTCCCTCAGAGCCAGCCCGCGTACTCCAGCAGCAGCTCCGCGCTCTGCCGACGCTCCGCCCGCCAGGCCCGGACGCCCGACTCCACCGCGCGGAAGAGCGTCCAGCCGCGCAGCCGCTCCCGGTCCAGATCCAGCGAGTCGGCCAGCCGGTTGAGCCGACGGCGGGCCGAGGAGGCACCGGCGTCGGAGGCGACGAGATCCTCCACCCGGTCCCGGGCCAGCCGGGCCAGATCGTAGGCGCGCTCACCGACCAGCGGCTCGGGCCCCACCGCGAGCCAGGGCGCGCGGTCGCCTGCCAGGACCTTGCCCTGCCGGAAGGCGCCGTGCAGCAGCACCGCCCGCCCCGCCGAGGCGTCGGCGCACAGCTCGTCGCGGGCGGCCAGCGCGGCGGAGACGAGCGGTGCGAAGGGCTCGTCGCCCGAAGACGCCCGCAAAGGCTCCGCCTGACGGGCCGTCCGCTCCGCCACCGTCTCGAACGCGTGCCCGGCCGGCGGCTCGACCCACAGCTTGCGCACCGTGTCGGCCGCCTCCAGCAGCGCCTTCGCCTCCGGCAGCGAGCGCAGCGAGATCTCCGGGTGCAGCCGCTCCAGCAGCAGCGCGCCGTCCGGCGCCGCCGTGTCGTCGAGGAGCCGCACCGCGCCCCACCCGTGCCAGCACGCGAGCGCGGCACGTTCCGGGCCGGGGCCCGCGAACCCCGGCGCGACCTTGAGCGTGGCGGGGGAGCCGTCGGGCCGGCGCACCAGGAGCAGCAGCGCGCTCCTGCCGCCCGGGGCGACGAGCCGCTCGACGTCGAGGCCGCGCCGGGCGACCGCCTCCCCGGTGGCCTCGGACAGCTGCCCGAGCCACGCGGCGGCGGGTGGCTCCCCGTACTTCTCGGCGAGCGAGCGCACCAGTCGTCGCGGCGGTTCGAAACCCATACGTGCGTCGTTCCCCTTCGGCGTTCAGCGGCTCACGCGCGCTCGGCGAGCCCAGGAAAGGCTACGCCGCCGCCGCGCCAGCGCACCGCGCGCACCGCCGCCTCCCGCAGCCCGCCCGCCGCCTCGCGGCGCAGCGGCCCCTCGGCGGCCCTGACCAGATCGGCGTAGGCGCCCGCGACCCGGTCCTCCAGCTCGGCGGCCAGCCGTACGGCGGCGGGCGCGTCCGGCACGGCGAACGGCAGGGCGTACGCCGCCGCCGCTGCCGCGGGCCTGCCGCCCAGGTCGCGCACGGTCCTGGCCAGGGCGTCGCGCCGGACGCGGTGGGCCGCGTGGGCGGTGGTGGCCTCGGCGCGGCGGGCGTCGTCGATCCGGCCGCCGACGACGCCGTACCCGTACACGACGGCGTGTTCCGCGGCGAGCGCCGCCTGCGCGGCGGCCAGCGCACGGGTGGTCACGGGCGGGCTCCTTCGGTCAGCAGATAGGCGTGGGCGGCGTTGGCGGCGGCCAACGAGGCCAGCAGCCGCGCCAGTTCGGGGGAGGCCGTGGCCAGTGCGCCGGTGTGCGCGTCGCTCGTACGGCGCTCGGCGGCGGCCAGCGCCTTGAGCGCCGCCGCCGGTTCGGGGGCGACGGCCGGCGCGCCCGCCAGCGTGGGCGACGGGGAAGGAGAGGAAGAAGAGGCGGCGGGGGACGGCGGGGCGGAGGTGGCGGGCGAGGCGGAAGGGTTTTCCGCTTCCC
>NZ_QQNA01000026.1 GCF_003346515.1 Streptomyces corynorhini
TTCTGGGGGCGCGTGTGGTCCAGCGCCGAGTCCGGGGCCGGGTCGTCCGGGTGCGTGGCCGGGGGCCGGGGTCGGCGTCGCGGTCGGGGTCGGGGCCGGGTTTCCCGGGGCGCGGCGCGGCTCAGGTCTGGGTGAGCGCCCAGATGCCCACCGCGAAGCAGGCCAGCGCCAGTACCAGGATGGGGACCGCCACCTTGAGGGTCGGCCCCGGCCCCTTCCGGAGCGCGTGGTGGGCCGCTCGCGGCCCCTGGTGCGACGGGAACTGCGACGGGGGCTGCGACTGGGCTTGGGCCTGGGCCTGGGCGTGGGCCTGGGGTGTTGCCGGGGCGGGGAGTTGAGCGCTCTGAGCGGTGTACGCGCGGGTGGACGCCTGCTCAGGACGGACCGCCGCGGTCTGCGCCTGGGACAGGGACACCTCGGTCGGCGTGGGGTACGCGGGGAGGTCCGGCCGCTCCCGGCTCGGGGGAGGGGGGAGGTGGAAGCTGCCGGTCTCGGACATGGACGGCGGCGGGACCGCCGCGCCGGAGGTGCCGGTGGTGCCTGAGGACTCCGGGGTACCGGGGGTGCCTGAGGTGCCTGAGGACTCCGGTGGGGTGGGGGGCGCCGGTACGACCGGTGACTCGGCTGCCGGAGCTGCCGGGGCTGCCGGAGCGGCGGCTTTGAGCGGGCCCGAGGGCCCGAAGCCCGGGGGGAGCGGGCCGATCTGGTCGAAGACCTCGACCGGCTCCTCGTCACCCGTCGGTTCGGGGAGCAGCTCCACGGCGCTCGTCAGCGCCTTGCGGGCGCCGTTGGCCGTACGGAACCGGGCGTGCGGGTCGGGCTGGAGCAGCCCCGCCAGGACCTGCCAGAGCGGCTCGGGGATGCCCTGGGGCGCCCCGGGGGTGCCGTGCGCGGCGAAGTACTCGACCAGGGCCTTGGAGTCCGGCTTCTGCCCCTGGAGGAGGTACAGGGCGACCAGGCCGACGGCGAAGAGGTCGGAGGGGAAGTCGGGCTCGGCCCCCATCATCTGCTCGGGCGCGAAGTAACCGGGCGTACCCACCACGTAGTTGGTCTCGGTGAGGCGCGGCTCGCCCTTGCGCATGGAGATGCCGAAGTCGGAGAGGCGCAGGTGCGGCCGTGCCGTACCGGTGGCCTCCATAAGGAGGTTGGCCGGTTTGATGTCGCGGTGCACCACCCCCTCGGCGTGCACGGCGGCCAGCCCGGCGAGCAGCTGGTCGAGCAGGGTGCAGACGAAGCGGGGCGGCAACGGACCGTAGTCGCCGATGACATGGGCGAGTGACCCGCCGCTGACGAGGTCCATGGTGAACAGGACCTTGTCGTCGTCCGCCGCCCAGCTGGCCGGGGCGAGTACATGCGGGTGGTCGATCCTGAGCGCCTGCTCGCGCACGAACCGCAGCAGTGTGTGCGCGTCGCTCTGCTGGAGGACCTTCGCCGCGACGTAGCGCCGCCGTCGCTGGTCCCAGGCACGCCAGACGGCACCGACGCCGCCCCGCCCGATCGGGTCGATCAGCTCGTACCGTCCCGCGAAGATCTCACCCATTGCGCCGCGCTCGCTCCCCGTCGTCCCAGTCGTGTCATCCGCGGGCCTGCCGCGGGCCCCCCGTGTACTGGCCCGCCGCTCGGTGTCCGCTGCCCGTCAGCTCTGATGTGCCTCGTAGTGCGCGACTGCTTCGGCGGTGCGCCCGGCCCCGTACACCCGGAGGAACTCTGCCAGTTCCGGCTGGGTCGGGGCGAGGGCGTCCGCCGCGTCTATGATGTCGCCGGCCGCGGCGACCGACCGCAGCAGCGACTGGATCTCGCGGACCACCCGGCGCACGGTGGGCGCGCCCGTGCTGTTCGTCGTCTGGCTGGTGGCGGTGAGGACGGAGCCGCCCTGCGACTTCTTGATCTCCTCCATCCGGTCCGTGGCCTCCCCCGCGCTGACGCTGCCGTCGGCGACCTGCCCCGACAGATCCTGGAGCGCCTGGACGCGCTGGACGACCGCCGGATTGCCGATCTTCGCGCGCTGGCCGCTCATCAGCTGCGAGAGCATCGGGGCCGAGAGACCGAGCACCGAGGCCAACCGGGCCTGGTTCAGCCCCAGGTCGTCGATGAGGCGGCGGAAGAGCGCCCCCAGGGGCTCTCCGTACCAGCTTCGCTGAAGCTCTCTCGCTCTGGCTGTCGATTCCTGCTGTGCGGCGTCCATACGCGTCTCCCCATCGCTTCCCCATGCGGCAGCTTCGCTGCTGCGAACCTCGTGGGGCATCTTACGGAGAGTGGTCGTGCACGGGGAGCCCCAATCCTTTTACGGGATACCGGTCGGCACCCGGTACTCTGGTTCCCGGCGAGGGGAGATCCGCTCTCCGCGAGTCGGTGTACCCGCCCGTCACGGGGCCTTAGCTCAGTTGGTAGAGCGCTGTCTTTGCATGGCAGATGTCAGGGGTTCGACTCCCCTAGGCTCCACAGTTTCAAGACCCCTCTGACCTGCAAGAATGCAGGCAGGGGGGTCTTTTTGTGCCGATTTCTCGTGCTGACATGTCAGCACGGTTGTGCTGACACGATCCCTCAAAGGTCGTCCCACACGCGCGTAGACCCCCGTCGGGGACTCCTCTGCGCGAGAGGGCGCGACGGTCACGCCGACGCGCGGACCACGATCCGGCCGGGCGTGGGGGCCAGGTCCTGTGCGTCGATACCGAGGGCGCCTCGGGCGGCGAGCCGCCCGAGGACTTCGGCGTCGATATGGACGGTGGTGAGCGCGGGCGTGGTCAGGGAGCCGTACTCGGTCTCGTCGAAGCCCATCACCGCCATGTCCTCGGGCACGCGCACCCCGAGGTCGTGCAGGGCGGTCAGGCCGCGCAGCGCGATGTCGTCGTCGAACGCGGCCAGAGCGGTCACGTCCGGATGCGCTGCCAGGAACGTCGCGACGGCGGTCGCGCCGGTCTCCCGCGGCCGAGGTACGACGAGGTGTTCCAGAGGCGGAAGTCCCAGCCGCCGGGCGGCCTCCCGGGCGAACGCGAGGCGCGCCTCGGTGAGCGGGAATGCATGGTTGGGCATGGCCATCGCGATCCGGAGGTGTCCCCGTTCGGCGAGCGCCTTGTGCTTCTCCTCCAGCGCGCTCCAGAGCGATGCGCCGTCGATCGCCGGGTGACCTTCCGGGTATCCGGCGATGCCGACCCGCCGAACGCCGTACTCCTGGAGCAGCCCCGTCTCGATCAGGGACAGGGAGTCCGCGTAGGAGCCCTCGGGGTGCGCCGGGTCTCCGCCGACGAGGAACACGTTGTCGGACGTGCCGTCGGACGGTTCTCCGTCATCGGACGGTTCTCCGTCAGACGCGAAGGCCGGAGGCCGTGGTGCGCGGGGGTATCCGGAAGCCGGGGGACGGAGACGGAGACGGAGACGGCGAACGGGCCGCACGCGCTTCGGCGCGTGCGGCCCGGTGGGGGGTGGCGATCAGGAAGTGGTCGTGGCTCAGGTGAAGTTCACGTCGCTGCACAGGAAGTACGTCTGGTCCATGTGCGACGCCTGCCAGATCGTGTAGACGACGTGCCGGCCGCTGTAGCCGCTGGTGGTGACGGGGATCTCGTAGTTCTGGCTCGGCGCGTACCGGCCGGTCTGCGCGACCAGTTGCAGATCGTTCCAGGTCAGCGGCTGCGTGGTGGGGTCGTAGCCCTGCCGGGTGACGTAGACGAGGAAGTAGTCCGCGCCGTGGCTGGCCTGGTCGTACAGCTTGACCGTGAAGTTCCTGGCCAGGTCGGTGGTCTTCCACGCGCCGGGCGTGTCCAGCGAGTTGTAGCGGCCGCTCTCGGTGTGGCCCCCGCTGCACAGCTGTCCGTTCGGGATCACCGCCTGGAAGTTGCCCGCGGAACCGTCGCGGTAGAGCCCGTTCCAGTTCCACATGGCGTTCGGATTGTCCTGCCATGCCTGCCAGCACATCGGGTCCTGCTGCGCCATGGCGGGATTCTGGAAGTCGCTGCCCCAGCGCAGCCAGCAGCCGTAGTTGCGGGACGCCGGGTCGATGACGGAGCCGTGGGCGGCGGCGGTGCCGACCGACGGGATCAGACAGAGCAGTACGGCGGAGAGCAGGCCGAAGGCCCACAGGAGCCGCGACGGCGGCCCGTGGTGCGCCCGGCCGTTCCGGGACGTACGGGAGGTATTCATGGGGGATCTCCTGCTTCCGGTAGTGGGGTTCCGGTATGGGAGCGCTCCCAGATTACGGTTGTGTTGCATGGCGGCCTAGGTCTGAAACACGCCATCGCGTGTCGTCGTGCGCGTCGAGCGCCCATCGTGCCGTCTGCCGTCTGCCGTCTGCCGTCGTGCTGCTGTCGTGCCGTCCCGCTGTCGCGCCGACGCGCCATTGCGTCGTCGCGACGGGCTCGGTGGTGCGGCGTGTCAGGCGGACTGCCGCGCGCCGTTCGCCCGGCCGCTCCCCCGCAGCAGACCGACGCCCGCCCCGAGCGAGACCACGCCCATGCCCACGCTCGTGACCATGCCCTGCGCGCCGTCGACGACGAAGGGCGCGATCGCGGCCACGACCAGGTTGAACAGGAAGAGGAACCAGAGGACCGGCTTGGAGGAGAGCAGCGACTTCATGACGTTTCCCGGTGGATTCGAGGAGCGGTGAACCTTTCGCCTTCCACGATCCCGGCGCGGGCCCCGCGCCACGAGAGAGCACGCTCCCGAGCCGGTGGTGCAGCCCGCTACACCACTGTCCGGGAGCGCACCTCCTCGTGGCGCGGGCGAGGCGCGGGGATCGTCGTCTGCGGCGGCGGGGTCGGTGTCGCCTCCAGCGTGGCCGTGGCGGCGCTGGCCGGGGCGATGCCCTGGGCGGTGGCGAACGCGCTGATCACCGCTGCAGGTATCGGCACCGGCACCGGCACCTGTGGCGGCACCTGTGGCGGTGGCGGCACCTGTGGCGGTGGCGGTCCGCGTCAGAGCTGGCGCAGGTGGTCGCGGAGTGTCCGGGCGGCCTGCGCCATGAGGGCGTCGGCGCCCGGCTGGGCGTTGGCGGGGACCAGGGACTCGGTGAGGACGGCGATGGCGAAGGCGCTGCCGTCGGTGTGCTCGACCACGCCGATCTCGTGGCGGAGGTTGAGCAGCGTGCCGGTCTTGGACGACCACGTGGTGGCGTCGCTGCTGAAGTCCGGGGCGAGGCGGTGGCGCAGCACGTTGTGCGACATGAGGCCGCGCACCTGGTCGGCCACGTCCGGATGGATGGTGGTCGGTGTCCACAGGGCCTGGAGCAGGTCGACGTAGGCGCGGGCGCTGCCCGAGTTGGCGCGGGCCACGTCGAGCTGCGGCAGCCGGTGGCCGTGGCCCTGGGTGCCGGCGTCGATGGCGAGCGCGTGGGCGAGGTGCGCCTGGGCGGCGTCGAAGCGTTCCGCGGGGGTCCGGCTCAGTTCGCGCATGGTGTGCCGTACGGAGATGCCGCGCAGGCCGAGCCGGCGCAGGATGCCGGCGACCTCGGCGGGCGGAGTGAGGCCGAACAGCGCGTCGGCGGCCGTCCCGTCGCTCACGCAGGTGCTCAGATAGAGCAGGTCGTCGATGGCGATCCTGGCCGGGTGGCGGAACCGGCTCAGCCCGGTGGGCCCCGGTGTGGTGATCCGGCCGGGCCGCACGTCGAGCGCGGTCGCCCCGTCCAGCTCGCCGCGCCGGATCCGGTCCAGCGTCGCCAGCGCGAGGGGGATCTTGACCAGGGAGGCGGTGGGGAGCTGGACGTCCGGCTCGATGCCCAGCTCCTGGCCGGTGCGCAGATCGCGGACGAGGAGACAGCCGTACAGACCGCCGTCGAGCAGTTCTCGGCGCAGTCGGCGCAGCATCGCCTCGGTGCTCATGGCGCCACCTCGCGCGCGGTGGCGCGCTCGCCGCCGCCGCTCGGGCCCGTCGCTCCCAGGCAGCGCGCGATCGCGTCGCCCAGCCGCGCCCGGACGCGCTCCGGGTCGCCGGTGGCGGCCGCGGCCAGGGCGAACCCCCGGGTGAGCGTGGTCTCGCCGAGGGGGCGCCAGTGCAGGCCCAGCTCCGTGGCCTGCTCCGGTGTGCACAGCAGGACGTCGCGCGAGCAGAGGACCTCCGCCGCTGCCGAGGTCAGGTCGGGCGCGGTGACGAGCTGAGCGGGCCGCAGCCCCACCGCGTCGCGCAGCCGCGTCAGCGGATCGCGGATGTGCGGCACGTCGTCCTCCGGCTGGATCCAGACGCGCCGGGCCGGTCCGGCGGCGGCGCGCCCCAGGCGCAGCGTCTCGATGTAGACGCGGTTCACGCCGGGGTCGTCGGCGCAGGCCAGCCCGAGCGGCAGCGACCAGGCCGCCTCGTCGGGCGGTACGGCGAGCAGCGCGGCGCGCACCTGCTGGGAGTGGAGCAGCTCGGCCCGCTCCGTCGGCGGCGCGACGCGCAGCTCCAGCATGACGCCGCGCCCGCGCCCGTCGGCGACGAGGCGGGCGAGACCGGCCGGGGGGCAGACGCCGGGCACCGCGAGCCGCCAGGGTTTGCGCCGGGCGGCTTCCGCCTCGTGCCGGAGCACCTCTGCGGCGCGTACGAGCGCTCGCGCCGCCGACAGCATGTCCCGGCCGAACGGCGTGAGGGTCGCCCGGCGCGAGGTCCGCTCGAACAGCTGCTCGCCGAGGTGTTCCTCCAGCGCGGCGACGCGTCGGCTCGCCACCGGCTGGGACATCCGCTCCGCGGCGGCCCCGACGGTGAAACTCCCCCGTTCGCTCACGCTGACGAAGGCCCGGCACGCTCCCACCAGATCCATGGGCCGCACTGTATGCGGTTTCCGCATGGAGTGGCACACAGACGTATTGGACCGCATGGGCACCGGAGGGTGAGGTGGGGGTGGCAGCCGCGACGGGGCCCCGGACTTACTCGTCTAGTGGGCCCCGGTCGTTCCCTTTCCCACGCTCCCCCGCGTCTCGTGCCACGGGAGCGCCAGGAGGTCAACACTCATGTCCACGACCACCCCCGTCCAGCTCACCCGTGCCCGGCCCGCCCGAGGCCGCCGCGCCCTCGCCGGGGCGCTCGGCGCGCTCGTCCTCGTACCGCTCGTGGCCTGCGGACAGGACGGTTCCTCGGCCTCGGCCTCGGCCGCGGCCTCGTCCTCGGATTCGGCGTCCGCGAAAGCGGCGTCCTCGGCCTCGTCGTCGTCCTCGGCCACTCGGTCGTACCTCGACGCCTTCAAGGGGCTGGAGAGCAAGTTCGACGCGCGGCTGGGGGTGTACGCGGTCGACACCGGGACCGGCGAGGAGGTCGCGTACAACGACGGCGAGCGCTTCGCCTACGCGTCCACTTTCAAGGCCCTCGCCGCCGGGGCCGTGCTGCGCGAGCACGCGCCCGACGGGATGGACCAGGTCGTCAGGTACTCGGAGAAGGACCTCGTCAGCAACTCGCCCGTGACCGAGAAGCACGTCGCGACCGGGATGACCCTCGCCGAACTCTGCGACGCCGCCGTCCGGTTCAGCGACAACACGGCGGCCAATCTGATGTTCGACCACATCGGCGGGCCCAAGGGCCTCAACACCGTGCTCAAGGAGCTGGGCGACGATGTCACCCGGATGGAGCGCCGCGAGCCGGGGCTGAACGACTGGGTCCCGGGCCAGAAGCGTGACACCAGCACCCCGCGCGCGCTCGCCGAGGACCTTCGCGCGTTCGTGCTCGGGGACGCCCTCGGCGCGGCGGAGCGCGCGCGGCTGACGCACTGGCTGCGGACCAACACCACCGGCGACGAGCTGATCAGGGCCGGGGTGCCCCAGGGCTGGGTGGTCGGTGACAAGACCGGAGCCGGTGGCACGTACGGCACCCGGAACGACATCGCCGTGGTGTGGCCCTCGGCCGGGGCTCCCGTCGTCATGGCGATCCTGACGAACCGGACCGAGAAGGACGCCGAGTACGACAACAAGCTGATCGCGGAAGCGGCCTCCGTGATCGCTGACACGTTGTCATAGCCGCTGCTGGACGGGCCTGTCGGGCGGCGGGCACCGGTAGGGCGAGGGGGTCGGGGGAGGTGCGGGAGTGCCGGTTGGACCGTACGAGTGGTGTTCATCCGAAGAACTGCGTACGGGCGGCGTCGCTCCCCCGATTCCCGAGATGCGTCCACATCATGAGGAAGGTATGTAGATCGCGCAACTCGGAAGCTCGCTCAAAAACCGACCCGAAACGATCGAAAGCGAGGGATCATGGCCGCCAACAAGGTCAAGAAACTGTGGACCGTCCTCATCACCGCCTTCTTCGCGATGCTCGCCTCCCTGGGCCTCACCGCCCCGGCCACCGCCGCCGGCACCGCCGTGCAGCAGCCGGCCGACCAGCCGGCGTCGGCTCCCGCCGCCGTGCCGCACCACGACGCGGAGGCCGGTACGGCCAGGAGGGCGGTGGTACCGAGGGCGCTGCCGCGTGACCGGTCGCTGCCGCCGACGATCAAGCAGCGCATCCGCGCCGAAGCGCACGGCTCCTCACCGTCGGTCCGTCATCTGCCCGCCGTCCTGCCGACCGAGACCGACGCCGCCGCGGCACGTGAGAGCGCGTACGCGGCCGACGCGGCGCTCGTCGCGGCGTGAGGCGCCGGGAAACCCGCGGTCTCCCGGCGCCTGTCGAGCCGACGTTCGCCGAATCAGCTCTCGTCGACTCAGCTCTCGTCGACTCAGCTCTCGTCGGACCTGCGCCCGTCGGACCCGGCAGCAGCTGCCGTAGCCACAGCTGCCGTAGCCGCGGACGCCGGAGTCACAGCCGCAGCCGCAGCCGCAGCCGCAACCGCCTTGGATGCCGCAGCAGTCACAGCCGCGACAGTCCCGTTCCGCCGCTCCCGCCCTGCCGCGCCCGCCGCGATCCGTCCACTGATCAAGGACGGTCGTCCCGGTTCCGGTTCCGCTCCGCCGCCTCGGCCTCGGCCTCGGCCTGCTTGGCCTCGACCTCGGGATCGAGCGGATCGACCGGATGGACGACATGGCTGCCGTCCACGGACGTCAGCGGAGCCCCGTCCGCGACCTCGGTGGCCGCCGGGGGCTCCACCAGCCAGTCCGGGTTGGCCTGCTTGTCCCACCACTTCCAGGCGGCGAAAGCCCCACCGGCCACGACTCCGAGGACCGCCAGGCCCTTGACCAGCCGGCCGGCCCTGGCCCGCCGCTCATGCTTCCGCACCAGCTTCTGGATCTCCTTCGCCGTGACCTGTCCGCGCAGCGCGGCCAGAGCCGCCGCGGAACGCGCCGCCGCCTGCTCGGCGACCGGCTGTGCCGTCGCCACCGCCTGCTCGACCCGGGGCACCGTGTAGTCGGCCGCCTGACGGGCGGCCTTGCGGGCATGGTGGACTCCGCGGTGAGCGGCCTCATCGAACTTCGGGGGTACTCGGGGCGCCACATGGGCGCCGTACTGCTTACGCGCTTGTTTACGCGCCTTGTGCGCGGCCTTCGACACGGTCGGGGCGAGCTGCTTGCGCGCCTCGCGGGCGTATACAGCGGCCTGTTCCTTGGCCAGAGCGGCCTGTTCCTTGGCCGTACCGGCGTAAGGTGCCACCGCTTCCGCGGCGTGCTGCACGCTCTCCTTCGCCGAACCGGTAGCGGCGCGCACGCTGTCCATGCGGGTCACAGGATCATCCTCCTCGGTGGCGTTCCGTATTTCGCCTATCCACCCTTTTCGAAATCATGCATGGCGCGCACCGCTCCGGCATGCATTACAGGCATCCGGGTCATGACCGCGCGTCATGCGACGCGACGTGGGCACCGCCCCGCGCCGCCGCTCACGGCTGCCCTTCTTCCGGCGCCGCCCTTCCCGCTGTTCGCTCTTCCGGCTGTTCGCTCTTCCGGGCCCCTCCGCGCCTTGTACGCCGGGGCCGCACTCTCTCCGTGCGAGGATCGTCAGAGTCAGCGAAGACTCACGGAAGGCACATCGTGGCCGAGCAGCTTTACGCCACCCTCAAGACCAGCCACGGCGACATCGAGATCCGGCTCCTGCCGAACCACGCGCCGAAGACGGTCAAGAACTTCGTCGAGCTAGCCCAGGGTGAGCGCGAGTGGGTCAACCCGGAGACCGGGCAGAAGACCCAGGACCGGCTGTACGACGGGACCGTCTTCCACCGGGTCATCGGCGACTTCATGATCCAGGGCGGCGACCCGCTGGGCAACGGCACCGGGGGCCCGGGGTACAAGTTCGCGGACGAGTTCCACCCCGAGCTGGCCTTCACCAAGCCGTACCTGCTGGCCATGGCCAACTCCGGCCCCGGCACCAACGGCTCGCAGTTCTTCATCACCCTCGCGCCGACCACCTGGCTCACCGGCAAGCACACCATCTTCGGCGAGGTCACCGGCGCCGGCACGAAGGTCGTCGACGCCATCGGCGCCACGCCGACCAACCCGCGCACCGACCGTCCGGTGCAGGACGTCGTGATCGAGTCGGTCGTCGTCGAGACCCGCTGACGAAGCCGGCCGTACGGTTCCCGGCTTCCGGGAACCTTCCCGCCCCGCCCGTCCGTAGTGCTTACATACCGGATGGGCGGGGCGGTGCGCTGTGCCCGGCCGCGCACTGTCCGCCGCTACGAAGACCGAGGGGACCGATGGACCACCCGCCAGGCGGCCACGGAGGCCAGGACCAGCAGCCCGCCGTCAACCAGTCCGTGCCCAGCTGCTACCGGCACCCGGGCACGGAGACGGGCATAAGCTGCACGCGCTGCGAGCGCCCCATCTGCCCCGAATGCATGATCAGCGCGTCCGTCGGGTTCCAGTGCCCTGACTGTGTCCGGCAGGGCTCCGGTACGGGACACGGGCCGACGGCCAACCAGCCGCGTACCCTCGCGGGCGGCTCGATCGCGGCCGACCCCCGGCTGGTCACGAAGATCCTGCTGGGCGTCAACGCGGCGGTCTTCATCGCCGTCCTCGCGGTGGGCGACCGGCTCGTCGAGGACCTCGACCTCATCGGGCGTGCCCAGTACGCCATGTTCGAACCGCTGATCGGCGTCGCGGAAGGCCAGTGGTACCGGCTCTTCACCGCGATGTTCCTGCACCAGGCGATGATGCACTTCGCCTTCAACATGCTCGGCCTGTGGTGGCTCGGCGGACCGCTGGAAGCGGCGCTCGGCCGCGCCCGCTATCTCGCGCTCTACCTGGTCTCCGGGCTGGCGGGCAGCGCCCTGACCTATCTCCTCGCCGCGCCGAACCAGCCGTCGCTGGGGGCGTCCGGCGCGATCTTCGGGCTGCTCGGGGCCACCGCCGTACTGATGCGGCGGCTCAACTACGACATGCGGCCGGTTCTGATCCTGCTCGCGCTGAACCTGGTCTTCACCTTCGCCTGGCCCGGCATCGCCTGGCAGGCGCATGTCGGCGGGCTCATCGGCGGCACGGTCATCGCCGTCGCGATGGTGCACGCGCCCCGGGAGCGGCGCTCGCTGGTGCAGTACGGCGCCTGCGGTCTGGTGCTGCTCGCGACGGTGGCCGTGGTCGTGGCCAGGACCGCCGCGATCACCTGACGCACGCGCGCGGCGGCCACCGGGTGCCCCGGCTGCTCTCTCCGATGTTCTCTGCGGGCGGGCGCGCGGCGCGCGAACGAGCGAGCCGGGGAAAAGTTGTCCACAGACTGTGGCGGATCTTGTGCATCCTGTGGGGAACGAGTCCGCCCCTTGTCCTCGGTGCCGGACTGGCCAGCAAGGACAAGGGGCGAGCGCGTCATCAGGATGGGCGACCCAGTCACACCGGCGTCAACATCCCGTGGAGTTATCCACAGATCGTCTGACCTTTTCCCCTGCTTGTGGATAACTGTGTGGACAAGTCAGGGGAGAGCTTGACGGCCCGGGAGGGGACCGGCTACTTCCATTGGGTGGAGACACCGAAGCCGGCGGCGATGAAGCCGAACCCGACCACGATGTTCAGATTCCCGAAGCTCTTTACCGGCAGATCGCCATCGGTCACATAAAAGATGACGATCCAGGCCAGCCCGATCAGGAACAGCGCCAGCATGACCGGAGCCACCCAGCTCCTGTTGGTCAGCCTTATGGCGGTCGCCTGCTTCGC
Organism: Streptomyces corynorhini; assembly: GCF_003346515.1. GTDB lineage: Bacteria > Actinomycetota > Actinomycetes > Streptomycetales > Streptomycetaceae > Streptomyces > Streptomyces corynorhini. Next base: position 11,958 of record NZ_QQNA01000026.1, read on the forward strand.
GGCCGGAGGCGGCGTGAAGTCGGCCTTCTTGCGGATACGTGACTTCGGCACGAGGGACTCTCCTGTCGATGCGCTGCGTTACCGCGCAGGGAACTGTCAAGGGCGGTGACCGAGGCGGGGAGCAGGGGGATCACCGCCGCCGTCGGGCGTCCGTTAGCGTAGTGCTTCCGCGGCGCCTTAAGGAGATAAGGGTACGTTGAGCAATTCCGCCGACTCGAACCCAGGCCCGGTCGTCCGGCGGGTCCGGCGGCCCGTTCGGCTGCTCACCGCCGCGGTCTTCGCGCTCGCCGGTCTGATCTTCGTGACCAGCTTCAATACCGCCAAAGGCACCAATATCCGCACGGACGCCTCGCTGCTGAAGCTCTCCGACCTGATCCACGAGCGGGACCGCAAGAACGCCGAGCTGGGCGACTCCACCGCCGCCGTACGCAGCAGGATCGACGCCCTCGTCGCCCGCGACCACGGCTCCACCGCCGCCGAGGAGGCCCGGCTGCGGCAGCTGGAGACCTCGGCGGGCACCAAGGCGCTCACCGGCGGGGCCCTCACCGTCACCCTGGACGACGCTCCGCAGAACGCCACCGCGAACCCCGGCTACCCCGATCCGCAACCCAACGACCTGGTGATCCACCAGCAGGACCTGCAGGCCGTCGTCAACGCCCTGTGGCAGGGCGGCGCCGAGGGCATCCGCGTCATGGACCAGCGACTGATCTCCACCAGCGCCGTGCGGTGCGTGGGAAACACGCTGATCCTCCAGGGCCGCGTCTACTCCCCGCCGTACAAGATCACCGCCGTGGGCGACCGGGGCAAGCTGCGCAAGGCCCTCGACGACTCCCCGGCGATCCAGAACTACCAGCTGTACGTCAAGGCGTACGGACTCGGCTGGAAGGTCGATGAGCTGGGCAAGGAGACGCTTCCCGGCTACTCGGGCACCGTCGATCTGCACTACGCGGAGCCCACCGGATAGCGAGCCGCCGCCGGACCGGCCCGCGAAGCCCCTGGGGCGCCTGTGACGAAGAGCAAGTCCCGAACGTCCGTGCAGCTGCCCCATGCACGGCCCACGCGCGGGTGCGGGCCTTTAGTCTGGTGCGGTACCGCCGGGTGCGGTACCGAACGGAAGGGACAGCATGTACGGCTGGATCTGGCGGCATCTGCCGGGCAACGTGTGGCTGCGGGCGGCGCTCTCGCTCGTCTTGGCGCTGGCTGTCGTCTATGTGCTGTTCCAGTACGTGTTCCCGTGGGCGGAGCCGCTGCTCCCGTTCAACGACGTGACCGTCGACGGAGCGGAGGCGGCTCGGTGACCGCGCGCGTTCTCGTCGTGGACAACTACGACAGCTTCGTCTTCAACCTCGTCCAGTACCTCTACCAGCTCGGCGCCGAGTGCGAAGTGGTACGGAACGACGAGGTGTCCACCGCGCACGCCGAGGACGGCTTCGACGGCGTGCTCCTCTCCCCGGGGCCCGGCACCCCCGAACAGGCCGGTATCTGCGTCGAGATGGTGCGCCACTGCGCCTCGATCGGCCTGCCCGTCTTCGGTGTCTGCCTCGGCATGCAGTCGATGGCCGTGGCCTACGGCGGCGTCGTGGGCCGCGCGCCCGAGCTGCTGCACGGCAAGACGTCCCCGGTCACGCACGAGGGCAAGGGCGTCTTCGCCGGGCTCCCCTCGCCGTTCACCGCGACCCGCTACCACTCGCTGGCGGCGGAGCCCGCGGAGCTGCCGGCCGAGCTTGAGGTCACGGCGCGGACGGCGGACGGCATCATCATGGGCGTACGCCACCGTGAACTGCCCGTCGAGGGAGTGCAGTTCCACCCGGAGTCGGTCCTGACGCTCGACGGGCCGGGGATCGTGGCGGAGCTGCTGGCGGGGCTGGGCGGTGCCGGACGCGTCACGGACGGGACGGAGCAGGGCGCGCGGGCGCTGGGCTGAGCACGGGCCCGGTGGCGGTGCGGTCCGGTCCGGTCCAGCGTGGTCCGGTGCGGTGCGGGCCGGTCCGGTCGAGTGCGGGCCGGTGCGGTCCGGTGCGGTCCCGTGCGGTCCGGCATCGGCCGCCCCCGCGCTCCCCGCGCACGCGCTCAGATGTCGTCCAGGCCCCGCTCGATCGCGTACCGCACCAGCTCGACGCGGTTGTGCAGCTGGAGCTTGCCGAGGGTGTTCTGCACATGGTTCTGCACGGTGCGGTGCGAGATGACCAGCCGCTCGGCGATCTGCTTGTACGACAGCCCCTTGGCGACCAGCCGCAGCACCTCGGTCTCCCGGTCGGTCAGCTCCGGGACCTTGGGCTCGTCGGAGGCGACGGGCGCGGGCGCGGCGGCGAGCCGCCGGTACTCGCCGAGGACCAGCCCGGCCAGCCCGGGGGTGAAGACGGGATCCCCGGCGGCGGTGCGGCCCACGGCGTCCGTCAGCTCTCGCGTACTGGCCGACTTGAGCAGATAGCCCGTCGCCCCCGACTTGACCGCTTCGAGGACGTCGGCGTGCTCCCCGCTGGCGGAGAGCACCAGGACGCGCAGCCCCGGCAGGGAGCCGACCAGCTCCTTGCAGACCTGGACACCGGGCATACCCGGCAGGTTGAGGTCGAGGACGAGCACCTGGGGGGTGGCGGCCCGCGCCCGGCGCACGGCCTGCGGGCCGTCGCCCGCGGTGGCGACCACCTCGAAGCCCGCCGCCTCCAGGTCCCGGGCGACCGCGTCGCGCCACATCGGGTGGTCGTCGACCACCATCACCCTGACCGGGCCGACCGGGTCCGTACCCGGCAGCCCGCCGTCCGGCCCGTGGGGCCCGCTCGTGTCCCGCTCGCTCATCGGTCTCTTCCCCGTCCCCGTGGAACTCTCAGCTCTACTTCCGTGCCCTGGCCCGGCACCGAGATCAGCTCGGCGGTACCGCCCAGATCCCGCAGCCGCCCCCTGATCGACAGGGCGACCCCGAGCCGGCCCTCCCCCTCGGCCTGCGCGAGCCTGCCCTCGGGGATGCCGGGACCATCGTCCCGTACCGTCACGGTCACCTCGTCCGCCCAGTCCTCGACCAGGATCCACGCGCGCGCGTCGGCGCCCGCGTGCCGGGTGACATTGTCCAGTGCGGCGCTGACGGCCGCCGCCAGCTCCCGCGCGGCGTCCGGTGCCAGCAGCACCGGAGCGCCCGGCTCCGCGAAGGTGACCTTCGAGGTGCTGTACGGCGCGAGCAGCGTCCGCAGGTCGCACGGGCCCGCGGCGGCGCGGGCCGGGTCCTCGTCCGTCTCCCCGTACGTCCCCCCGTACGCATCCTCGTCCGCTCCGAAGCTCCGCACGACGGCGCCCTCGGCGGCGTCCTCGGAGACCCGGGTGGCCGGCACCAGTCCGCTGGAGACCAGGCTGCGCAGGGCGATCTCCTGCTCCCCCGCCATCCGGCCCAGCTCGGCGGCCTCGCCGCCCATGGCCGTACCGCGCCGCTGCACCATCGCCAGCACCTGGAGCACGCTGTCGTGGATGTCCCGGGCCAGCCGCTCCCGCTCCCGCGTCGCCGCCTCGATCTCCAGGGCGCGGGCGAGGGTGCGCTCGGAGGCGCGGGCGACCTGGACGACGTAGCCGATGGCGATGGAGGAGACCCACACCAGCACCACGTTGTGGATCGTGTCCCGGCTGGGGTGACCGCGCTCGATGAGGTTGGCCGCCGCCACGAGGGACGAGGCGAAACCGGCCCAGCGCCAGCCGCCCTTGATGGCGAAGGCGAGGACCGAGCCGGCGGTCCATATCGACGGCAGGGTGGTGCCGTCGATGCTCCGGGCGTCGAAGTCGGCCAGCGGGGTCAGCAGGATGCCGGTCAGGGCGATGGTGAGATCGGCGATCAGGAAGCGCTTGGTGCAGTTGGCCGCGTTGGCCACCTTGGGCAGGGTGACGAGCGTCCAGACCGCCAGGAAGACGAGGAACACGACGGCGACCCAAGGGCGTTCGAAGCGGTCGCGGCCGAAGGAGAAGAGCAGTACCGCGTAGACCATCGCCAGCACGCGGAATCCGCTCAGCGCGCGCCACAGCGGCTGCTCGACCGACATCCGCACGACCCGTTCGCGTTTCGCCACGTGCCCCCCCTGGTTCTCGCGTCCCGGCCCGGAGTCCGCCGTACGGCCCGCGGACCGCCCCCGCGGGCTTTCTCGGAGCCTGCCGGGTCGACGACGGACCCTCAGCCGCCCTTGGTGTCGGCCTGCCCGCTCCCCTGTGGCTTGGCACCGGCCGCCTTGGCGCTCGCCGCCTTGGCCTCCTCCGCCAACTGCCGCTTCGCCGCCGTCGCGTAGACGTCGACGTACTCCTGGCCGCTGAGCTTCATGATCTCGTACATGACCTCGTCGGTGATCGACCGCAGGATGAAGCGGTCGCCCTCCATGCCGTGGTAGCGGCTGAAGTCCAGTGGCTTGCCGATCCTGATCCCCGGGCGCATCAGCTTGGGCACTACCTTGCCGGGCGGCTGGATCTTCTCGGTGTCGATCATGGCGACGGGGATGACCGGCGCCCCGGAGCCGAGCGCCACCCGGGCCAGGCCGCCCGGCTTGCCGCGGTAGAGCCGTCCGTCGGGCGAGCGGGTGCCCTCCGGGTAGATACCGAAGAGTTCGCCGCTCTTGAGGACCTTTATCCCGCTCTCGATCGCGGCCTCGCCCGCGCCCCGTACACCGGAGCGGTCCACCGGCAGCTGTCCGACGCCCTTGAAGAAGGCGGCGGTGAGCTTGCCCTTCACCCCCGGAGAGGTGAAGTACTCGGACTTCGCGATGAAGGTGACCTTGCGGTCGAGCACCGCCGGCAGGAAGAAGGAGTCGGAGAAGGAGAGATGGTTGCTCGCGAGGATCGCCGGCCCCTCCGCGGGAATGTTCTCAAGGCCCTCCACCCAGGGCCTGAAGGCGAGTTTCAGTGACCCGCCGATGGAGAACTTCATTGCGCCGTAGATCAACTCGGGTGCCTCCTGTGTGCTGTCGGACAGACCTTAACCCGTGGGAGCCCCGGGCTCCCCTTCATGGGTGCCCGACGGACCTGGTCGGTGTCGGTCCGGTCGCGTACGGTGAAGTACATCTTCCGAGACTCACGAACAGGAGACCCCGTGCCGGTCCTGCCTGGAGCCGAGCCCTACCACCACGAGGGCGGAGAGGTCGGTGTCCTGCTCTGTCACGGATTCACCGGATCCCCGCAGTCGATGCGTCCCTGGGCCGAGTATCTGGCCGAGCGCGGGCTGACGGTGGCGCTGCCGCTGCTTCCCGGCCACGGCACGCGCTGGCAGGACATGCGGATCACCGGCTGGCAGGACTGGTACGCCGAGGTGGACCGGGCGCTGCGGGAGCTGCTGGAGCGGTGCTCCCGGGTCTTCGTCCTCGGGCTCTCGATGGGCGGGGCGCTCGCGCTGCGGCTGGCCGCCGGGCACGGGCGTTCGGTCAGCGGGATCGTGGTGGTCAACCCGGGGATAAAGGTCCACGGAGTCGCCGCGTACGCGCTGCCGGTCCTGCGCCATGTGGTGCCGTACACCAAGGGAGTGGCGAACGACATCGCCAAGGAGGGGACCGTCGAGCTGGGTTACGACCGGGTGCCGCTGCACTCCGCGCACTCGCTGCGCGAGTTCTTCCGGCTGGTGGACGCGGCGCTGCCGCAGGTCACCCAGCCGTTGCTGCTGCTGCACAGCCCCATGGACCATGTGGTGCCGCCCGCGGACTCCGCCCGGATCCTCGGCCGGGTCTCGTCGGTGGATGTCCGTGAGGTGCTGCTGGAACAGAGCTACCACGTCGCGACGTTGGACCATGACGCGGAGCGGATTTTCGAGGAGAGTCTCGCGTTCATCGGCCGGCTCGCTCCGACTGTCGGGAAGAAGGGGAGCACCACCGGTGGCTGAGCACAACGCGGACCGTGAGCCGCAGCCGATCGACGAGGACGCGGCCTGGGCCGCGATCGTCGCGGGATACGGCGAGGAGCCGGCGGATCCGCCGGGCGCCAAGCCGTTCAAGTCCGTGGAGGACCTGGCGCTGCTGGAGAGCGATCACAACAGCGGTACGGGCCCCGGCGACGAACGGGACGCGGCGACCGCGGAGCGCGAGCGGCCGGAGCGGGACCCGGCGCGGGAGCCCGGCGCCGACGCGGCGAAGGGCGCAGGGGAAGATCCCGGGAGAGACGCGCTGCGGGACGCCCCGAAGGGCCTGGAGAAGGCGTCGGGGAGACCCGGGGCCGCCACCCCCGCCGCCCCCG
>NZ_QQNA01000260.1 GCF_003346515.1 Streptomyces corynorhini
ACCCGGGCGACCGCCCCCTCCGCCTTCCTCCGCCGCCGGAGCGTCAGAAGAACACGCCGCACCGCAGCAGCACATTCGCGTACGGCCGCGCCTCACCGGTCCTTACGACCAGCCGCGCGCCCGCCGACCGCTCCTTCAGCTCCGTGTGCGTGATCATGCGCAGCTCCGGCAGGCCCGCCAGCAGCGCCGCCGCCTCCGGGTTCGCCTCCCGTACCTCCTCGGCCGCCGTCGCGCCCTCCACGACCAACTCGGCGAGCAGCCCCGCCAGCACCTGCGCGAAGGACGGCACTCCGGCCACGAACGCCAGATCCACCACGCGCGGGCCCGCCGGTATCGGCATCCCCGCGTCGCAGACCAGCACCTCGTCGCCATGGCCCAACTCGGCCAGCGCGCCCGCCAGATGACGGTTCAGCACTCCGGACCTCTTCATCGGCCGCCCGCCTCTCGCACGGCGCCGCCGAGCGCCGCCACCTCCGCAGCCGTCGGGAACGACGCCTGCGCGCCCTCCCTGGTGACGGCGGCGGCACCCACGCGTGCCGCGTAGCGGGCGGCGTCGGCCAGCCCCGCACCCGTACCGAGCCGCCAGGCCAGCGCCGCCGTGAACGCGTCGCCCGCCCCCGTCGTATCCACCGCACGCACCCGTACGGGCTCCACCAGCTCCGTCGTGACACCGTCCGCCACCAGCGCGCCCCGGGCGCCCAGGGTGATCACCACCGACCTGGGCCCCAGCGCCAGCAGCGCCCGCGCCCACTCCCGGGGGTCGTCGCCCACCGGCCCGCCGCCCGTCCGCCCGTCGCCCACCGGCCCGCCGCCCGTCCGCTCGCCGTCTGTCCGCCCGTCGCCCGCCGGGCCTTCGAGCACCACCCGGGCCTCGTGCTCGTTGAGGATCAGCGGATCGCAGGCCGCGAGGATCCCGGCGGGCAGCTCCACCGGGGGAGAGGGGTTCAGCACGAAACGCGTGCCGGGCGCCGTGGTCCTCACCACCTCGGCCACCGTCTCCAACGGGATCTCCAACTGCGCCGAGACCACCCGCGCGGACCGCAGCAGATCCGCCGCGTCCCGTACGTCACGCGGCGACAGCCGCGCGTTGGCACCCGGGGAGACCACGATGCTGTTGTCGCCCGAGGGGTCCACGGTGATCAGCGCGACCCCGGTCGGCGCTCCGCCGCGCAGCACCCCGGCGGTGTCGACACCCGCCGCGCGCTGCGCGTCGAGGAGCAGCCGCCCGTGCGCGTCGTCACCGACCCGGGCCAGCAACGCCGTCCTGGCCCCCAGCCGCGCGGCGGCCACCGCCTGGTTCCCGCCCTTGCCCCCCGGGTGGACGGCCAGGTCGGAGCCGAGCACGGTCTCCCCGGGGCCCGGCCGCCGCTCGACACCGATCACCAGGTCGGCGTTGGCCGACCCTACGACCAGCAGGTCGTAGTCGTACATCACAGTCCCTCTTTCGTCGGGGGTGGGAGTCCGGGAGGCACGGGCCCGCGCGGGCGTCAGGAGAAGTCGGCCACGTTCCGCGCCGTGACCACCTTCACCGGCACCTTCACCGTCGTGTCGATCTTCTTGCCCTCCGCGGCCTCGATCGCGTTGCGCACGGCGAGCCTGCCCAGCTCCCTGGGCTGCTGGGCGACCGACGCGTACAGCGTGCCCGCCTCGACCGCCTTCAGCCCGTCGGGCGTGCCGTCGAAGCCCACGACGGGGATCGAGGAGCCCGCCCTGGTGCCGAGCGCCTTGATCGCGCCGAGCGCCATCTCGTCGTTCTCGGCGAACACACCGTTCACGTCACCGTTGGCCTGGAGCATGTTCGTCATCACGTCGAGCCCCTTGGTGCGGTCGAAGTCCGCGGGCTGTTTCGCGACGACCTCGATGCCCGGGAACGCCTTGATGCCCCGCGCGAACCCCGCGCCGCGCTCCCGGCTGGCCGAGGTGCCCGCCGTGCCCTGGAGGACCACGATCCGGCCCTTGCCGCCGAGCTTCTCGGCCAGCGTCCGCGCGGCCTGCTCACCGCCCGCGACGTTGTCGGACGCGACGAGCGTCGCCACCTCGGCCTTGTTGACCCCGCGGTCGGCGGCGATCACCGGGATGTCCGCCTTGTTGGCGGCGCGCACCGAGGGGCCCGCCGCGTCCGAGTCGACCGGGTTGATGATCACCGACGACATGGACTCGCTGGTGAAGTTCTGGATCTGGTTGGCCTGTTGGGAGGCGTCGTTCTGCGCGTCGGTCACCGTGAGGTCGACGCCCTTCGCCTTCGCCTCGGCCTGGGCGCCCGCCTTCAGCTGCACGAAGAAGGGGTTGTTGAGCGTCGACACGGACATGCCCAGCTTGGTCGCGCCGCCGGACGAACCGCTGTTCCAGAGGGAGACACCGCCGATGACGGCGGCCACCAGCACGGCGGCGACCGTGTACTTCACCGCCTGCGCCTTTCTGCCCCCGGCCCCGCCGACACCCGTCCCGGCCGCGCCGCCCGACACGGGAGTCGCACCAGCACGCCGGCGCACGGTGTCGAGGAGCACCGCGAGCGCGATGACCACACCGATGACGACCTGCTGCCAGAACGCCGACACCGACAGCAGGTTGAGGCCGTTGCGCAGCACCGCGAGGATCAGCGCGCCGATCAGTGTGCCGGACGCCTTGCCGACCCCGCCCGACAGGCTGGCGCCGCCGATCACCACGGCGGCGATCGCGTCGAGTTCGTACCCCTGCGCGGCCTGCGGCTGCGCCGAGGCGAGCCGGGAGGCCAGGACGATGCCCGCGACGGCGGCGAACAGCCCGGACAGCGCGTACACGGCGACCTTCTGCCGCTTGACCCGCAGCCCGGACAGCCGCGCCGCCTCCTCGTTGCCGCCGATCGCGTACATCGAGCGGCCGAGGTAGGTACGGCCCAGGACCACCGCGGTGACCAGCCCCATCACGATCATCACGAGGACCGGCACGGGCAGCCAGCCACCGAGCGTGTCGCCCAGCCGCGAGACGGAGGACGGGAAGGCGATCGGGCTGCCCTGCGAGATCACCAGGGAGAGCCCCCTGCCCACCGACAGCATCGCCAACGTCGCGATGAACGGCGGTAGTTTGCCGTACGAGACGAGCGCGCCGTTGACGAAACCGCACGCGATGCCGGTCGCGACGGCCAGGACGACGGCCAGCCACACCGGCACCCCCGCCGACGTCGCCGACCAGGCCAGCACCGTCGCGGAGAGCGCCGCCACCGAGCCCACCGACAGGTCGATGCCCGCCGTGACGATGACGAAGGTGACACCGAACGCCAGAATCGCGGTCACGGCGGCCTGCACACCGACGTTGAGGAGGTTCTGCGTGGTGAGGAAGTCGCCCGACAGCAGCGACATCGCCACCACCAGGACCACCAGGGCGCTCAGCGCGCCGTTGTCGAGCAGGAGACGGCGCAGCCCCGGGGCGCCACCGCCGCCCGTCGTGTTCTTCTCGCTCTTGAGCGTGTCAGTGGCCACGGGAGCCCTCCACCCCTTCGTCGTCTGCTGCCTGGTCGTCCGCTGCTCGGTCGTGTGTGTCCGCTTGGTCAGGTGTGTTCTCGGGCGCGGCCGAGACGGCGAGCGCCATCACCGCGTCCTGGGTGGCCTCGTGCGCCGGGAGTTCACCGGCGATCCGGCCCTGGGCCATCACCAGCACCCGGTCGCTCATCCCGAGCACCTCGGGCAGATCGCTGGAGACCATCACCACGGCGTGACCGGCGGCCGTCAGCGCGTTGATCAGCTCGTAGATCTCGACCTTCGCGCCCACGTCGATACCGCGCGTCGGCTCGTCGAGGATCAGCACCCGCACCTCGGCGAGCAGCCACTTGCCGATGACGACCTTCTGCTGGTTGCCGCCGGACAGGGTGCCCACCCGCTGGTCGAGCCCCGCCATCCGGACGCCGAGCTGTTCGGCGATCCGGCCGGCCGCGGTGTGCTGCGCCTTGCGGTCCACCAGTCCGGCGCGGGTCGCCGCACGCAGGGTGACCAGGCCGAGGTTCTCCGCCACCGAGGCGTCGAGCAGCAGGCCCTGGCCCTTGCGGTCCTCGGGCACCAGCCCGATGCCCGCCGCCATCGCCGCGCTCACGTCGTGCCCGGTCAGCGCTGTGCCCGCGACGCGCACGGTGCCGGTGTCGTACGGGTCGGCGCCGAACACCGCCCGTACCACCTCCGTACGGCCCGCGCCCACCAGCCCCGCGATACCGACGACCTCACCGGCCCGCACCTCGAAGCCGATGTCGTGGAAGACACCCTGTCTGGTCAGCCCGGCGACGCTGAGCAGCGGCTCACCCGCCCCGGTGGTGCGGCGCGGGTACTGCTGCTCGATGGAGCGGCCCACCATGAGCCGGACGAGTTCGTCCTCGGGGGTCGACGCGGGCACCTGGTCCACACTGCGGCCGTCGCGCAGCACGGTGACCCGGTCGCCGAGCGCCGCGATCTCCTCCAGATGGTGGGTGATGAAGACGACGGCCACCCCGTCCTCGCGCAGCCTGCGCACGATACGGAAGAGCTTCTCCACCTCCTCGGAGGTCAGCACGGCGGTCGGCTCGTCCATGATCAGCACCCGGGCGTCCAGGCTGAGCGCCTTGGCGATCTCGACCATCTGGAGCCGGGCGATGCCCAGTTCGCGTACGAGCGTGTGCGGCGCGGCGCCGACCCCGACGCGCTCCAGCAGTTCGGCCGCGTCGGACTCCATCCGCCTGCGGTCGATCATCCCGAAGCGGCGCGGCTGGCGGCCCAGGAAGATGTTCTCGGCCACGGTCAGCTCCGGGACGAGGTTGAACTCCTGGTAGATCGTGGCGATGCCGAGCCGCTGCGCGTCCTGCGCGCCGTGGATCCGTACCTCCTGCCCGTCCACGAGGACGCGCCCGGCGTCCGGGCGGTAGGCGCCGGACAACATCTTGATCAGGGTGCTCTTGCCCGCGCCGTTCTCGCCGAGCAGCACATGCACCTCGCCCCGGCGCAGATCGAAGTCGACGCTGTCGAGCGCGACCACGCCGGGGAAGGTCTTGCGTATCCCCTCGATACGCAGCAACTCGTCCGGATGGCTCACGGGTCGCTCCTTCGTGCGATGGGTTGCGGATGTGGCTGGTCCGCCGGTGGCGGGGCGCCGCAGGAGCGGCGTACCACCAGCCGCGCGGGCAGGGTCAGGGACGGCGGGACGCGGCCCGCGATGCGCTCGGCCAGCGCCCGTACGGCGGCCCGGCCCAGCTCCTCGGTGGGCTGCGCGATGGCCGTGATGGGCGGATCGGTGTGTACGAACCACGGGATGTCGTCGAAGGCGGCGAGCGCGATGTCACCGGGAACGCTCAGGCCCCGTGCGCGGATCGCGTCCAGCGCGCCGAGCGCCATCAGGTTGTCCGCCGCGAACACGGCGTCGGGCGGCTCGGGCAGGGCGAGGAACCGCTCGGCGGCCCGGCGCCCGCTCTCGGCCTGGAAGTCGCCCTGGCCGATGTACGCGTCCGGCAGGGCGACCCCCCGCTCGCGCAGCGCGTCCCGGAACGCGTCGACACGCTCGCTCCCGGTCGTGGTGGCGGCGGGCCCCGCGATGATCGCCAGCCTGCGGTGGCCGAGCCGCAGCAGATGATCCACCAGATCGGCCACCGCGCCGCGCCCGTCGGCCCGTACGACGGGCACCTCGACGCCCGGGACCCACCGGTCCACGAAGACGATCGGGGTCCCGGCGCGCACCGCGTCCGCCATCAGGCCCGAGCCGGGGTCGGTGGGCGACATCAGCAGCCCGTCGATGCGCCGGTCGAGCAGGGTGCGCACGTGGTGGTCCTGCAACTCCGGGCGTTCGTCGGCGTTTCCGATGATCACGCTGTAGCCGAGGGCGCGTGCCTCCTCCTCGACGGCGCGGGCCAGGGCGGTGAAGTACGGGTTGAGCACATCGCTGATGACCAGCCCCAGGGTGCGGGTCTGATCGGTGCGCAGGGAGCGGGCCACGGCGTTGGGCCGGTAGTCCAGGGCCGCGACGGCGGCGACCACCCGGGCCCGTGCCGCCGGGCTGACCGACGGATGGTCGTTGAGCACGCGCGACACCGTGGCGACGGACACACCCGCCTCGGCCGCGACATCTTTGATGCCGGCCATCGTCGGTCCACCTCCTTGTGGAATCGATTACACCGAGGATTGGAATCGATTACACGGAGGGAAGCAAGAGGCGGAGGTCATTCCGAGACCGGATCGTGATGAGTGCGGGTGATGATCAATCCGGCCACCCGCCCGCGCGGCCCGAGCGGCGCGCGGCCCGAGCGGCGCGCGGGCGGGGCGAGTCCTCCGGGACGGGGCGAGTCCTCCGGGGACGGGTGCCGGAAGGCGACGCGGTCCTGGGCCCCGTCGGCCCGGCGGTCTCCGGTGGGTGAGCGCCCCGGGGCAGCCGGGGAGGTACGCGGACGAGGCAGCCCGATATCGGGGGCCGGGCTGAACGGTTCGCCGTCCCGGACACCCAGGCTCAGGCCCTCCGGTGGTTCACGACCCCCCGTGGCTCAAGACCCCCCGTGGCTCAGGCCCTCCGGTGGCTCAGGCCCTCCCGTGACTCAGGCCCTCCGGTGGCTCAGGATCTCCAGTTCGGGGTGGGCCTGTGGCCTGGACGCCCTGTTCGTGGTCGAGCACGACGATCTGCCCGGTGTGACCGCACGGGCACGCTCCACGCGTGCCGACCGATCGTCCCCGCCGATCGTCCCCGCCACGTGGCCGCCCGCCCGGCACGCGTCGTTCAGGCGCGCGGACGGCCGCCCTTGATCGCGACCCGCTGGCCGTAGCGCGTATGCGGGTAGTAGTCCCACGTGGCGTGGTGCTGGAGGCAGCGGTTGTCCCAGAACACCAGGGTGTTGGGCGTGAAGCGGACCCGGCAGGTCAGCAGCGGGGTACGGGCGATGTGGGCCAGCAGCATGTCCAGCACCGCCCGGCTCTCGCGCGGAGTCAGCCCCGTCAGATGCGAGGTGTAGGCGCCGTTCACGTACAGCAGTCTGCGACCGGTCTCGGGGTGTCTGACCACCACCGGGTGCTCGTTCTTGGGTACGTCGTACTCGGGCGGCGGTGTGACGCCTCCCCATGCCAGCAGACCGTCGTGGACCGCGGTCATCCCGTCGAGGAAGGTCTTCATCGCGGGTGACAACAGCTCGTACGCCAGGTGCATGTTGGCGAAGTGGGTGTCGCCGCCGCTGCCGATGTCCGGGGTACGGGTGAGGTAGAGCATCGAGCCGAGCGACGGCTCCGGGTCCGCCGTCCCGTCGGCGTGCCAGCCGTCGCCCGCCACGGCGCGCGACTCCTTGGTGGCGCTGATCTCCAGGATGTGCGGATCGGAGCCCTCGGGGGCCAGCGCCACCGGATGCAGTTCCCCGAAGTGGCCCGCGAACCGCTTGTGATCCTCGCCCGTCAGGGTCTGGTCGCGGAAGACCAGCACATGGTGGGTGTGGAACGCCCGCTTCAACTCCGTCAGTTGAATGTCCGTCAGCTTCTCCGACAGATCGATGCCGGACACCTCCGCGCCGGTCGCGGGCGTCAGCGGGTCGACGGTGATCGTCTCGTAGACCGCGGGCGGCCTGGTGGTGATGCGTTCCATCGCGTCCAGCGCGTACTGCTCCATGACGTTCTCCCGAAGGTGTGTGGGTGTGCGGCGTCCGAGTGGCGACGCGGGGGCGGGTCTGGTGGCCGGGGACGGTGGTGTCAGCGGGCGTGGGGATCCGGCCTGGACGCCGCGTTGATGGCCTCGGCCACCGGATCCACGTACGGCGGCTGGACGACGCCGTAGTGCGTGGTGTCCAGCGACCGCCACTCCATCGGCGTCGGCAGCCGCTCCCGCCACAGCCGCGCCTGCGCCTGCGGGGTGCCCGTCGCGGGAAGCCCGTCCACGGGTGTGCTCGCCAGCCACAGCCTGCTGGGCGTACGGGCGAGCCGGGGTGGCTCGTACTGCGCCATGCCGGCCACGTTGGCGCGGCAGCAGTGGGCCAGGCGCTCGGCGTACGCCCGCGCCCGCGCGCCCACCGGCTTCGCGCCGCTCTGGCTCAGTTCGTGCGCGAAGACCGTGTCGAGCTGGGTCTCGTCGTACGCGCGGAACAGCGGCCCCGAGTCCGGCGGCGGCGGGTCCAGCAGATACAGCTCGGCCACCGGCTCGCCCGCCGACTCGGCCACGGCGGCCATCCCCAGCGCCACCCAGGCGCCGAACGACCAGCCCGCCAGCCGTCTGCGCCACGCGCCGGCCGGGAAGCGTGCCTCCAGCGCGGCGTGGTAGAGCCGGGCGCGTTCGGCCAGCGACCAGGCGGGCAGCTCGGGCCGGTGCAACGCCGGGTCGGCGATCAGGCAGACGGTGAGACGTGGATCGAGCGCCGACACCAGCGCCCGGTACGCCTGGATGTCCCCGCCGACCGGATGGACCACACAGAGCACATCGCGCCCCCTGCCCTCCTGCCACACCTCCAACGTCACGGGATCGTCCGACGTGCTCTCGCCCGCCGTCTCCTCGTCCAGCCGCGCCAGTATGTCGGACAGGCTGGCCCGGTGGTTGAACTGGGACAGCTCCAGATCCACCCCGAACAGCCGCTTCGCCTCCCCGATCAGATCCAGCAGGGTCAGCGAGTCGGCGCCCAGCTCGTAGAGCGAGGCATCCGGGTCGAGAGTGTCGAGCCCCAGCCAGTCCCGCAGCCAGTCGGTGAGCTGTTCGGTGGGGGACGCCGTGGCGTCCTCGGCCGTGGCCGCCCCGGTGGAGGGGGCGCCCGCGTCGGAGTGCCCCGCGTTCGAGTTCCCCGCGCCGGAGTGCCCCGTGTCCGAGTTCCCCGCGCCGGAGTTCCCCGCGTAGAAGTCACGGGAACGGTCCAGCGGGGTGGTGGAGACCAGCAGTTGGGGGAGCTGGAGCCGCAGGGCTCGGGCGAACAGCCGCTGCCCCTCGGCGACATCGAGACCGACCGCCAGGTGCGCCTGGTGGCGCGCGTCCGAGCGCAGGACATCGCGCGCCATGCCCACCTCGCGCCAGATGTCCCAGGCCATGCCGATGCGCAGGGTGGTCTCCGCGCTCTGGGGCCGGTGGCGGGCGAAGCCGTCGAGCAGACCGTTGGCGGCGGCGTAGTCGAGCTGCCCGACGCCGCCGAACTGCGCGGCCATCGACGAGCAGTAGACGGCGACGGCCGGCCGGTAGCGGTCGATCACCCGCTCGGTCAGCAGGGCGCCACGCACCTTGGCGGCCGTGGCCCGCCGCATCCCGGCGGCGTCGCGGTAGGTGATCAGACCACCGGCCGCGCTGCCCGCCGCGTGGATCACACCGTCGATACGGGAGGTGATCCCGTCGAGCCGGGCCAGGAGGTCATCCGGCGTGGCCTGCGCGAGATCCGCCTCCACCACCTCGACGCGGTCGGCCCAGCGCGCCAGTACGGCGGGGAGCACGGGCCGCCGCGCGAGCAGGATCACCCTGCTGTCCGTGCGCTCCAGCAGCCAGGCCGCGAGACTCGCCCCGATGCCGCCGGTGCCGCCCAGCACGAGATGGCAGCCACCATCCCCCGGCAGCAACGGATATGACGCCGCGTCGGACACGGGGTGCGCGTGGATCGCCTCCGCCGCCGCATCGTCCACCGGGAGCAGCGCCTGCTGCCACCAGTACCCCCGCCGGAGCGCCAGCCGCCGGGGCAGCCCCGGGGACGCGCCGCCTCCACCGGTCGCGTCGGACCCGGCCGCCTCCGCCAGCAGCGCGGACAGGACGGGGGCCCACCGCGCCGTGGCGCCGTCCGGCAGGTCCAGCCAGCGGCCGTCGACGGCCCGCTCCTGCGGCGCCACCTCGCACACGCCCGCCAGAAGCCCCAGCTCCGGCCGGTCCGTCACCCCCTCGACCGGCTGCGCCCCGTACGAGAGCCACCAGGGCCGCAGCCGCCCGGCCAGGGGAGTGTCCGCGACGGCCGCCAGCAGCGCCGCCGGTGTGTCCACGCAGGCCCAGTGGGCCCGGGTCAGTGTGTCCTCGCCCGGTACCCCGTCGACCGACAACGGCAGCGCGTGCAGCCAGTCGACGCCGTACGCGGCATCGCTCCCGGCCCCGCCTCCGGCATCGCTCCCGGCCCCGGCCCCGGCTCCGCCGCTGTCCGTCAGCGCGTCGACGAGCAGGCGCAGGGAGGCGGGGTCGGCGGGATCGACCTCGTAGGCGTCGTCCCCGACGCGCGCGAAGGCATGGGCCGCGCCGACCCGGACGACGCGCGCGTAGGCGGCCTCGAAGGGGCCGACCTCCTCCGGTTCCGGCACCGTCGCCGCCATGAGGACCAGCAGGCCCCCGGTGCGCGGCCCGGCCGCGGCGACCGCGCGCGAGCGCCGGACCCAATGCGGCTGATGGAGCCACCCGGACTCGGGCAGCCGCGTGGACTCGGGCAGCCGCGTGGCCTCCCCGAGGGCGGACGGTGCCGGGGGCGCGGACGCCGACGCCGACGCGGCGCGCTCGAAGTCGTAGTCGGCCAGGTCGAAGGCGGGCGGCGGGAAGTCCCACGGCGCCTGGGCGGGCCCGGGGGACCAGCGGATGCGCTCCCCGGCCAGCCACGCGTCGGCCAGCGACCGGGCCGACCTGCCCGCGACCGGGCGCGCCTCCTCGCCGGGTGTCACCTCGACCCCGGTCGCCGTACGCAGCCAGACCACCGCCTCCGCCGCGTCGGCACACACCGCGCCCAGCCGCCAGCGGCCCGGCGGGCGACCGGCCCGCAGATGCCGCAGCACCTGGCCGTACGCCTCGGGCCGCGCCGCGAGATAGTCGGCGACGCGGTCGGCGTCGGCGCGCAGCGCCGCCTCGCTGGCACCGGAGAGCAGCAGCGGACCGTCCGGCTCGGGGGCGGCCCCGGCGGCGTCCGGATCGCCCGCCTCCAGGATCAGATGGGCGTTGGTGCCGCCGATACCGAAGCTGCTCACCGCCGCCACCCGGTCCCGCCCGGCGGGCCAGGGGCCCGATCGCGTCGGGATGTGGAAGGGCGCGGCGTCGGTGCCGATCTGCGGATTGAGCCGGTGGAAACCGACGTTGGGCGGGATCACCGCGTGGTGGACCGCGAGCGCGGCCCGTACCAGCCCCACCACACCGGCGGCGGCACCGAGATGGCCGATCTGACTCTTCACCGAAGCCAGCGCACAGCTGTGCCCTGTCACCTCCGGCCCGGTCCCCTCGGGCCGGGTCTCCTCCGGCCCGGTCCCCTCGGTGCCGGTCCCCTCGGACACGCCACCTTCCAGGCCGAACGCCTGCCGCAGCGCCCCCACTTCGACCGGGTCGCCCAGCGGGGTCCCGGTGCCGTGTGCCTCCACGTACCCCAGCTCCCCGGCGGCCCGGCCACTGCGGCGCAGCGCGGTGCGGATCACCTCGCGCTGCCCGGGTAGCGAGGGGGCGCTGTAACTGAGCTTGGCCGAACCGTCGTTGTTGAGGGCCGAGCCGGTGATCACCGCGTAGACGGTGTCGCCGTCGCGCCGGGCCGCCCGCAGCGGTTTGAGCACCACGACACCGACGCCGCTGGCCCCGATCGTGCCGTCGGCGTCGTCGCTGAACGGTCGGCAGTGTCCGTCCTGGGAGAAGATGTGCTGCGGACGGTAGCGGTAGCCGTCGCGCAGCAGGGTGTCCACCAGCACACCGCCGGCCATCATCACCTCGGCGTCGCCCTGCCGCAGCAGCCCGGCCGCGACATGCACCGCCACCAGCGAACTGGCGCACGCCGCCTGCACGGTGAAGGCGGGACCGGTCAGCCCGAGGTGGTACGCGGTCTTCGTGGCGAGGAAGTCCTTGTCGTGGTGCAGGGCCAGTTGGAAGCCGTCGGGCAGCCGCGCGGGGTCGGCCTCGCGCAGCATGGACTGGAAGTAGGTGTTCTCGCCACAGCCCGCGACCAGCCCGACCCGGAGCCCGTCCCCGCCCTGGAGCCCGTCCCCGGCCCGGAGCCCGTCCCCGGTTCCGTCCCCGGTCCCCTGCCCGCTCCCCGTACCGTTCGGCGTCCCGGCCGGGTCGGCGATTCCGGCGTGCGCCAGCGCCTCCACACAGCTCATCATCAGATGGCGCTGCTGCGGGTCCATCAGCCGCGCCTCCTGCGGGCTGATGCCGAAGCGGCGCGGGTCGAAGGCCAGCAGGCCCGCCATCTGGCTGCGGGCGCCCACCAGCCCCTCGGCGGCGTCGAAGTGCTCGACGCCCCGGCCGCCCTCGGTCACCATCTGCCAGAAGCCCGCCAGGTCGGTGGCGCCGGGCAGCCGTACCGCCATGCCGATGACGGCGATCGGTTCGTCGGCGGCGGTGACGCCGTCCGGGGCCCGCGCGGCGGTGCGGCCCGCGGTCTCCTCTCCGCCACCGTCCAGGAAACGGGCCAGCCTGGCGACGGTGACGTGCTCGAACAGGTCCGGGATGGTCAGCGACACCCCGAGATCCGCGGTGCAGCGCAGATGGAACCGCATCAGATCCAGGCTGGAGGCGCCCGCGTCGAAGAACCGCTGGTCACGCCCGACGGGCCTGCCGACCACCTCGGCGAACAGCTCGGCGAGCCGCGCCTCGCGCGGCGAGAGCGCCGGGACGCCCGCCGCGCGCGGGCGCAGCTCCGTACCCGGCGCGCTCAGCGCCAGCCGCCGGTCCAGCTTGCCGCTGGGGGTACGGGGCAGCGCCTCCACCCGCCGGAACCGGTCGACGCGCGCATACGCGGGCAGCAGCGGCGACAGATGGTCCGTCAGCTCCTCAGGCGTCGGCGCGGGGGACCCGGTACGGCACTGCACACAGGCCGTCAGCCGCTCGCCGTCGCGCACCACCACCGCGTTGACGATCAGCGGATGGCTCAGCAGGGCGGCCTCCACCTGCCCCAGCTCCAGCCGGTGGCCGCTCAGCTTGATCTGCTGGTCTTCGCGGCCCAGGTAGTGCAGCAGCCCTTCCCGGTCGAACCGCGCCCGGTCGCCGCTGCGGTAGAAGTGGCCCAGCCCCGGCAGGTCGACGAAGCGCTTCTCGTCGAGGTCCGGATCGTCGAGGTAGCAGGGCGAGGCCATCGGCCCGCCGATCAGCAGCTGTCCGGGACGACCGGGCGGTACGGGCCGATCCGCCTCGTCCACCACCCGGAGCCAGGCGCCCGCGACCGGGCGGCCGATGGCGGGGCGCTCGGGCCACAGCGCCGGATCCCCTTCGAGGGTCAGCGCGCTGACCACGTGCGTCTCGGTCGGCCCGTAGTGGTTGAACAGCCGGGCACCGGACAGCCCGCCGAACCAGCGGCGGATCGCGTCGGTGCACAGCAACTGCTCCCCGGCGGTGACCACGTCGCGCAGCCGTGCGGGATACAGCCCCAGCCGGGCGCCGTGCTCGGCCAGCAGCTGCAGGGCCACGTACGGCATGAAGACCCGCTCCACACCGCCCGCTTCGAGGTGCGCCAGCAGCGCCGGGGCGTCCTGCCGCAGACCGGGCGGGGCCAGCCGCAGGGTGCCGCCGCCGCACAGCGTGGAGAAGATCTCCTGGAAGGACACGTCGAAGGAGAGCGCGGAGAACTGCGCGGTGACGGCGCCGTCCGCCAGGCCGCCTTCCGTGCTCTGCCAGCGCAGCAGTGAGCACAGGGTGGCGTCCGGAACCCGTACGCCCTTGGGCGTTCCGGTGGAGCCGGAGGTGAACAGCGTGTAGAGCGGGCGTCCCGCGTACGGCGGCAGATCCTCCCGGGCTCCGGCCGGAAGCGTGGCCGGGGTCACCGGGAGACGCGGCACCCCGCCCGGATCGACGGCGTCGAACGCCGACGCGCCCTCGGGCGCCAGCAGGACGCACAACGGATCGACCTGCTCCAGGACGCGGCGCGTCAGCGCGGCCGGATAGGCCGGGTCGAGCGGCACGATCGTCCAATTGAGCCGGGCGAGTGCCAGCAGCGCCACCACATGGGCCACCGAGGGCTCGAAGTACAGGGCCACGCAGCGCGGTTCGTCGCCGCGCTCCGACAGCGGGTGGCGGGCCAGCAGTTCGGCGGCCAGGCCCGCCGCGTACGCGTCGAGTTCCGCGTAGCGCACCCCGCCGTCGGCGGACACCAGGGCGGTGGCGCCGGGAGTCAGCAGGACCTGTCGCGCGAAGCCCTCGGCGACCGTGGCGAAGCCGGGCGGCAGGGGCAGCGCGCGGCCCGGTTCGGGCAGCCCGTCGCGGTACGGTCCCACCAGCTCGGCGAGGGTGGCCTCCCGCGGGCCCTCGGCCAGCCGGTCGACGCCGTGGCGGAACAGGGCGTCCAGGGCGCGCACTTCGTCGGCGTCGAAGTGGTCGTCCGCGTACTCCCAGAGGCAGTCGAGGCCGTCCGCGCGCTCCACCACCGACAGGCTCAGCGGACACTTCGCCTCCGTCGGCGCCGGCCATTGCGGCCGGGCGTCGCAGCCGGGCAGCGACAGCGCGCCGAAGTCGGTGTTCTCCAGCACGAACAGGAAGTCGAACGGCGTTCCCCCAGAGGGGAGTTCCCGGTCGGCCAGTACGTCGGCCAGCGCCACGTCCTGCCGGTCGAGCACCGCCCGGATCCCGGCGCCCTGCCGCCGCAGCGAGGTGCGCAGATCGTCCTGCGGCGCCAGGTCCTGCGGCAGCAGCACGGTGTTGGCGAACATGCCGACACTCGCCGCGAAGTCCTCCACCGGCCGGTTGGCGACCGGGCTGGCTATCCGTGGTCGGGTGCGGCCGGTCACTCCGTACAGGCTCCAGCTGAACACGCTCAGCAGCAGCTGGAAGCGGGTGAGCCCCAGCTCGGCGCCCAGCCGGTCGAGGGCCGCGCGGCGCCCCCGGTCGAGCGAGGTGTGCAGCAGCCTGCCCTCGGCGCGCGCGGGAAGGCTCCGTACCGGCTCCAGCGGCTCCGCGTCCTCCTCCAGCCCGGCGTAGTGGTCGCGCAGTGCGGCCCGCTGGGCCAGATAGGCGGGGCGGGTGAACCAGTCGGCCTGCCAGAGGGCGTAGTCCAGCGGTGTGGGAACGGGCGCCGGATCCGACTCGGTGCCGCGCTCCTCGCCGCCGTCGCGGCAGGCGGCCGTGTAATCGGCGGAGAACGTCTCGAACAGTGTGCTGAGCGACCAGCCGTCGACCGCGATGTGGTGCAGCCTCAGCAGCAGCTCACCACCGCCTTCACCACCGCCTTCACCACCGCCTTCACCACCGTCTTCACCCCCGCCTTGCCCACCGCCCTCGTCGGTGGGCAGCCAGCACACTTCCAGCATCCGAGGCTGTGCCAGGTCGAACGGCTCGGCGAAGAGGCGGGCGGCGAAGGCGCGTCGGCCCGCCTCGTCCCGCACCGCGTCCCGGTCGGGCCGCGTCCACGGATCGTACGGCTCCGCCACCACTTGGCGCAGCCCCTCAGGTGCGGCCTCGAACGAGGTCCGCAGCGCGGGATGGCGCGCCACCAGACGCCGTGCCGCCGTGCGCAGCGCCACCGTGTCGACCGTGCCGCGCAGGGTGAAGGAGAGCGGGACATGGTAGGCGGTGGAGCCGGGGTCCCGCTGCTGGAGGAGCCACAGCCGCTGCTGCTCGGAGGTGGCGGGCGCCGTACGCGCGGGCGTGGGCGGGGCCACAGCCGGATGGGGGGAGCCGTCCGACGTCCGGCCCGCCGCTATGGCCGCCGCCAGCTCGGCGAGGTCCGCGTTCAGGACCAGCGCCTGGGACAGCTCGCCGCCCCAGCGGCGCCTGACCTCGAAACGCAGCCGCAGGGCCTTGAGTGAATCGCCGCCGTTGGCCGTCCAGCGGTCGCCGAGCCGTGGATCCGGTACGTCCAGCACCTCGCCCGCCAGCTCCAGTACCTCGCGCTGCCACGGGGTCGCCCCGGCGGTGTCCGCCGGGCCCGCGGCACGCCACAGCGGCAGATCCTGGCCCGCCAGCGCCTCCTGGTCCACCTTGCCGTTGGCGTTGAGCGGCAGCGCGGGGACCAGATGCACGCGGTGCGGTCGCATGTACGCGGGCAGGCCCGCCGCGACATGGCGCTCGAACTCCTCGTACGGCAGCTCGTCACCGAGGACCAGATACGCCACCAGTTCGTTGACCCGGTCGGCCGCGTCGCGGCGCGTGCACACGTACGCCTGCCGCACCGCCGGATGGGCGACGAGGCAGCGCTCCAGCTCGCCCGGTTCGATCCGGAAGCCCCGCACCTTGACCTGCCGGTCGGCGCGCCCCACGTACACGAGGTGACCGTCGGCGTCCCGGCGCACCAGATCGCCGGTGCGGTAGTAGCGCCCGGGTTCGCCGTCGGGCCCGGTCCGCGTGACGAAGCGGCGTGCCGTCTCCTCCGGCAGATCGCGGTAACCGGCCGCCAACCCCGCCCCGGCGAGCAGCAGTTCGCCCACCTCGCCGGGCGCGGCCGGGCGCACCCCGTCGGCCAGCAGCAGCGCCTCGGTCTCCGGCAGCGGTGCGCCGATCGGCACCACCTCGCCGGTGAAGTCACGCGGTATGGGGTGGCAGAGCGCGAAGGTGGTGGCCTCGGTGGGCCCGTACACGTTGTGCAGCCGGGTGGCGCTCGTCGGGTTGTCGCGGTACCAGCGGCGGATCAGCGGAGCGTTCAGCTGCTCGCCGCCCACCAGCACCTGCCCGACGCCGGAGAAGCAGTCGGGCACCCGGTCCACCACGGCGTTGAACAGCGCCACCGTGATGAACACGGTGTCGACGCCCTCGCGTCGCAGTGCCCGCGCGAGCAGGGCGGGATCCTGCGCCTCCGCGTCGGCGAGGATCACACAGCGCCCGCCGGTCAGCAGCGGCACCCACACCTCGAAACTCAGCGCGTCGAAGGCGGGGTTGGCCAGACAGGCGAACCGGGCACCCTCGTCCAGCCGCACATAGCCCGGCCGCGCCAGCCGCAGGATGCCCGCGTCCCGGACCTCGACGCCCTTGGGCACGCCCGTGGTGCCCGAGGTGTAGAAGAGGAACGAGACCGGCGCGGCGGGAATCGCGGGCGTGCTCGGCCCGTCGGGTTCCGCGGCGGTGTCGAGCAGCGCGGTGACGGACAGCGGAGTCACCCCGCCGGGCAGCCCGTCCCGCGTCCCGGGAGGCACGGCGCCGTCGTGGATCAGTGTGACGGCCGCCGCGTCGGCCAGGATGTGACGCCGCCGCTCGGGTGGGCTCTGCGCGTCCAGCGGCACCACCACGGCGCCCAGCCGCAGGATGCCGAGCATGGCGCAGACCAGCTCCCAGGAGCGGGGCAGCAGCACCGCGACCGCCTGGCCCGCCCGCACTCCACCGGCCCGCAGACCACGGGTGACGGCGGCGCTCGCGGCGTCCAGTTCGGCGTAGTCCAGGGTCCGTTCGCCGTCGGACACCGCCACGGCGTCCGGGTGGCGGCGGGCCCGCGCGAGTATCGCGGCGGCCAGCCCATCCGCCGGGAGGCCGGAGGCCGTACCCCCGGCCAGGCTGTCCTTCGGGTCGTCCGCGGAGTTGTCCATGGCGTCGTCCGGTGTTCTCGATCCGGGTCTCATCGCGCCTCCCGCGCCGCGGCGGACTCGGATCGGCGTTCATCCGGCGCCCGGACAGGGGCCGGTGGCCCGGCGGTGGGCACGCCGCTCAGCTCGGTGCCGATCAGCGCGGCCACCCGGAGCACCTCGGCGGACTCCAGCATCTCCCAGTGGTCGCACCGCGCGTGCTCCACCAGGAAGCCGCCCTCGGCACGGCCGCGCCAGAACTCCTCCACGTCGTCGGGGAACGCGTCGTCGTCCGCACCACCGGCCTCGGCCCGCACCAGGACCAGCCTGGCCGGTGTCGACGGCACCGCATAGCCCCGTACGGTCATGCGGTTGTGGTTGTAGACGCGGAAGTACTGCTCCACCTGCCGGTCCTCGATGCCGGGGTACATCCCGTTGAACTTGACCAGTTTGTCGCGGAATTCGGCCATCTCCACGGGCGCGGTGTGCGCGAGCGCGGCTGCCGTGTCGTCGGTCGCCCGGGTGTCCAGCAGGACGACGCTCACCCCGGTGTGCCCCGCCAGCGCCAGCCGACGGCCCATCTCGTGGGCGACGAGACCGCCGTACGACAGACCGGTGATGACCAACGGCCCCTCGGAGAGGGGTTCGATGAGCCGCAGATAGGACTCGGCCATCGCCTCGACCGTCGGCAGCAGCGCCTCACCGGGATTGATCCCGGGGGACTGGACGCCGTACACGCCGTAATGCTCGGGCAGGGCCTTGGCCAGGGACAGATAACAGAACGCGGTGCCGCCCGCCGGATGCACGCAGACCACCCGGCCACGTCCGTCGCCCGCCCGGAACTCGACCAGATTGCTCGGCGGCCGGTCAGGGGCGCCCTCGCGCAGCCGACCGCCGAGCGCCTCTATGGTGGGGTGCAGCATGAGTTCCCGGATCGAGAGGGTCTCGCCGAACTCCTCGTGGATCGAGTGCGTGAGCTTGATGGCGGAGATCGAGGTGCCTCCGATGTCGAAGAAGCTGTCGCGGATCCCGATGTCGGTGTGGACCAGCAGCCGTTGCCATAGGTGATAGAGCGTCAGTTCTATGTGATCGCGCGGACTGGCCTGGTTGACCTGCGCGGGGCCGCCCGCGCGTGCGCGTTCCAGCACCGCCGCCCGGTCGAGCTTGCCGTTGGGGGTCTGCGGGAGCCGCTCCAGCTCGACGAAGAGCGCCGGGAGCATGTAGTCGGGCAGCCGCCGCGACAGCGCGGCACGCCACTCGCCCGGCGGACGCGGCGCCAGGCCCTCCCCGCCGACGGCGGCGATCAGCCGCGGTTCACCGGCCGCGTCGCGATCGGTGAGCACAGCCGCCTCCCGCACCCCGGGCAGCGCCAGCAGCGCCGCCTCGACCTCACCGAACTCGATCCGGAATCCGCGCAGTTTGACCTGGTCGTCGCGGCGCCCGGCGAACTCGGCCTGGCCGTCGGGCAGCCGCCGCGCCAGGTCGCCGGTCCGGTACATCCGCGCGCCGGGTACGAAGGGATCGGGTACGAACCGCTCTGCGGTCAGGTCCGGCCGGTTCAGATAGCCGCGGGCCAGGCTCGCCCCGCCGATGTAGACCTCGCCGGTCACCCCGGGCGGTACCGGTGCCAGCCGCTCGTCGAGCAGATAGAGACGGGTGTTGTCCAGCGGCCTGCCGATGGGGCACTGCCGCTCCACGGGGCCCGGATCGGTGTAGGCGGTGCTGTAGAGCGTGGTCTCGGTCGGCCCGTAGCCATAGCAGACGCGCAGGTCGGGCAGGATCTGACGCATCCGGTACAGCGCCTTCTCCGGCAGCGGCTCGACCCCGGTCAGCAGCTGGCGCAGGGCCAGCCCCTTCAGCCGGATCTCGGGCTCCTCGTCGATCCACTTCACATAGGAAGGCGGCAGGAACGCCTGGACGACGCGGTGTTCGCGCATCCACTCCAGCAGGGCCCGCGGGTCGCCGCGCAACTCGTCGGGGACCGGGTGCAGTACGGCGCCCGTGGTGAGCGGCAGCAGGATCTCGTGTACCGAGGCGTCGAAGCCGATGCCCGACCAGGCCGAAGTCGCCTCGCCCGGCGTGCCCCCGAACCGGGCCAGCCAGGTGTCGAACAGGTTGAGGACATTGCCGTGGGTCACCACCACGCCCTTGGGGCGGCCGGTGGAGCCCGAGGTGTGGATGACATAGGCCGGATGCGCGGGACGGACGGCGACGCCGGGCGCGTCTTCACGCGTCCCCTCCGACTCGACGGCGGCGAAGGACAGCCAGTCGCCGGGAGGTTCCGCGACCCCGGCTTCGGCACTGGCCGCGGCATCGGCATCGGCATTGGCATTGGCTGCGGCTTCGGCACTGACACGGGCATCGGCACTGACACCGGTACCGACATCGATGCCGGTGTGAGTGCCGGTGCCGGTGCCGGTGTCGGTGTCGGTACGCACCAGGCCCCGCGCGGACACGGCGCTCAGGACCAGCGCCGGCGCCGCGTCCTCGACCATGGCCGCCAGCCGGGCGACCGGCTGGGCCGGGTCGAGCGGCAGATACGCGCCGCCCGCCTTGAGGATCCCGAGGACGCCCACGACCAGTTCCGCCGTCCGGCCCGTGTGCAGCCCGACCACCACCTCGGGGCCCACGCCCCGGGCGATCAGGGCGTGCGCCAGCCGGTTGGCCCGCCGTTCCAGCGTCGCGTAGTCCAGCCGCTCTCCCGCGAGTACGAGAGCGGTCCCGTCCGGCCTGGCCCGTACCCACGCCTCGAATCGCTCGACCAGCCCGCCGGACCCGGACGGCGCGAGCGCCCGCGTCCCGTCGGTGGCGTCCCAGTCGGCGAGCAGCTCGGCGCGCTCCCGCGCGTCCATCAGCGCGAGGTCCGCGACCTCCCGGTCCGGGTGTTCCGCGAGCTGGGCCAGCACGTGGCGCAGATAGGCGGCGTAGCGTTCGACCGTCTCCCGGTCGAACAGGGCGGTGGCGTAGTCCAGATGGCCGACCACGCGGCCGTCCTCCTCGGCCATCGACAGCGCCAGATCGAATCGGGCCGGTGCGAACGGGATGTCCAGCGGCGCCGCCTCGATCCCCGGCAGGTCCAGCATGTCCTTGCGCGAGGGGACCCAGGCGAGCATCGTCTGGAACAGCGGGTTGTGGGCGACGCTGCGCGCCGGATTGACCAGCTCCACCACCCGCTCGAACGGCAGGTCCTGGTGGTCCAGAGCCTCGCGCACCACGCCGCGCACCCGCTTCAGCAGCTCCGACCCCGTCGGTGATCCCGACAGATCGGTGCGCAGCGCGAGCGAGTTGACGAAAAATCCGATGAGCCCCGAGAGATCGCCGCCCCGGCGGTTCGCGGTGGGCGTGCCCACGACGATGTCACGCCGGTCCGTCAGCCGGGACAGCACGATGGACCAGCCCGTCAGGACGGCGACGAACAGTGTGCCGCCGTGCCGCCGGGCCAGGGACCGCAGGGCGGAGGTGAGTTCCCCGTCCAGAGTGATCCGCACCCGGCCGCCGCTGTAGTCCTGCTCGGGTGGGCGCGGCCGGTCGGTCGGCAGCTCCAGCAGGGGCGGTACGCCGGTCAGCCGCTCCTGCCAGTAAGCGCTCTGCGCGGCGTGCTCCGCGCCCGACGCCCGGAGGTCCTGCCGCCGGGCGTAGTCCGCGTACTGGAGCGGCAGCGGCGGCAACGGGTCGCTCTCGCCGCGCAGCAAGGCGGTGTAGAGCAGGCCGAGTTCGCGCATCATCACGTTCATGGACCAGCCGTCGAACACGGTGTGGTGCAGCGTCAGCAGCAGAACGTGACGGTCCGCCGCCAGGGTGATCAGCCGACCGCGCCCGAGCGGCCCCCGGCTCAGGTCGAACGGCGCCTCGGCCTCCTCGCGCCGCAGGGCGGCGAGCCGATCCTCGGCGTCGGGACAGCCGGTGAGATCGTCCGCGGCCAGGGCGTAGCCGGTGTCCGGCGGATCGATCCGCTGGTGCACGGCGCCGCCGTGCGGGACCAGCCGGGTGCGCAGCACCTCGTGCCGGGCGACCAGCGAGTCGAGCGCGCGGGCCAGCGCGGCGCGGTCCAGCGGGCCGCGCAGGCTGTAGGCGATCGCTTCGTTGTACGCCTCGTTCGCGCCTCGCATCTGCGCGAGGAACCACAGCCGCCGCTGGGCGGAGGAGAGGGCGGGCGGCTGCTCGGAGGTCGCATGACGGACGGACTGGTTCGCGGGCAAAGCGGGCCTTTCCCCTCCGCGGGAGGTTTATCCGCAGGGGTGACTGATATTTTTCTGCCCAAATGGCCGAGCGGGATGGAACGCGTAACCCGACCCCGGGCCGCCGCGCTGTCGGGTGGTCTACACCGCGATGATCGATCAGGGTCTCGGAGTGTGTCAATGGCTATCGGTTCTCGCTCTGGCCAAGTCTCCGGGGCCGCGCCGCGGTTCTCCTACCAGTACGTTCCGCAACGTTTCGCGCGTAGCCGTTCAAGTGAATCCGATCCCGACATTTCCGGTGCGGTGCGGTGCGGTGCGGTGCGGTGCGGAGTGGAAATACGTACCGAAAGCACGCCGAACAGCGGGAAACAAAAGAGAGACCGAGTGTGCCCCTGGATATCCGGGCCGAGACGGGCGAAAAGCGGTCGGCGGTTTACCGGCCGGGGGCGGGGGCGGCATTGATCGCGCTCCACGGCTCTCTGCGGCTCTCTATGGCTCTACGGCGCTCTACGGCTCTACGGCGCGAGCGGGCGCTGAGCCGCCCCCGGAAGGTGTACCCGAGGGCGGATCAGCGCTCGGACGTGGCCTCGGCGAGGCTCCTGGGCCGCATGTCCGTCCAGTGCGCGGTGATGTGATCGAGACACTCCTGACGGCTCGCGGCCGGGAGCGCCACCGTCCAGCCCGCGGGCACGTCGGAGAAGGCGGGCCACAGGGAGTACTGCGCCTCGTCGTTGACGACGACGAGATAGCGCCCGTCGGGGGTGTCGAAGGGGTTGCTCATCGCTCAGCTCCGTGGTGAGAGGGAGTTACGAGGTGACGTGGTGACCGGGGCCCGCCGCTGCCGCCGGTCATGATACGTCCGGGCCGTCGGCCGCCCGGACGCGCCGTGCGGTGCGATCACCTCGTGCCCCCGGCGGCTCGCCTCGGGGCGCCGCCTGTTCACCTCGTGTCACGAGTGGTTTCCCGCGTGATCGCGGAGGCGCCCGTGACAGTTCGTCGGCGGACCGCGACCATGGGCACCGGACGTGACCTTGGCGGAGCGCCGTCCGGAACCGGGCGGCGGGCATCGACAGGAGGAGACGGGACATGCGCGAGAGCATCGTCGTCGTGGGCGGTGGGGCGGCGGGGGCAGGAGCGGCCGAGTCCCTGCGCCGTGAGGGGTTCACCGGACGGCTGACCCTGGTGGGGGAGGAGCCGGGCCTGCCCTACGACCGGCCCCCGCTGTCGAAGCAGGTCCTCTCCGGAGCCTGGTCGCCGGAGCGGACCGTACTGCGTGAGCGGGACCACTACGACGGACTCGGCGTCACCCTGCTCCCGGCGCGCGCCACCGGCCTCGACGTCACGGACCACCGGCTGCGCCTCGAAGACGGCACGGCGCTGGAGTACGACGGTCTGGTGATCGCCACCGGCGTCACCCCGCGGCGGCTGCCCTTCGGGCACGAACTGGCGGGCGTCCATGTGCTGCGCACCGTTGACGACGCGACCGCGCTCGGCGGCTCGCTGGCGGACGCCCGCCGGCTGGTGGTGATCGGAGCGGGCTTCCTGGGCACCGAAGTCGCCGCGGTGGCCGCGCAGCTCGGACTGGCCGTCACCCTGGTCGATCCGCTGCCCCTGCCGATGGCCCGTCAGCTCGGCGGCGCCGTCGCCGAACGGCTCTGCGCCCTGCACCGGGAGCGCGGCGTCACCCTGCTCGCCGGGACCTCGGTCGGCGGGTTCACGGAGTCGGGCGGCCGGGTCGACGGAGTGCGGCTCGCGGACGGCACCCTGCTGGAGACCGATCTGGTCCTCGTCGCCATCGGCTCCGTGCCCGCCGTGGACTGGCTGCGCGGCTCCGGCCTCGCGCTGGACAACGGGGTGAACTGCGACGCCTACTGCCGTGCCGCGCCCGACGTCTACGCCGCCGGGGACGTCGCGAGCTGGCCGAACGCCCGCTACGGCAGGCGGATGCGGCTGGAGCACCGGACGAACGCGGGCGAGCAGAGCGTGGCGGCGGCCCGCAACCTGCTGCACGGCGACATCGAGCCGTTCACCCCGCTGCCCTACTTCTGGTCGGACCAGTTCGATGTGAAGATCCAGGCCCACGGTCTGCTCTCCGAGGACGCCGACGTGGAGATCATCGACGGCGAGAAGGGGCCGGGCTTCGTGGCGCTCTACCGGACCGACGGCCGCACCGTGGGCGCGCTCGGCTGGAACGCTTTCCGCCAACTGCGCCCGTACCGGCAGGAGTTGGCGAATCAGCCGGTCCCGGCCGACGGTCCCGTCCCGGTCGGCGAGCCGGACCCGGCGCCCGCTGTCTGAGCGTCCGGCCGGGCGGGCGCCGAGGCCACGGGCGCCGCCCGGCCCACCGCCTCGACCAGGGGCAGCAGCCGGTGCGCCACGCGCTCGCGCAGCGCCATCTCCGTGCGGGTACGGACCACGCCGGGCAGCCGGATCAGCCGCTGGACCACGTCCTCCAGATGTCCGTTGTCCCGTGCCACGACCCGGGTGAGCAGGTCGCCCGCGCCGGTGATCGAGAACGCCTCGATGATCTCGGGGACCTCGGCGAGCGCGTCCCCCACCTCGTCCAGATGTCCCTGCGTGACCTCGATGTGGACGAAGGCGAGTACGGGGTGGCCGAGCGCGGCGGGGGAGAGGTACGGCCCGGTGCCGGTGATCACACCCGTACGCTCCAGCCGGTCGAGCCGGGCCTGCAACGTGCCCCGGGCGATCCCGAGCAGGCGCGCGTACTCCCGCACCGAGGTACGGGGCCGCTCGATGAGCAGCCGCAGGATCCGGGTGTCGAGCGCGTCCACTGCCATGGGTCTGCCGGGGCCTTCCGCCGTCCGTCCGTACGCGGGCTTCACTGTACCGAGGGCTCTGTGCCGATGGCCCGGTCCGAGGCCGTTCGACCGGGCCATCGGCACTCCAATGCCGTCTGCGCCCGGCCGCCGTCCGCTCCGGGCCGGGCGGCGCTACCCTGGCGCCCGTGATCGATGCCGATGATGTCCGCCGTATCGCGCTCTCTCTCCCGGAGACCTTGGAGAAGGAGGCGTGGCACATGCCCACGTTCCGCGTCGCGGGGAAGATGTTCGTGACGGTGCCCGACGACCGGACGTCGTTCGCCGTGCGCTGTCCCCGGCACGAGCGGGCCGAGCTGATCGCGGCCGAACCGGAGAAGTTCTGGGTGCCGCCGCACGAGGCGAGTTCCGCGTGGGTACGGGTGCGGCTCGGCGCCCTGGAGGATCTGGACGAACTGCGCGACATCGTCGTGGACTCCTGGCGGCAGGCGGCGCCTGACCGTCTCGTGGAGGCGCACACCGAGGCGCGGGACCACCCCGGGCGCGGCTGAGAAGGGCGACCTGCCTCGAAGAAGCCACCTGCCTCGACGGGGCCACCTGCCTCGGCGGCCCATCCGCTTCGACGGTGCCGCCTGCCTCGGCGTGGCTCCGGGGCCCGGTCGGGGCGGGGCCGTGGTCAGGTTCCCGGCCCTGCCGCGTCGAGGAGGATCCGGGCCAGCTCGCGCGGCCGGGAGAACATCGGCCAGTGGCCGGTGTCCATCCGAACCAGCCGCCAGCGCTCACCGCGCAGCAGCGCGGCCACGTCGTCGCTCGGCCGCTCCCCGTCCCGCAGGCATTTGATGTACGTGGCGGGCAGCGCGCCGAGCGGGCCCGCCAGCGCGGCGGGCTCGGTCAGGGTGGCGCCCGGGTGCGGCGTCGAGCCCGCCACGATGCGTGTGATGTGCGTGTCGTCCAGGTCCTGGCCCGCGTAGTCGGCGGCCGTCAACGGTGGCCAGAAGCCCCCGTTCGCGGCGATCGCCGCCTCCACGGCCGCCCGGCCGTCCGGCCAGCCGGACACGAACGACTCACCGTCGGCCGGGACGTTCGCGTCGACGAAGACGACCCGCGCCAGCCGGTCGCCGACGAGGACCGCGGCCTGACCGACCGGGATCCCCGAGTAACTGTGTCCGACCAGGACGACATCGCGCAGATCGTGGCGCTCGATCTCCGCCACGATGTCCTGGACGTGGGTCCGCTGCCCGGCCGGTACACCCTGCTTCTCCGCGAGCCCCGACAGGGTCAGGGCATGGGTGCCGTGGCCGGCCGCGCGCAGCTCGGGCACCACGTCCTCCCACGCCCACGCTCCGAGCCAGGCCCCCGCTACAAGTACGAATTCGCTCATGACCGCAACGTAGCGGAGGGGTCTGACAGTCCCCGGTCGCGCCGTCGCCGTACTGCCGCCGTGCCGCCGTACTGTCGCACCGCCGTGCCGCCGTACTGCCGTGTCGCCGTGCCGCCTCCGGCGGCGGGCCGCCGTGCCCAGGAGACGGCGGCCCGAGGTGACACGACCACAATCGGCCGCCGCGCGGCTGGTCTTCACCGCAACCATCGGGCGCCGCGGCGACGAACGAGCGCCTCGAAACCCGGATCGGCACATGCCGACAGGTCGACAAGGGCCTCTGTTCAGGGTGTTTTTCAAGACCTTCACAACTGGTACCGGGTACGTCCACACGGTGGCCCGCCCGTACCGCTTCGCGCGCCCTTCCCCGCTGGCGAGGCCCTGACCTGCGGTGATCACTCGGTCGAGCCCGGTCTCCCGTGACGAGCCGAGGGAGAGCGGCAGGCGCCGGGGTGAGCGTGGTGCGCGGACGGCGTGATCCGGCAGGGCCGGTGATGCCGGTACCGTCCACGTTGCGCACGGCGCGCCCTCATAAGGAAGGCTTGTCCGCCTCGACGGAACGTCATATTCCGGCCGTCGCGATCAGTTGACACGGCGATGGTGCCCCCAGCAGCATGCGTGGTGCCACCGAGGGCCCCACGGCCCGGTGCGCGACCAAACCACTTCAGCCTGACTCTGCTCCGGCCTGCCCCGTTCCGGCGTGCGGCGTGCGGCGTCGCGTGGTGCGAATCTCGCGAAACGCGATGTCCGGGCCGGGTCACGCGCAGCACAAGATGGGAAACGCATGGCCATATCGAGACGTGTCACGGCGTTGCGCCTGCTCGGGACCGGCGCCGCCGCCCTGGCCCTCACCACCGTCGCCGCGGGCTCCGCGTGGGCCACGGACTGCCCCGGCGGCAAGGGCTGGAACAAGGGGAACCACGGGGGCTACAAGCCCGGCAAGGGCGCCGGCACCCCGGTCACGCCGGTCACCACGACCGACAAGTGCGAGTTCTCCCTGGACGGCCGTGACTGGTACTCCCAGATCAAGGTCGACGACATCAATCTCAAGGCAGCCGCCGACGGCAAGGTCCACGTCAAGGTCCGTACCGCGTCCGACGCCGCCAAGTGCACCGTGTCGCTCGCCTCGTACCGTACCCACGGCCCCAGCTGGAACACCTCCGGCGAGCAGGTCTTCCACGACTTCGACAGCGTCGAGATCAAGCACGGCGGCCAGGACACGCTCGACGTGGCCTTCCCCGACGTCGACTGCTTCGCGCAGGTCGACCTCTACCGGGGCAAGGTCAAGTACGACGGCCTCAAGGACGCGAACGACGGCTTCGAGCACGGCGATCTGCCGATCGGGCCCAGCCGCCCGGTCATCAAGGACAAGCTGATCGCGGCCTGGAACGGCGGTACGAAGGACTGCACCGCGCAGGAGATCCCCCCGGTGACCGAGCCGGAGCCCGAGCCGTCCACGGGCGAGTCCACGCCCGATGAGCCGCCGGCCGAGTCGACGCCGCCCGTCGGCGAGCCCTCCGAGCCGACCTCGCCGGAGCCGTCCGCCTCGGAGAGCGACGAGACCCCGGGTACGGGCTCGCCCACCCCGAGCGCCTCCGAGCCGACCTCGGCATCGTCCACCCCGGCCAACGAGCCGAGCCAGGCGTCGACCGGCGGTAACGGCGGCGCCGGAGGCGACCTGGCCGAGACCGGTGGCGGCAACGTCGTCCCGATCGCCGCGGGCGCGGCAGCCCTGCTGGCCGCCGGTGGCGCGGTCGTCGTCATGACCCGTCGTCGCAAGGCCGCCACGGGCAGCTGATCCAGCGTCCCGCCGGTCTCCCATCGGCCCCGGTGTCCGGTGCGCTCACCCCGAGCGCATCGGACACCCGGGGCCGTTGCCGTCCCGCCCCCGGTGTCCCGGCTGGTCCATTGGCGCCACCGTGGCCTGGACCTTCGGCTGAACTCTGTGCCAATGGCCCAGTGTGTCGAGCTTCAGTTGAGCCATAGGTCAAGAAGATGCTCTGATATCGGTATCGATGGCGCTGCGGAGTCCCGCGGCGCCTTCCGCATGCCTCACGCCTGACGCCTGACGGAGCGGCGCCGGGCGCACGCGCCGAGCGCCGGGCGTCAGGGGCCCAGGGGCCAAGGGCCGAGCCGAGTGCCGAGTGCCGAGGACCAGCCGGGTGTCTCGGCGCCCCGGTACCGAGCAAGAGTGACAGGGGAAACACGGTGCTGAAGACGGTATTCGTCGCTCCGGACCCGGGGCGGCTGCGGCTGCGCGCCTCCGCGCGGGCCGTGCTGGGCATCGGCGCGGCCGTGGCGGTCTCCGGCGCCGCCGGGTACTCCCTCACGGCCGTCATCGCCTGCGGCCTCACCGCCCTGCTCGCCCTGTTCACGGTCGCGGACCCCACCGTCCGGGGCCAGGCCCTCACCACCGCGCTGCTGCCCGTGGCGGGCTTCCCCGTCCTGGCGCTGGCCGCCACCCTCCACGACTCCCCCCGGATCCGCGACGCCGCCTTCCTCGCCGTCGTATCCGCCGGGGTGTACGCCCGCCGCTGGGGGCCGCGCGGGCACGCGCTGGGGATCTTCGCGTTCATGGCGTTCTTCATGACGCAGTTCCTGCACACCGGCCAGGACCGGCTCCCCGAGCTGTTCGGCGCCGTCACGCTCTCCCTGACCGTCACCTCGGCCGTCCGGTTCGGCCTCTGGTGCTACGAGCGCCGACTGCCGCCGCCCGCCGCGCCCGCCCCACCGGCCCCGGGCCGGGGGCTCGCGCGCACCACCACCCGCCAGGCCCTCCAGGCGACCGTCGCCTGCGCCGTCGCGCTCGCGATCGGACAGGCCCTCTCCCCGGACCGCTGGTACTGGGCCGTCGGCACCGCCTGGTGGATCTTCGTCAACACCGCCTCGCGCGGCGAGACCCTGGTACGCGGCTTCCGCCGGGTCGTCGGCACGGTCGTCGGGATCGCGGCAGGACTGCTCGTCGCGGTACCGCTGGACGGCGCGCTCGCACCCACCGCCGCGTTGGTCGCCGTCTGCGTCTTCGGGATCTTCTACACCGCCGCCGTCTCGTACTCCTGGATGATGTTCTTCGTGACGGTCATGGCGGGCCTGCTCTACGGCCTGCTGGGCGTGCTGCACCCGGGGCTGCTCCTGCTGCGGTTCGAGGAGACCGCCGCGGGCGCCCTCGGCGTCGCCCTCGCCGTCACCGTGGTCCTCCCCGTCACCACCCACGCGGCGACCAACGCGTGGATCGGCCGCGCGCTGACCTGCGTCCACATCTGCACGACCACGGCCGCCCGTCGGCTCGCCGGGGACGAGGCGGCCGACCCGGGGCCGCCGGCGGCCGAGTTGGAGGCGCTGCTCGCGAAGGTACGGCTGTCCCTCGCCCCGCTGGTCCACCCGCTCAGCCCGCTGCGCGCCCGCAAGGCCCGCGCCCGGCGGGTGCTCGCGCTGCTCGACGACTGCGCGCGCGAGGCACGCGGATTCGCCGCCCTGGCCGCCGGTCCCGGCGCCCGCCTCGACGCGGAGCTGGCCGCCGCCTGCCGCCGGGTCGAGGACGCCGTGGAGCACGCCGTGCACGCGCTGGCGCCCCTCGGGGCCGCGCACTCCGGCCGCGCCGCGGCGACGGCCGCCGAGCCCTCCCGGCCCCCTGGCGCCGAGGGCGCGCTGGCTCATCTGCACCGGCTGGAACGGGCGCTGGCCGAACTCGCGTCGCCGCTGCGCACCGCGCCGCGCGCTCCCCTCGCGCCCGTCTGACTCGCGCGCCGCGCCCGTCCTGCCGCCGGAACCCACCTGCTAACGTCGCCGGGCGGACGAGACGTCGAGGTCGTACGGAAGAGGGCACAGGGTGATCGACGGCAGCGGCGGGCGGGTTTTCATCGGGTCGTTCACCTCGGCGGGAGGGCGCGGCATCGTCGCGGCGGATCTGGACCCGCGGACCGGCGCGCTCACCGAACGCGGGGCCACCGACGCCGTGCCCGACCCCTCGTATCTCGCGCTGGCCCCGGACGGCTCCGTGCTGTACGCGGTCTCCGAGCGACCGGACGGCGCGGCGGCGGCGCTGGACGTACGGGCCGGTGGCCGGGCGGCGCCCCGGCCGATGGGCGCGCCCGTCCCGGTGGGTGGCGCGGCTCCCACGCATCTCGCGCTCGCCGGAGACCGGCTGCTGACCGCCAACTACGGTTCGGGCAGCGTCTCGGTGCTGCCGGTCGCCGACGACGGTTCGCTGCGCGCTCCCGTCGCGGTGTTCCCGCACGGCACCGGCGGCTCGCCAGGCGACCGGCCGCGCGCCGCGCACGCCCACCACGTGGTGGCCGACCCCGGCGGGCGCTGGGCCCTGTGCACCGACCTCGGCACCGACTCCGTACGGATCCTCGCCCTCCCGGCGGCCGGGGAGCCCACGCCGCACGGGGAGACGGCGCTGCGCCCCGGCACCGGGCCGCGCCACCTCGCCTTCCACCCCCGGGGCGAACACGTCTATGTGGTGGGCGAGTTGGAGCCGACACTCACCGTCTGCCGCTGGGACGCGACGGCGGGCGTGCTCGAACCGGTCGCCGAGACGCCCGTCCTGCCCGGCACGGTCGCGGGGGAGACCTTCCCCTCGACGGTGGTCGTGTCACGGGACGGCCGGTTCGTCTGGGTGGCCGTCCGGGGCCACGACAGCATCTCCGTGCTGGCGCTGGACGCGACGTACGAGAAGCCGGAGCCGGTGACGGCGGTGGACTGCGGCGGCCGGTGGCCGCGCGATCTCGCGCTGGACCCGACGGGCAGCCGCCTCTACGCGGCGAACGAGCGGTCCGGCGACGTGACCTGGTTCGACCTCGACCGGGAGACCGGCGTCCCGGCCCGTGCGGGCTCCCTGGCGGCCCCGGCCGCCTCCTGTGTGATCTTCGGCTGACCGGACGGCTCCCGGCCGCTCAGGAGGCGCCGGGCGGGCGAGAGGCGCCGGGCGGGCGAGAGGCGCCGGGCGGGCGCCGCCCCCCGGGCAGCCGGAAGGGCCCGCTCCGGAGTGCGTCCGGTGCGGGCCCTTTCCCACTGGTCGCCCTGGTCGCGGCCGGTGCCGCGCGGCCGTTCAGTGTGCCGGAGCCCCCTGCGGCTGCGTGCTGATGCCCAGCACCGACGCGTACTTCGACAGCACCAGCTTGCCGATCGCCGGGTACGCGCCCAGCGGCTCGGCGGCGGCGCAGTCCGCCTCCTTGAGCGCGGCGTCGAGCAGCCCCTCGGGCAGCTCGGGGCCGACCAGGTACGGGGCCAGCGCGAGCTGGGTCGAACCCGCCTCGCGCAGCTGCTCGGCGATGGCGACGACCGAGCCGTCCTCGTCGAGCGCGGCGGCCATCACCGGCACGGCCAGCCGCGCGGCCAGCAGCATCCCGGTGATCCCGGCGGTCTGTACGGACTCCTTGCCGCCCACCGTGGCCAGGATGATCCCGTCGGCCGCCGTGGCGACCGTGAACAGCCTGGCACGGTCGGCGCGGGCGAGACCGGCCTCCGACAGGCGCACGTGCAGCCCCTCGGCGAGCAGCGGGTGCGGACCGAGGACGTCGGTCAGCTCGACGGTGGTGCCGCTCTCCGCGACGGCCTCGCCTATGCGGGTGATCAGGGTGCTGTCGGGGCCGGCCAGCAGCGGTACGACGACGGCGGCCGGGCCCTCGGGCTCGGCGACCTCGCGACCGGCGGCCCGCGCCAGCTCGTAACGCTCGGCGCGCAGCGCCGCGGTCCCGGTCAGGACGGACAGCAGGGTCGGGTACTCCTCGTCGTCGCCGTCGAGGAAACCGATGGCCGCGTCGAGGCCGGGCAGCTCGGAACGGGCGATGCTGATGACCTCTTCGGCCAGCCCGCGCACGGCGGCCGAAGGGGTGCCGGGCACGGCGAGGACCAGCGCGGCCGCCCCTTCGGGGGCCGCCACCGGTTCGGGACGGCGGTGGCGCCCCGACTGGCGGGGGCGCGGCATTCGTACAGGCAGGCCGGATGCGGGCCCAGTGGGGGTGCTCATGGCGTCGAATGCTACTGGTTTTGTGGGTGTGGCTGTTCGGGGAGGGGGCAGTCGCGAACCATCTGTCCTTATTTATCCGTTAGGTAATTTTCCCCTCATCTGTCCTGTTCTGTCGGTACGTTGAGCAATCCGGGATCGCGCGGCAGTGTCAGCGAGCCCGTCGCCAGCGCCGCCGCGACGAGAAGCGCCCCGCCCAGCGGGCCGGTCCCCGCGGGCACCGTCGTGGCGTGCGGCAGCCGGTCTGCCAGTTCGGCCCGCACGGGCACGAGGAGGGGATCGCCGAGTTTGAACAGGCCGCCGGTCAGGGCGACTTCGCGCGGGCCCTCCGGCGGGCAGGCCGCGGCGGCCGACTCCGCGATCCGGGCTGCGGCCGCCGCGAGGATTCCCGCCGACACCGGGTCGTCCCCGGAGAGCGCGGCCACCTCCGGCGCGAACGAGGCGAGCACGGCGGGCCGGTCGGAACGCGGATAGAGCAGCCCCGGCAGCTCGGGCGCGGGCCCGAAAACCACTTCCATCCTGGACAGCAGTGCGGGCGAACCACCCGGCCGCCCGTCGTACGCGCGCATCGCCGCTTCGAGTCCGGCCCGGCCGATCCAGGCGCCGCCGCCGCAGTCACCGAGCAGATGCCCCCACCCGTCGGCACGGCGCCAGCCGGTCAGATCCGTACCCAGGGCGATCATTCCCGTACCGGCCGCGACCACCGCTCCCGGGCGCTGCCCGAGCGCTCCGGCGTACGCGGTGACGGCATCGGCCGCGAGCGCAAGGCGGCGCACACCGAGGGCGTGTTCCAGCGCACCGGGCAGCTCGGCCCGCAGCGCGGCGCCGAGCGTCGCCATTCCGGCCGCGCCGATCGCGACCGCGTCGAGCACGACCGGTCCGCCCGCGCCAGCAGGGTGTCCACGGCGGGCAGCAGCCGCGCCAGCAGATCCGCCGGGTCGAGACCGCGGGGCCCGGTGCGCACCGGCTCCGCCGAGGTGGTGGTGGCGACGGTCGTCACACCGCCGGGGCCTGGCGGGCCTCCCGTACGGTCCGTACCGCCCGCGGCGGTCGAGCCCAGGGCGAACCGCACCCCGGAGCCGCCCGAGTCCACACCCAGCACCCAGCTCACGCCGGGGCTCCGCTCACGACGGGCGGCTCGGTCACCGGAGACACGAGGGACAACGGGCACCGGAGCTTTCCGACGGGGCTCCCGCGGTGAACGGCCGCACGGGCCGGACCCGTTGGGCCGTCTGCGAGGAGGGACGGAAGAGGTGGGGAGCGGAGGGGACGGGTGAGGGGAGAGCCGAGAGGATGACCGGGGTGCGGCCGACCGCCAGGACAGAGGGGACGCAGGTCACTTCGAGCCGTTCCACGAGGGAGCCGCCGCCGACGACGCGCGTGGACGTTCTGCGGCGGGCGTGTGGACCCGACCTCGGCCACGCCGGTCGCGTGCGGCCCGCCCGGTACGTCGTCGGCGAGCTGTGCCGCCCGCGGTGCCGTGGAGCCGGTGGCCGGTCCCTTCACCGGCCCGGCGGTCGTACCTCGGGGAACGACCGCCGGGCGGCGGACCTGCTCACCCGCGGCCCGTGGACGTGCTCACGGCAGCCGCCAGTCCACCGGCTGCGCCCCCTGGCCGATCAGCAGGTCGTTGGCGCGGCTGAAGGGCCGCGAGCCGAAGAAGCCGCGGTCGGCGGACATGGGCGAGGGGTGCGCGGACTCGATCGCGGGGTAGTCGCCCAGCAGCGGGCGGGCGTTGCGCGCGTCGCGCCCCCACAGGATGGAGACGAGCGGCTTGCCCCGCGCGGCCAGGGCGCGGATGGCCTGCTCGGTCACTTCCTCCCAGCCCTTGCCCCGGTGCGCGGCCGGTTTGCGGGGCGCCGTGGTCAGGGCCCTGTTGAGCAGGAGCACGCCCTGTTGTGTCCACGGTGTCAGGTCGCCGTTCGAGGGGCGTGGCAGGCTCAGGTCCGTGTGCAGTTCCCGGAAGATGTTCTCCAGGCTGCCCGGCAGCGGTCGCACCTCCGGCGCCACCGAGAAGCTCAGCCCCACCGCGTGGCCGGGCGTCGGATAGGGGTCCTGACCCACGATCAGGACCCTTACCTCGTCGAAGGGTTGCTGGAAGGCGCGCAGTACGTTCGCTCCGGCGGGCAGATAGGTACGGCCCGCCGCGACCTCCGCACGCAGGAAGTCGCCCATCCCGGCGACGCGTTCGGCGACAGGGCTCAGGGCCTGCGCCCATCCGGGCTCAACAACTTCACTCAACGGTCTCGCTGTCACGGGCCTCACTCTACTGACCTACGGCCATAGGGGCCACGCGCTCACCCGGGCGCACCGGAGCGCGGCGCCCGCCTCCCAGGAGGGGTACCGGCGTCCTCGGCTGGGCTTTTTATTTGACAGGCTTCGTAGTACGGAATATATCGTACTAGCCGAGTCATTAGCAGGAGTGTCCCTCCGCAGCACAGGAAACGGAGCCCCCGTGAGCGCCCTGTTCGAGCCGTACACCCTGAGGTCACTGACCATCCCCAACCGTCTCTGGATGGCGCCGATGTGTCAGTACTCGGCCGCCCCCGACGGGGTCGAGGAGGGCGCGCCCAACGACTGGCACCTCCAGCACCTGGCCGCCCGCGCCGCGGGCGGGGCCGGGCTGATCCTCGCCGAGGCCACCGCGGTGAGCCCCGAGGGGCGGATCAGCGCCTGGGACCTGGGGCTGTGGAACGACCGGCAGACCGAGGCGTTCCGGCGCGTCACCGCCTTCCTCAAGAGTCAGGGCAGTGTGCCGGCGATCCAGATCGCCCA
Source organism: Streptomyces corynorhini (assembly GCF_003346515.1). Taxonomy (GTDB): domain Bacteria; phylum Actinomycetota; class Actinomycetes; order Streptomycetales; family Streptomycetaceae; genus Streptomyces; species Streptomyces corynorhini. The sequence goes on from NZ_QQNA01000260.1 coordinate 34,362, forward strand.
CGCCGGGCGCAAGTCATCCACCCAGCGGCCCTGGGTCGACCGCGGCGCCCCGATCCCGCCCGGTGAGGAGCACGGCTGGACGCCCGTGGCGCCGAGCCCGGTCCCCTTCGACTCCGCGTCGACCGTGCCCCAGGAGCTGTCGGTGGCCGGGATCGACGAGATCGTCGAGCAGTTCGCCGCCACCGCCCGCCGGGCGCTGGCGGCCGGGTTCGAGGTGGTCGAGGTCCACGGCGCCCACGGCTATCTGATCAACCAGTTCCTCTCGCCCCACAGCAACCGCCGCACCGACGAGTACGGCGGCTCCTACGAGAACCGCACCCGGTTCGCGCTGCGCGTCGTGGACGCCGTACGCGAGGTGTGGCCGCGGGAGCTGCCGGTCCTCTTCCGCATCTCCGCCACCGACTGGCTCTCGGAGAACGAGGAGGACGCGCGCGAGGGCTGGACCGCCGAGGACACCGTCCGGTTCGCGGCCGATCTGGTCGCGCACGGGGTGGATCTGCTCGACACCTCCACCGGCGGCAGCGCCCCGGACGCCAGGATCGTGCCGTCCCCCGGCTTCCAGGTGGGCTTCGCCGAGCAGGTCAAGAAGGAGACCGGTATGCCGGTCGGCGCGGTCGGCCTGATCACCGAGCCCCGGCAGGCGGAGGAGATCGTCGCCGCGGGCCGGGCGGACGTGGTGCTGATCGGGCGCGAGCTGCTGCGCGACCCGTACTTCGCCCGGCGCGCGGCGCGCGAGCTGTCCGCCGACGTGGCGGTCCCCGTCCAGTACCTCCGGGCGGTCTAGAGCCTCTCGTTTGGATCATGCCGGGCTCGCGAGCCCTGGTGCCGCGCCTCGCCGCGTTGTCGTCAGTCGCCTACGCTCCGCGTGGGCTCCCTCCTCCGCCTTGCGATCCACGGCACCAGACCCCGCTCCCTCATCCGACCTGATCCAAACGAAAGACCCCAGCTCCCCCTTCCGCTACCGGTGGCCCCGGCGAGGTGAACACCTCGCCGGGGCCACCGGTGTGTCCGGTGTGTTTCGGCGAGGGCCGGATTCCGGCCGAAGCGGGAACTCCGCTTTAACAGAGCGGCAACTGTGCCGACATTCCCCCCGGACACAGTGACTGGCAACTGTTTACAGAACCTCCTGAACAGGGAGAACGCCAGTAGGGAGCAGTCCGGTGAGAGCAAGAAACACGCGAACGGCCGCAGTGTGCACCGCCGTTGTCCTGATGGCCGCGCTGTCCGCATGCGGTGGTTCCACCACGGCGGCGCCGGCCGGCCCGGCCGATGTCGCGCCGCCGAAGAACCTCGCCTCGTCCGGCACCCTGACCTACGGCACGGCGGCGAGCTTCCCGCCCTTCGAGTCCCAGGGCACGGGCGGGCAGCCCCAGGGCTTCGACATCGACATGGTCGCGGCGCTGTCCGCGTCCATGGGGCTCAAGCCCAAGGCGCTCGACATCGACTTCGACGGCCTCATTCCGGCGCTGGCGGGGAAACGCACCGACATCATCAACTCGGCCATGTACATCACGCCCGAGCGCGAGAAGCAGGTCGACTTCGTCCCGTACCTGGTCATCGGGGAGACCCTGCTGACCCCCAAGGGCAACCCCAAGAAGATATCCAGGGTCCCCGACGACCTCTCCGGGCGCACCGTCGCCGTCACCCGCGGCGCCATCGGCGAGACGTACATGACCGCGTACAACAAGGAGCTGAAGCAGCGGGGCCGCCCGGAGATGAAGATCATGTCGCTGCCCAACAACCAGGACGCGATGCTCGCCGTCCAGTCGGGCCGCGCGGACGCCTTCGACACCTCCACTCCCGGCGCCGCGGCCACCCTCGCCGCCACCAAGGACAAGTTCACCCTCGCGGCGACCTTCAAGAACGAGACCGAGATCGGTATCGCGGTACGCAAGGGCGACACGTCGACCAAGACCGCCATCAGCCAGGCGCTGAAGCGGTTCGTCGATTCCGGTGGCTACGCGGAACTGCTGAAGAAGTACAAACTGCCGCAGGAGTCCGACTACTTCGCCTCCTCGGCCGCACCCTCCACCACCGCCTCGACCTCCGCCTCCTCCGCCACGTCGAGTGGTTCCTGACATGGAGTTCCTGCACAAGGCGGTCTCCGCCGACTTCCTCACCGCGTCCCTGCTCACCTTCGTCCTCACCGTCCTGTCGATGGCGCTGGGCATCGTGGGCGGCGTACTGCTCGCGCTGGCCAAGGGCGTACCGTTCGCTCCGGTCCGCTGGCTCGCCGACGCGTACATCTGGTTCTTCCGGGGCACGCCGGTCCTGCTCCAGCTCATCTTCGTCTTCAACGTCCTGCCGCTGTGGGGGCTGAGCCTGTCCCCGTTCACCTGCGCCGTCATCGCGCTCAGCCTGAACGAGGTCGCCTACATGGCGGAGATCGTCCGGGGCGGCCTGCTCGGTGTGGACCGGGGCCAGCGCACGGCGGCGCGGATGCTCGGGCTGTCCGAGGCGGGCATCCTGCGCTGGGTGGTCCTCCCGCAGGCCACCCGGCTGATCCTGCCGCCCACCGGCAACCAGTTCATCGGGATGCTCAAGACCTCGGCACTGGCCTCCGTGGTCAGCGTCCAGGACCTGATGCTCACCGCGCAGCGCCAGGCCGCCGCCGACTTCGACTACGTCGGATCGCTCGGCGCGGCGGCCGTCCACTACCTCGTCCTGACCACGCTGTTCACCTTCGCCCTGCGGCAGGTGGAGCGACGTCTCGACGTCAACCGGCGTGCCGCCGCCCGGCGCACCAAGGATCCCGTCCTCACGACGGCGGCCGTCGACCCGGCGGCCCGATGAGTTCCGAGCGGCCCGCCACCGGAACCGGAAAGGGCGCAGCCATGAGCGACCCCAGGCCAGCAGGCACGGCGGAATCCGGTGCGAACGCCGCCACGACGGCCCGCACCACCGCCCCCGCGACACCAGACCCCGCG
>NZ_QQNA01000261.1 GCF_003346515.1 Streptomyces corynorhini
CGGAAGAGTGGTGAGCGCGAAGGGGGCGCGGCGCCGCACCGCCGACACGGGGCGGCGGTACGGCGCCGCGCCCCTGACGCACAGAGGGGAACGGGGGACACGGGGAACGGGGGAACGGGGGGAGACCGGGAGGGGGACACGAGGGAGAACGGGGGAGAGGACCCGGAACCGACGGGGGACACGGAGGTTCCGGGAGTACGGGGAAACGGGGAAACGGGAGGGGACACGGGGGAAGGCGCCGGTCCGGTGCGGTTCAGCAGGAGCGAGCCGCGCCGGACCGGCGTCCCGTATGTCCCCAGTACGGCAAAACCGCAGGTCAGGGCCGATTGTCAGTGGTGTCCCCCAGGATGGACACATACGGCCACAGCGCCGTCACACGACGACAGGAGGCTCGTCATGGCCAGCCCCTTCACGGGCGCCGCCCACCGGCGCCCTGCAGATGTCCCTGCGCCCTCGCTCCCCTCCACACCGCCGTCCCCGACGACACCGCCGTCCCCGACAGGGCCGCCCACCGATGTCCACCCCGTCGTCCGCCGTGACACGGCGCCGCCCGCCGCGCTGGATCTGCTCGCCCAGGCGCGTGCGGGGCTCGACGAGGCCGCGGCCCTGGGTGTTCCGAACGAGCGCTACGCGACGGCGCATCTCGCCGCCCTGCGCACCGCCGCGGCCGTGCTCGCGGTCCGTGGGCGCCCGGAGACCACGCCGCAGCGCAGGCGGCGGATCCGCAGCGCCTGGGAGGTGCTTCCCGAGATCGCTCCCGAGCTGGCCGAGTGGAGCGGCCTGTTCGCCTCCGGCGCCACCCGCAGGGCGCGTGCCGAGGCCGGGATAAAGGGCGCGGCCAGCGGCCGGGACGCGGACGATCTGCTGCGCGACGCCGCGATGTTCCTGCGCCTGGTGGAGCGGCTGCTCGCGCTCGACCCGGTGCTTCCCCGGCCCCGGGCCGACCGGCCGGGCGGGACCGAGGCAATAGGGTGGGCCCAGGAAGCGCGCTGAAGATCGACGCCGGGAGTCCGGCACGGACGTTCGGCGCGCTGCCAGGGCCTGTGAGCGCCGGTCCCGCCCCGCCCCACGGGCGGCCGGGCCCGCGCGACGACGGGCCCCAGCCCGCACTGTTCCCCGCCCCGCCGCCCGGGGCGGTGCCGCCCCGAGGAGTCAACTGCCGTGTCGGAGCCTTCCGCTGTCTTCGGTGGGGAGACGCCATCGCGCCCCCGTGGTTCCCTCCGTACCGCCGTGGTCTGGGAGGTCCTCGGCGGCGCCTTGCGCCGCCGGGCCGAGGCGGCGGGGACGGATGTCCTCGACGTCCTCGACACCGGAGGGGGCACGGGCAACTTCGCGGTGCCCGTCGCCCGGCTGGGCCACCGGGTGACCGTGGTCGACCCCAGCCCGAACGCGCTCTTCGCGCTGGAGCGCCGCGCGGCAGAGGCGGGCGTGGCCGATCGGGTACGCGGTGTGCAGGGCGACATCCACGGCCTCTTCGACGTGGTCGAGCGCGGCGGATTCGACGCCGTGCTGTGTCACGGCGTCCTGGAGTACGTGGACGACCCCGCCGAGGGCATCCGCAACGCGGTGGCGGCGCTGCGTCCCGCCGGGGCGCTCAGCCTGCTCGCGGCGGGACTGGGCGGCGCCGTGCTGGCCCGCGCGCTGGCCGGACACTTCACCGAGGCCAGGCAGGCGCTGAGCGACCCGGCGGGGCGCTGGGGCGAGGGCGATCCGGTGCCCAGGAGGTTCACCGCCGAGCAGCTCACGGAGCTGGTCGGCGCCGCCGGGCTGCGGGTGGGCGCCGTGCACGGGGTGCGGGTCTTCGCCGACCTGGTGCCCGGCAGTCTGGTGGACACCCAGCCGGGCGCCCTGGACGCGCTGCTGAAGCTGGAGACGGAGGCGGCGGCGCTGCCCGCCTTCCACGCCGTGGCCACACAGCTGCACGTACTGGGCGAGAAGCCGAGCTGACCTCCCTGGGCCCTGTCGTCACAGTCCCGACTGTCCCGCCTGCCCCGCGGCGCCCGGCACGCACGCTCGCCGCGTTGTAGGGATCGCCCCAGTACATCCGGTACGGGGGCCCTCCGCCGGGCGGGAGCGCTCGGCATCCTAAGGACGCGTCTCCGCCGAGGCAGCGGGAGCGCGGCGAGCGCGGCGCACCGGACGCCGCGGGGCCCGCCCTTGGGGCAGACGGCGCTACTTCGAAGACAGTGCCCAGGACTCCCGAAGGACTTTTCCCGGCTCCTCGTGGGCCTCTCGCTGACTTTTCCCGGCTCCCCCCGGGAGAGCGCTTTCACCGCCCGCTCAGGGGCCTCGTCGCGGTTCCGGGCGGTCCTCGGGGAGCCGCCCGGGGCGCCCGGGAACGGCCCGATGCGGCCCGGAAGCGCCGATCGCGTGGCTGATCAGCGACGCAGCGGCGCATGGAGTGCGCCACAGGCCCCCCAGTGGCGCCCCTGGCGCCGTATGATCGGGGTACACCATCCGGCATGACGGGTCGATGGTTGGGGAATCAACGCCTCAACAACCGAGCCGACATGGTGGCCCGGAATGGCAATTGGCGTTGAGGGCGGGTTTCACGGGGGCGATTCCCTGCCTATCCTTGAAGGAGCCGCATACCGGTCGCCCCCCGCGACCGACGACTAGGAGGACTCCGTGCCGCTCTCGGAGCACGAGCAGCGAATGCTCGAGCAAATGGAGCGAGCGCTGTACGCCGAAGATCCCAAGTTCGCGACAGCGCTTGAGGGAAGCGGGCTGCGTACATACACCCGGCGACGGGTCTACCAGGCGGTCGCAGGCTTCCTGGTGGGTATCGCGCTCCTCATGGCCGGAATGGTCGCCCAGCAGATCTGGATCAGCGTGGTGGGGTTCCTCGTCATGCTGGGCTGTGCGGTCCTGGCGGTCACCGGCTGGCGCAAAGCGCCCAAACCAGGTGAGCAACAGACGGCGGGCGGTGCCTCTGGCGCCCCGGCCGACCGGCGACAACCCAGACAGCGTCGCTCGATGATGAACCGGATCGAGCAGCGGTGGCAGCGCCGCCGTGACGAACAGGGCCAGTGAGCCTTGAAGCAGTAACCGCAGGACGAGCAGTAACCGAGTAACCGTACGACGGAGGGGCGAACGCGTCAGCGTTCGCCCCTCCGTCGTACGGACCGTCCCCGGTCCGTTCCCGGTCTGTCCCCGGTCTGTCCCCGGGCCTTCCCCGCGCGCAGCCCCCCGCTCAGCCGCGCTGCCGGGACGGCCGCCAGCGGGTCGTGGTCGCCGACCAGCGGGCGGCGAGCGTCGCCCGTCCGGCCGCCCAGCGCGCGTTCAGCGCCCCCAGCCGCTCCGAGACCGCCCAGACAACCCGAACGGACGAGCGGGGCGCGAGCAGTGCGCGCAGCCCGGCCCAGCGGCCCGCGCCGGCCCGCAACCCCTCCCGGACCAGCCGGGCGTCCTCGGCGAGGCCCGTACCCGGCTGCGGATCCGGCGCGTACAGCACCCGCTCCACCGCGCCGGCCACCCGGTGCACCGCCTCGGCGGGCGGCCCCTGCAGCTCGCCCAGCCGGACGATTCTGGCCGCGGTCTTCCGGGGCGTCCGTGAATCGTCCGGCGGGATCCCGTGGTCCCAGGCCGTGTCGGTGATCTCCCGCCAGGCGGCCAGTGTCCGCGCCGAGGCGTCCTCGGCGGTGCGCCCCGCCGAACCCAGCCGCCGGGCCCGGATCCGGATCCGCCACAGCAGCGGCAGCAGCGGGATCAGCAGCAGGGCCAGGGCGCCCAGGACGATCCCGGCCACCGTCCCCACCGGCGTTCCCGGGTCCGTCGGCGGGGTCACCCCGTCGGCCACGGCCGCGCCGCACTCGCCCTGCGCCCGGTCCTGGGGCGAGCAGCTCTCCGAGGCGGACGGCGCGCTGGACGGCTCGTCCGACGCGGTGGCGTCGGGGCTGCTCGGGTCCGTCGGCCCGTCGACCGGCGCGTCGGGACGGGTGTAGTCGGGGGCGCTGCCCCGGCTCGGAGTCGGCTCGAAGCGGGTCCAGCCCACGCCCTCGAAGTACAGCTCGGGCCAGGCGTGGGCGTCACGCAGCCCCACCAACATGCTGCCGTCCGGCTGCGGGGTGCCCGGGGTGAAGCCCACCGCCACCCGCGCCGGAATGCCCAGCGTGCGGGCCATCGCCGCCATCGCGAAGGAGAAGTGGACGCAGAACCCCTCCTTGTTCTGGAGGAAGCGGGTGATCGCCGCGACCCCGGTGCCCGAATCGACCTCGGTGTTGTAGCTGAACCCGCCGTCCAGCGCGAACCAGTCCTGGAGCTTGACGGCCTTCTCGTAGTCGTTCGTGGCGCCCTCGGTGACCCCGAGCGCCGTCTCCTTCACCACATCCGGGAGGATCGCCGGAATCTGCGTGTACTCCCGGCGCAGCGCGGCCGGAGCCTCGGGAGCCGAGGCGAGCTGGTCCTTCGTGGGCCTGACCAGCAGACTGCCGACCTCGTAGCGGGCGCCGCGGGTCGACTGGCCCCGGTCGCCCACCAGCGTCCGGCCGGTCGGCTCGAAGCGCCAGCGCCCGGCGACCCGCACCGCGGTGGCCGGATAGGGCATCGGCAGATAGTTCTGCCGGTACCAGCCGGCGGCCGAGATGTTGGTGGTGATCCCGACGGTGTTCACGTCGGAGCGCAGACCGGGCGCGCCGGGCAGCCGCTCGGGCACGTCCTCCACGCTGCGCTGGGAGAACCGCCAGGACGTCCCGTCGAACTTGTCCAGCGCCATGATCCGCAGATAGAGGTCCTGGGTGTCCTTCGCGTTGGTCTTGTAGCGCAGCGCCTCGCGGTCCTCGGGCTGATTGAGATTGTCCTGCAGCGAGACGAGCGGGTTCACCGCCGAGATGGTGCCTCCGCCGCCAGGCCCCGAGCCGCTGCCCCGGCCCGCCTCGGCGAGCAGCCCGCCGTCCAGCGCGGGCAGGGCGGCCGGGACGGCGAGCGCGACCCCCAGCGCCACCACTCCGATCCTGCGTCCCGTACGGACCGGGGCGCGGCGCTCCGAGGCGTCGGGGCCGGACATGAAGCGGCCGGGCGTCGACGTGCTGCCGAAGATCCGCCCCCACTGGGAGAGCCGGTCCCGGCCCTCGGCCAGAAGCAGCAGCAGATAGCCGACGGCCGCGAGGAGGAACCACAGCCAGCCGCCGGCCCCACCGGAGAGCCCCGCCGCCACCGAGTAGAGCGCGAGGAGCGGCAGCCCGGCCGCCGCGGCGCTGCGGAAGGTCACCGCGATCGCGTCCACCGCCAGGCCGATGAGCAGCACCCCGCCGATCAGCATCAGCTTGATGCCGTCCGTCGCCGGAGCCGGTATGGCGTAGCGGCTGACATCCTCGCCGCCCTCGCTGAGCAGGTCGACGAACGCGCCCAGCACTCCCGGGGTCGGGACGAAGCCGAGCAGCGCCTGCTCCCGGGCGAAGAACACCGTGAGCATCAGCAGGGCCGAGAGCCCCTGGAGCGAGACCGTCATGGCGCGCGCCAGCGGAACGCGCCTGGCCAGCGCGCCGACGCCGCTCACCACCGCCACCATGCATCCGGCCTGGACCAGCCAGAGCGCCGGCTCCACCAGCGGCACCAGGGCGCCCGCCGACATCAGCGTGGCGGCCAGCGCGCACAGCGCCAGCCTTCCGCGACCGCTCATGACCATCCTCCGGAGAACCCTGTGGAGCCGCCGGCGACGGCCGATTCGGAGTGCTGACGCGAGGCCAGCCGCCACAGCTCGGGCAGCTCGGCGCCCGCCTCCACGGCGAGCGCTGTCCAGCCCGCCTCGCGCAGCTGCCGCAGCCGCTTCTCGCTGCGGGCGCCGCTCCCGGCGCCCTGCGACCAGCCGCCGCTGTCGAGGACGAAGGCGACGGCGGCGCCGCCCCGCCGGCGCATCCGGGCGGCCACCGCGGCCTGTTCCTCGTCGAGGTCGCCGAAGAAGGCCACCAGCAGACCCTCGGAGAAACCGCGCAGCACGTCGTAGGAGCGCGAGAGTCCCGGCTCGTCCGAGTGGTCCACGACCGCGAGGGTGTCCAGCATCAGGGCGGCGGCCTCGCCGGAGTCCTGGGTCGCCCCGGCGAAGCCGTCGGCGCCGTCGCCCGGCACCGAACTGCCGGTGTCGGTCAACAGCCGCACCGCGAAGCCGCGTTCCAGCATGTGCATCAGTGTGGAGGCGGCGCCCGACACCGCCCACTCGAAGGGCGAGTCGGGACCCGAGCCCTGGTAACCGGCGCGCCGGGTGTCCAGCAGCACCGTGCACCCGGCGCGCTGCGGCTGCTCCTCGCGGCGCACCATCAGCTCGCCGTAGCGGGCGGTGGAGCGCCAGTGGACGCGGCGCAGGTCGTCGCCGTAGCGGTAGCCGCGCGGGATGACGTCGTCCTCGCCGGCCAGCGCCAGCGAGCGCTGCCGGCCGTCCCCGTACCCGGACGACTCGCCCGCGAGCCGCACCGGCGGCAGAGGTTCGGTGCGCGGGATGACGGTCAGGGTGTCGTACGCGCTGAACGAGCGGGTCAGCTCGCACATCCCGAAGGGGTCGCTGAGCCGCAGTTGGAGCGGGCCCAGCGGATAACGGCCGCGCAGGTCCGAGCGCACCCGGTACGACACCTCGCGGCGTCCGCCCGGCTCCACCCGGTCCAGCACGAACCGGGGGCGCGGCCCCAGCACGTAGGGCACGTGGTCCTGCAGCATGAGCAGCCCGGTGGGCAGCCGGGTGACGTTGTCCATCCGCAGATGCACCCGGGCCTCGGAGCCCGCCGAGACCCGGGAAGGCATCAGCCGCCGGCTGCCCGCGACCCGGTAGCGGGTACGGTGGAGCACGGCCACGCAGATCAGCGGCAGCGCGGCGAGCAGGATCCCCACCCGGAGCAGATCCGACTGGCCCAGCACATACGCGCAGACCCCCGCGGCGACCCCGGCGGCGAGGAACGAGCGGCCACGCGTCGTCAGCCCGGACAGCGCGGCGCGCAGTCCGCCGCGCTCGCGCTCCTGGCCGTCCGCCCCGGCGGGCCCCCCGGGCGCCATCACAGCCGCCGTACGCCGGACTGCCGGCCGAAGAGCCCGGCGCCGGGCGCCGCCGCCCGTCCCGGAGCCCGGCCGCCGTCGGCCGTGGGCACCGGGGTGCGCTGCAGGATGTCCAGCACGACCTGCTCGGCCGTACGCCGGTTCAGCTGGGCCTGGGCGGTGGGCAGCAGCCGGTGCGCCAGCACGGCGACCGCCAGCGACTGGACGTCGTCCGGCAGCGCGTAGTCCCGGCCCGCCAGCGCCGCCGCCGCCTTCGCCGCCCGCACCAGATGGAGCGTGGCGCGCGGGGAGGCGCCGAGTCTGAGATCCGGGTGGTGACGGGTCGCGCCGACCAGCTCCACCGCGTATCTCCGGACGGACTCGGCGACGTGGACCGTGCGCACCGCCTCGATCAGCTTCACGATCTCGTGCGCGTGGGCCACCGGCTGGAGGTCGTCCAGCGGGGAGACGCCCCCGTGCACGTCGAGCATCCGCAACTCGGCCTCGGCGCTCGGATATCCCATGGACACCCGGGCCATGAAACGGTCGCGCTGGGCCTCGGGGAGCGGATAGGTGCCCTCCATCTCCACCGGGTTCTGCGTGGCCACCACCATGAAAGGGTCGGGCAGCTCGTAGGTGTGCCCGTCGGTGGTGACCTGGCGCTCCTCCATGGACTCCAGCAGCGCCGACTGGGTCTTGGGCGACGCCCGGTTGATCTCGTCGCCGATCACGATCTGGGCGAAGATCGCGCCCGGTTTGAACTCGAACTCCCGCTGCTCCTGGTCGTAGATGGACACACCGGTGATGTCCGACGGCAGCAGGTCCGGGGTGAACTGGATGCGCCGCACCGAACAGTCGATGGAACGTGCCAGCGCTTTGGCCAGCATGGTCTTGCCCACACCGGGGACATCCTCGATGAGCAGATGTCCCTCGGCGAGCAGCACGGTCAGCGATAGCCGTACGACCTCTGGCTTGCCCTCGATCACACCCTCCACCGACGCGCGCACACGCTCCGCTGTGGTGGTCAGATCAGTGAGGCTCGATCGATCGTCATAGGTCGTCACCCGGCCCTCCTCGGCCCTTTCCGCGGGCCGGAGGTCATCAGACGGCCCGGCCCTCCCCGAAACACGGGCACCGTCGCCGGAAGGTTCCGGAACGCTGCCACCCCTCGCATTCTTCTTGCCGTTACCGTCTCGTGTCATCCGCCTGTGGATAAGTCGGTGTTGTTTGTCGGCTTTGCAGTTTTTCGGCTCCGATGGGCATCCCGATCGGTACCCCTCGGAGTACGTGCCCCGGCGCCCAGCCGCTCAGGCGGTGACCGGGTCGATCTCCCGCAGCAGCCCCGTCTTCACGTCGAAGACGAAACCGCGTATGTCGTCGGTGTGCACGAGGAAGGGGGACGTGCGTACGCGCTGCATCGACTGGCGCACATCCTGATCGACGTCGCGGAACGCCTCCACCGCCCAGTTGGGGCGCTGTCCGACCTCCATCTCCAGCTCGTGCCGGAATTCCTCGGTCAGGCTCTCCAGGCCGCAGCCGGTGTGGTGGATGAGTACCACGCTGCGCGTGCCGAGCGCCCGCTGGCTGATGGTGAGGGACCTGATGACGTCGTCGGTGACCACCCCGCCCGCGTTGCGGATGGTGTGGCAGTCGCCGAGTGACAGGCCCAGGGCGTCGTGCAGGTCGAGCCTGGCGTCCATGCAGGCCACGACGGCGACCTGGAGCACCGGGCGTGCGTCCATGCCCGGATCGGTGAATCCGGCGGCGTAGCGGCTGTTGGCGCCCACGAGCCGGTCGGTGACCGTCACGGCGGTACGGGCCGCACCGGCGGAGGCCCCGGCGGGCTCTGCGGGGGGATGCGCGGAAGTCGACATACCCATGACGTTAGTCGGCCGGGGATGGTGAAGCCCCCGGTGGGAAGGGACAAAGAACCTCAACGCGGCTTGGTGTGAGCTAACCCACAGGGCCGTGCGGGCAGCGGCCATTCGGGTGAATCGCGGCCTTCGCCCCCTCCGGCACACGACCCGCGCGACGCGCTGTCCGGTTGATTGACCCGAAGGACCAGTGGACTAAAGTGACGCGAAGTTCACGGACACCCCCCGATTCGCCTGCCGGATCACGTCCTGGACCACATCCCGATTTCCCCGCGTGTGCGGCGAAACGTGCGGCTCGGCCCCCTCCCGCTCGGCGGTCGGCCGACGCCCTTCCCGGCGCCGGCGGACCACCTCCCCTTCTTGAGCGGGCGGGGACCCGGCAGTACGTACGGCCGCGCCGGACCTGAGAGGGCGCATGAGCGAGCGCAGCGAGTCGGCCATGGAGAGCCGCACGTCGGCGGAGCGCGATCCGCGGACGGCCGCCACCCGCCCCATCCGGACCGGGGGGCGCGCGTGAACCAGGTCAGACACGTTCCCGTGATGCTCCGGCGCTGCCTTGACCTGCTGGCCCCGGCGCTCGCCGAGCCCGGTGCGGTCGTCGTCGACTGCACCCTGGGCCTCGGCGGCCACAGCGAGGCGCTGCTCGCGGCCTTCCCCGGCGCCCGGCTGATCGGGCTCGACCGCGACCAGGAGGCGCTGCGGCTCTCCGGTGAGCGCCTCGCCCCGTTCGGTGACCGCGCCACCCTGGTGCACGCCGTCTACGACGAACTGCCCGAGGTCCTCGACCGGCTGGAGATCCGCCGGGTCCAGGGCGTCCTGTTCGACCTGGGCGTCTCCTCCATGCAACTGGACGAGGCCGACCGGGGCTTCGCCTACGCGCAGGACTCGCCGCTCGACATGCGGATGGACCAGACCACCGGCGTCAGCGCGGCGGAGGTCCTCAACACCTACCCGCCGGGCGAACTCGTCAGGATCCTGCGCGCCTACGGCGAGGAGAAGCAGGCCAAGCGGATCGTTTCCGCCGTGGTCAGGGAGCGCGTGAACCAGCCCTTCACCCACAGCGCCCGGCTCGTGGAGCTGATCCGCGACGCACTGCCGCAGGCCGCCAAGCGCACCGGCGGCAACCCCGCCAAGCGCACCTTCCAGGCC
>NZ_QQNA01000262.1 GCF_003346515.1 Streptomyces corynorhini
TCCTGTCCGCGTCGGCCACGGCGGCCGTGGCCGACGCGGACAGGAGGAGCGGCGCGGAGGAAGAGGAAGCGGAGGGAGCGGAGGAGGAAGAAGCAGGAGAGGAAGGGGAGGGAGGGGAGGGAGGCAGTGACATGGGTGAGCCTTTCGGGGATGCCGATGGGGCACTCCCGGCGGTCACCTAACGACGAGGGACCGTGCGGCCGTACGGAGGAGTGCCCGGCCTGCTGCAGCGGTGATGGGTCTCGCCTCCTTCGGTGGGGACGCGTCCGGTGGGACGTGTCCGGTGGGACGTGTCGTCGCTCGTGCGACGGTCACCCTACCCGAGCCGCCCGGCGCTGGCCCGAACCCGCCCCGTATCCGTGCGGACGCCGTCCCGTATCCGTGCCGACGCCGTCCCGTCCGCCCGCCAGGGCTCTTCCTCAGGGGTCGCTTAGCCTCGCCTTAAGCGGAGCATAAGAATCGCCTTCACCCCCTCCCAACAGCCGATTTCGCGGTGCGCGGCGGCTAGCTTGCTGATCGCTGGAGCGGTCCGGTGGCGGGGAGGCCGCCGGTCGCTCCGGCCGTTTTCCCCCTGCCGCTCAGAAGGAGAATCCGTTCATGACCCCTCGTCGTACGGCCATCGGGATCGTCACCCTGGGCCTCGCCCCGCTCGCGCTGGCCGGGCTCACCGCCACGCCCGCCGCCGCCCACGGGTCGATGACGGATCCGGTCAGCCGGGTCGCGGCGTGCTTCGCGGAGGGGCCGGAGAGCCCGCAGTCGGCGGCGTGCAAGGCGGCGGTCGCGGCCAGTGGCACGCAGGCGTTCTACGACTGGAACGAGGTCAACATCGCCGACGCCGCGGGGAACCACCGGCAGATCATCCCCGACGGCAAGCTGTGCAGCGCGGGCCGGGAGAAGTACCAGGGGCTCGATCTGGCCCGCGGCGACTGGCCGTCGTCCGCCATGACCGCCGGGAACCGGACCTTCCGCTACAAGGCCACCGCGCCGCACAAGGGCTCCTTCGAGCTGTACGTGACCAAGGACGGCTACGACCCGGCCAAGCCGCTGAAGTGGTCGGACCTGGAGGACAAGCCCTTCCTCACGGTCGCCGACCCGAAGCTGGAGGACGGCGCTTATGTCTTCAACGGCGTCGTCCCGAACAAGTCGGGCCGTCATCTGATCTACTCCGTCTGGCAGCGCTCGGACAGCCCGGAGGCCTTCTACACCTGCTCCGACGTGGTCTTCGGGCAGGACAACGGCAGCGCGGGCGCGCCGGCCGCCTCGGCGCCCACCGACGAGAAGATCGCGGACGGTACGGAGAAGTCCACCGTGGACCACAACGGCCATGGCGGGGACGGTGCGCACGCCGGTACGGGGAGCGAGCCCGCCGCCAAGGAGGCCGCGGCGTCGACCGGGGCCGCCGACGAGCCGACGGGCACCGCGGACGAGCCCGGCACCGCCGCCCCCAACGCCCCCGAGGCCAAGGCCGCGGGCGCCCCGGTCGAGCAGGGCGGCGGGCAGCCCTCGGGCGCGCGGGAGAACCTCGCCGAGACCGGTGGCAGCGACACCACCCCCTACCTCGCCGTCGGCGGCGCGGCGGCCCTCGCCGTGGGCGCGGCCGTGATGTTCGGTACGGCACGCCGCAGGACCGTCGCCACGTCCGGCGGGCGCCGCGGTCGCTGACGCTTCGAACCCCCGCTGACCCCACGAGCCCCGCGCGGCCGCCGGAAGGACCCGGCGGCCGCGCGGTCATGCGGTCATGCGGTCATGCGGTCATGCGGTCATGCGGTCATGCGGTCATGGTCAGCCGATCACCGACGCGCAGGTGGTCGGCGTGGCGCGCGCCGGGTCGAGCGCGTTGGTCACCTCGTGGAAGGCGATCCGGTCGATGAGGCCGATCGCCGCGTGTTCGGACAGGTCGAGCGGGCACAGGTCCTGGATGAGCACGTTCCGTACGTCGGAACCGGTCAGGAACTGGGAGCGGTACGGGGTGACGATCTCGTCGTACCGCGTCGCGATGACCGTGTAGCGCACCCCGGGGACCGTGTCGCCTCCCGCGTTGAGCTTGGTCAGCAGGGGGGATCCGGTGACCTGGTCGGTCAGCCCCGGGGTCTTGTCGGTCAGCAGGTCGGCCGCGTCGGGGAAGTACTTCAGCAGCCCGGTCAGCCCGAGCAGGGTGGTGCCGTGGTTGCTGGGGGCGATGCCGACCAGCGCGTTCACCTTCGGCGCCCCGCCGAGGAACTTGAGGTAGTAACGCGGCATCATGCCGCCCTGGGAGTGGCCGACGAGATCGGCCTTGGCGGCTCCGGTGGCCGCGAGCACCTTGTCCACGTAGGCCGCGAGCTGGCCGGCCGAGGCGTCGATGGGGCCGAGGCCGCCGAAGAAGGGGACGCCGGGGAGCTGGCCGTAGTCGAGGGAGAAGACGCAGTAGCCCCGGTTCACCAGGTACGGGGCGAGCCCGAGCCAGTTGTCGACGGAGTTGGCGAACGTGCCGTGGACGAGCACGACGGGGCGGGGATGGGCGGCGGAGGGCTTGCAGGCGTAGTTGTTCCAGCCGCTGCTCGGCGCGGCGGCGACGGCGGCGGATACGGGGGAGGCGGTCGCGGCGACGGCTGGGGTGACCGTGACCGTGACTGTGGCGGCCAGCAGCAGCGCGGTCAGGGTACCGAGCGCGCGCTTCCAGGGCAGCATCAGGCGATCTCCTTGCGGCTCAAGGGAAAAGCGATGGCTGTCAGCCCTGTGGCCCGGACCACATTTCTTGGCTGTGCATGTCAAGTTACGCATGAGTAGGCCGATGAAGGGAAGTTACGTGCCGGTAAAACTCCGGCGCCCCCCTCACGCGGCCAGCGGCCTCGGTCCGATCGCCAGCGCCCCCGGCACGATCGCCCGCGGACCGAACCTCGCCCGCGCCAGATCCGCCACCGCCTCGATCCGCCGCGCCCGCTCGTCCACCGGGTCGAACGTCAGCTGACGGGCGGCCCGTTCGACAGCCACCAGCCCCTCGGCCCGGACCGACAGGGCCCGCACCCGCGCCCGTTGCAGCCCGAGCGACGCGTGGAGGCGGTATGCGGCGGCGGCGAGCGCGGCCGAGTGGGCGGTCGGTTCGCGCAGCGTGCGCGTCCGGGTGGTCGTGGACCGGTCCGCGTAGCGCACGGTGAGCGTCAGCGAGCGGCAGACCCGGTCCGTGCCGCGCAGCCCGGTCCCCAGCTCCTCGGTGATCGAGAGCAGCGCCCGCCGGTGCCGCTCGTGGTCCAGCTCGTCCCGGGAGAAGGACCGTTCGGCCGCCACCGAGCGCGCGGCGGCGTTCGGGGCGACCCCCGTACGGTCGATGCCGCGCGCCTTCTCGTACAGCTCGCGCCCCGGGCGCACCCCCACGATCCGCTGGAGCGTGGCCAGCGGCACGTCCGCCGCCGCGCCGACGGTGCCGAGTCCGTACGAGCGCAACGCGCGGGCCGTCGCGGCGCCGACCCCGGGCAGCGCGGCGACCGGGCAGGGCGCCAGGAACTCCCGTACCGCGCGCTCGTCGTCCGCCACCACGCACGTCGTGCCGGGCGCGGCCCGCCGCGCGGCCATCCGCGCCAGCAGCGGGGTGGCGGCCACGCCGATCGCGCAGCCCGCGCCGAGGTGGGCGAGCGCCCGTACCCGCAGGACGGAGGCGATCCCGGTGGCGTCCCGCCCGAAGTACCGCCGCGCGCCGCGCACATCGACGAGCGCGGCGTCCGGCGGCAGCGCCTGGACCACGGGGCTGATGTCCTCGATCAGCCCGAGCAGCGCGGGCAGCGCCGCCCCGGCGGTCCCGCCGTGACCGTCACCGCCGTGACCATCGCCGCCGTGACCGTCGCCGCCGTGGCCGTCACCGCTCTGGAGCCGTACGCAGAGGATCATCCCGCGCTCCCCGGGCTGGCGTGCCAGAACTTCCGTCCGGTCGGCGCCCCTTCGCCGGGCGGGCGCAGATCCGCCCACGGGTTCAGCTCGTAGCCCGTGGACAGCCGGATGCGCCGGCCGGGGCCGCCCGACGCGCCGCCGGGGCCGGGCGCGGGCGCGTCCAGCGCCGCCGCGACCGCCTCCAGGCCGCCCGTCCTGCGCAGCTCCACCAGCTCCGCCAGGTTCCAGGCCGCCGCGCCCACCACGCTCAGGCTGCGCGCGCCGCGCCGCTGCACCACCCCGCGCACCAGCAGCAGCCAGGAGTGGAAGACGGTGTGCGCGCACGCCTCGTGGCTGTCGTCGAAGAAGGCGAGGTCGACCAGGCCCGTACCGTCGTCCAGCGTGGTGAAGATGACCCGCTTCCCGGAGCGGACCGGCGGGGTCTGGGTGGCCACCTTGGCGCCCGCGACCAGGACGGTCCTGCCGTGCTCCGCGTCCCGCAGCCGCTTGGCCGGCAGCGCCCCCAGCTCGTCCAGGAAGACGTGGTGGTCCTCCATCAGATGGCGGGAGGCGTCCATGCCGAGGACGCCCAGCTCGGCGCTGAGCCGCTCCGCGTCCCCCAGGTCGGGCAGCCCGGCGGGGGCCGTGTGGCGGCCCCCCTCCAGCGGGAGCTGATCGCCGTACGCGCCCGCGCCGCGCCGCGCGCCCGCCAGCTCGGACAGATGCAGCAGCAGATCACGGCGGTTGGCGCCGAACATGTCCAACGCGCCGACCTGCGCCAGCCGTTCGGCGACGGGACGGGCGGGTGCGGCCCGCTGCCAGAAGTCGCGCAGCGAGGAGTAGGGCTGTCCGGCCTCGATCCGCGCCGCCTCGGCCTCGCTGATGCCGTGCACGTCGAGGAGTGCCAGCCGCACCCCCCAGGTCCCGGCACTCCGCCCATGCCCACGATCAGACACCAGTTCGATTTTATGAGCGGCCGTCGACCGGTTCACATCCAGCGGCAGCACCGGCACCCCCCGCCGCCGCGCGTCCGCCAGCAGCAGCCGCTTGGGGTACATCCCCGGGTCGTGGGTGAGCAGTCCTGCGTAGAAGGCCGCCGGATGGTGCGCCTTGAGCCACGCCGACTGGTAGGTCGGTACGGCGAAGGCCACGGCGTGCGCCTTGCAGAAGCCGTACGAGCCGAACGCCTCGACGATCCCCCAGGCGCGCGCCACGACGTCGGGCGCGTACCCCTTCTCCCGGGTCCGCAGGTCGAACCAGGCGCGGATCCGGCCCAGCGACTCGGGGTCGGACAGCCCGCGCCGCACCTTGTCGGCCTCCTCCCGGCCGCAGCCGGTCATGATGTCCACCATCCGGATGATCTGCTCGTGGAAGACGACCACGCCGCAGGTCTCGCGCAGCGGTGCCTCCAGATCGGGGTGGGGGTAGCGGACCGGGGCACGGCCGTGCCGGGCCTCGATGAACGGCCGCACCATGTCGGCCGCCACCGGCCCCGGCCGGAACAGCGAGATGTCGACCACCAGGTCGTGGAAGGTGGCGGGCTGGAGCCTGCCGACCAGATCGCGCTGGCCCGGCGACTCGATCTGGAAGCAGCCCAGCGTCTCGGCGGACCGGATCAGCCGGTAGGTCTCCGGGTCGCCCTCCGGCACCCGCTCCGGATCGTCGATGTCCACCGTCTCCCCGGTGGCCCGCGCGATCTCGGCGACCGCGTGCGCCATCGCCGACTGCATCCGCACACCCAGCACATCGAGTTTGAGCAGTCCCAGGTCCTCGACGTCCTCCTTGTCGAACTGGGACATGGGGAAGTGCTCGCCGCTGGTCGGCACCACCGGGGTACGGCGCAGCAGCGAGGCGTCCGAGAGCAGCACTCCGCACGGGTGCATGGCGACGCCGCGCGGCAGCGCGTCCAGCGCCTCCACCAGCTCCCACAGCCGGGCGTGTCTCTCCTTGTCCCGCGCCACCTCGCGCAGCTCGGGCAGCTCCTCCATCGCGGCGCGGGCGTCCCTGGCCCGGATGTGCGGGAACGCCTTGGCGATCCGGTCGATCTCGGCGGGGTCCATGGACAGGGCCGCGCCCACGTCCCGTACGGCGTGCCGCACCCGGTAGGTCTCCGGCATGGCGACGGCCGCGACCCGGCTCGGGCCGAAGCGGTCGAGGATCGCGCGGTAGACCTCCAGCCTGCGGGCGGACTCGACGTCGATGTCGATGTCGGGCAGACCGGGCCGCCGGGTGGAGAGGAACCGTTCCATCAGCAGCCCGTGCGCGACCGGATCGGCGTGCGCGATGCCCAGCAGATGGTTGACCAGGGAACCGGCGCCCGAGCCGCGCGCGGCGACCCGGATGCCCATCCCCCGGATGTCGTCGACGACCCCGGCGACCGTGAGGAAGTACGAGGCGAAGCTCATCCGGTCGATCGTGCGCAGCTCGGCGTCGAGCCGGGCCCAGTACTCCCGGTGGTCGCCGCGCCGGTCGTAGCCGCGCAGCACCATCCCGGCGGCGGCGCGCGAGCGCAGCACCCGGGAGGCGGTACGGCGGTCCGCGCCGACCAGCCGGGGTTCGGGGAAGTGGACGGAGCCGAGTCCGAGATCGTCCTCGGGGTCGACCAGGCAGGCCGCCGCGGTCTCCTCGGTCAGGGCGAGCAGCCGGTGCGCGGTGTCGCGGCGGAACCCGGCGGCCTCGGCGACCAGCTCGGCGGTACGGGCCATCGCGGCCGGGTCCTTGAGCCAGCGCTCGCCGCTGTCCAGGCCCCGGCGCGGATCGACGGGGACCAGCAGCCGGGCCGCGTCCAGCACATCGGCGACCGGGCCCTGTCCGGGGTCGGCGTAGCGCACGGCGTTGCTGAGCACCGGGCGTACGCCCTGTTCCGCGGCGAAGCCGAGGGTACGGGCGGCATGGCGCAGCGAGCCGGGACCGGTGCCCGCGCCCGTACCGCCGCGCCCGTGGTGCACGACCTCCAGCCGCAGCGCGTCGCCGTAGATCTCCCGCCAGGGCGCCAGCAGCCGGGCGGCCCGGTCGGGGCGGCCCGCCGCGAGGGCGCGGCCGGTCTCGGAGTCCGGGCCGAGGAGGACGGTCAGTCCCGCGCCGTGGTTGTCGGGCCAGGGCAGCAGCGGGCCGCCCTCACCGGCCGCGTGCGCGGTGGAGACGAGCCGGCACAGGTCAGCCCAGCCCGCCGCGCCGTCCCTGGCGAGGAAGAGCGCGCGGGGCGCGGACTCGTCGATGAAGGCGCCGCCGCGTACGGGGGTGCGCCGGCGCGCGGCGGGGCCGGTGTGCCGCTCGCCCGGATCCGGCTCGCGGGCCGGTCGCCCGCCCACCGCCAGCTGCGCGCCGAAGACCGGCCGCACGCCCTCCCTGGCGCACGCCTTGGCGAAGCGGACGGCGCCCGCGAGGGTGTCGCGGTCGGTCAGGGCGACGGCGTCCATACCGCGCTCGGCGGCGCGCCGCGCCAGCCGTTCCGGGTGGGAGGCCCCGTAGCGCAGGGAGAATCCGGAGACGGTGCGCAGATGCGTGAAGCCGGGCATCCGCACCTCCTGGATTCCTGGATCAGTCCGTATTCCACCCCCCTCGTGGCTCTCCACCATAGACCAAGTTTCGAACGTGCGTGCGATACGTTTCTGGCGCCCCGGACACACGGCAGGAGCCCGGACCGCCGAGCGGGCGGTCCGGGCTCCTGCGCTGAGCCGGTGGTGCGTGTGGGGGGAAACGGGCCGGTCAGCGGGCCGACCGGTGGGGCAGGTAGGGCAGGTGGGACAGGTGGGACAGGTCAGTGCGACCTGCTGCCACTCCGGTGGCCATAGCCGTTGCCGTTGCCGTTCGCGTTTCCGGCCTCGTCACCCGCCTGGTCGCCCGCATCGTCGCCCGCCTGGTCGCCGACAGCGTCCCCGGCCTGGTCCCCGGCCTGGTCACCAGCCGCGTCACCCGCGCCGTCCCCGGCCTGGTCGCCCGCCGCGTCACCCGCGCCGTCACCCGCACCGGCGCCCTCGCCCGCGCCCGATCCGGCGCCGATCTCCGCGCCGACCGCAGCGAGCGCCGTCGTCACCGGCTGGAAGAACGTCTCGCCGCCCGAGGTGCAGTCACCGCTGCCGCCCGAGGTCAGCCCCAGCGCCGTGTCACCGGCGAAGAGCGAGCCGCCACTGTCGCCCGGCTCGGCGCAGACGGTGGTCTGGATGAGCCCGTTGACGATATCGCCGTTGCCGTAGTTCACCGTGGCGTCGAGCCCGGTGACCTGGCCGTCGGAGACCTCGGTGGTGGAGCCGCTGCGGACCACCTGCTGCCCGACGACCGCCTCGCCCGCCTGGGTGATCGGCTGGCTGCTGCCGTCGTAGAGGTTCACCTCGCTGGGGGCGTCCGTCGCGGCGTCGTCGTACGCGACCAGGCCGAAGTCGCTCACCGGGAAGGTGGAGGCGACGGTCGTCCCGATCCGGGCGCCCTGCGCGTCGGACCAGGTCTGGATGGATTCCGTGCAGTGCCCGGCGGTCAGGAAGTGCGGTGCGCCGTCCTTGACCACGTTGAAGCCGAGCGAGCAGCGCGCGTTGCCGCCCAGGATCGGGTCGCCGCCGGAGACGAAGGTCTTGAACTCCCCGGCCGACTTCTTCAGTTCGGCCTTGCCGCCGAGCGTCTCCACCACGCCGCTGAGCTTGTCCCACGCGTCACCGGTGACCGTACGGTCCGCCGTGACGACCACCTTGTTGGTGACCGGGTCGACCGCCCAGGACGTCCCCGGGACGGTGGCCCGGTCGGCGAGGGTCTGCCGGGCGCTCTTCAGCTCGGCCGTCGAGTTCTGTACGATTCTGGCCTTGCCGCCCGCCCGCCGTACGGTCTCGGCCGCCGACTCGTCGACGACGTTCATCACGAGGGCCTTGGTCCCGGCCTCGTAGTACCAGCCGGCCGCGCTCTCGCCGAGATTCCCGTTGAGAGTGGACGCCAGGGTGCCGGCCGCCGGCGCCGACAGGGTTTTCAGCTTGAACTGAGGCTTTTCCTCACTGGCGTTCGCATTCTGGAGCGTGACACCCGCGATGGCCAGCGCCACCACGGCGCCGCCCGCCATGGTCACACGCTTCTTGGATATACGCCGATGGCTCAAGATCAACCTCCTGTGGGGCCCATGCCGGAGTGATGTGGGGGGTTCTGGCACGGGGATGAGGTCGCCCACTATTGCGAGACTTTTCGACCGAACACAAGGTCGACTTCCGGACGATCGGCCGGGCCGAGGTGTCAGCCGGGCGGCGATGCCGAAGTCCCTGCTGGGAAAGGGTTTTCAGGCCCGCGGAACACATGGGGTGACGGCCGCGTCGGCGACCGGTGAGGACTAGTCCTGTCCTGAATTCGAGCCACGTACGAACGGTGTTTTTTGTTCACGTTCAACGATGTGACCTTACAGATTCGGCTCCGAGCCTGGACAATCGTCGTGAAACCGGGCCCGTGCTCGAAAAGGCCCGTACAGCGGTGAGTTCCGGCCGGTCGGATTACGTATCACGTACGTAGGGCGAGAGGGGCAGGGGTGCGACGTCGGGTGCGCGCGGCGGACGGGCGGCATCTGATGGTCGAGCGGCTGGGGGACCCGCGCGGCAGACCGGTCTTCCTGCTGCACGGCACACCGGGCAGCAGGCTCGGCCCCGCCCCGCGCGGCATGGTGCTCTACCAGCGGGGCATGCAGCTGATCGCCTACGACCGGCCCGGATACGGCGGTTCCGACCGCCTCGAAGGGCGCAGCGTCGCCGATGTGGTCCAGGACGTGACGGCGATCGCCGACGCGCTCGGGCTCGAACGCTTCGCGGTCGCGGGCCGCTCGGGCGGTGCGCCGCACGCCCTGGCCTGCGCGGCGCTGCTGCCCGAGCGGGTGACCCGTACCGCCGCGCTGGTCCCCCTCGCGCCGTGGGACGCGGCCGGGCTCGACTGGTTCGAGGGCATGGCCGCCTCGAACGTGGCGGAGTACACCACCGCGCACCGGGACCCGGGCGGGGTGGCCGCCCGGCTCACCCCGCGCGCCGACGCGATCAGGAAGAACCCGGTGCGGCTGCTGGACGATCTGCGCAGGGAGCTGACCGACTCCGACCGCCTGGTGGTCTCCGACGCCGGGGTCAGGACGATGCTGCTGCGCAACTACCAGGAGGCGCTGCGCGGTTCGGCGTACGGCTGGATCGACGACGCCCTCGCCTTCGCCGGGCCCTGGGGGTTCGACCCGGCCGACATCCGGCGGCCCGTGCTGCTGTGGCACGGCGAGAAGGACGTGTTCTCCCCGGTCGGCCACTCCCGCTGGCTCGCGGAACGGATCCCGGGCGCCACGGCCGTGCTGGAGCCGGCCGCCGCGCACTTCGACGCGCTGCACGCGCTGCCCCGGATCCTGACCTGGCTGCTGGACGACCGGACCGGGTGAGCGCGGACGGACACCCCGGACGGACACCCCGGGTGGACACCCCAGGTGGACACCCCGGACGCACGGCTCCGAAACGGCCGTGCCCCGGGCGGACGGCCCCGAAACGGGCGGCCCCGAACGGCCGTGCCCCGGGGATCAATAGAACCCGCCCGTCCGCCCGGGGCCCGGCCGCGTCACACCGCCATCGGCTCCAGATCCCGGTAGACCCGCCGGTCGTCCCGGGCGAACCGGGTCAGCGTGTGGTCCTCGCCCAGCAGCCGTACCAGCTCCTCCACCGTCTCCACCCGCAGCTGCGCCGCGTCCGCCTTGCGCCCCAGCGCCCCCAGCGTGACGCACATGTTGGAGGCGATGGCCAGCGTCTCGGGGTGGTGCGCGCCCAGCGCCACGCGCAGCCCGGCGACGGCGCCGCGCTCCATCACCAGCGCCTCGTCCAGCTCGCCCAGATCCGCCTTGGCGCTGGCGAGGGCGACCGTGCAGAAGAGCGTGTGCGGATGGCCGTCGCCCAGCACCTCCCGCATCGTCCTCAGCGCACCCTGGAGCAGCTGCTCCGCCAACTCGGGCGCTCCGCAGCCCCAGTGGTAGATGGCCAGGTCGCTGAGGGCGGCGAGGGTGTGCGGATGCCGCTCCCCCGGCACCCGCCGGTACTGTTCGACGACCTCCTGTGCCACGTCCCGCGCCGCGACCGGTTCCCCGGCGGCGAAGTGGTCGGCCGCCAGGTTCAGATCGCAGGCCAGTGAGTCGGGAGTGGCCTCCGATCCGTACTTGGTCCGGTAGCGGCCCCGCGTGGCGGTGGTCAGCCGCCGCGCGTCCTCCAGCCGGTCCGCCCTGCGCAGCGACACGGCGAGGCTCTTGGCCGCCGCCAGCGTGTCGGGGAAGAGGGGGCCCAGTTGTTCCTTGTAGAGGGCGTACGTCCGGCTGAGCAGCGTGACCGACTCCTCGTAGCGGCCGATGTCCCGCAGGTCGCGGGCCAGGTTGGCGGCCGAGGCGAGGGTGTACGGATGGCCGGGGCCCAGGACGGCGGTCCTGCGGTCGAAGACGTCCTGGTCCATCTCGCGCGCCTCGGCGTAGCGGCCGACCATCCGCAGGGCCAGCGCGCGGTTGTTGGCGGCGGCCAGGCTCCTGGGGTGGGACTCGTGGAAGATCCCGCTGAATCCCTCGTGCGCCTCGGCGGCCAGCTCCATCGCCTTGGCGTACGAGCCGAGTGTCATGAAGTCGGTGGCCAGCGCGCTGGTGGTCATATAGGTGTGCGGATGGGTGGGGCCGAGCACGGCGCGCTGCCGGTCCAGGGTCACCTCGTCCAGCTCCCGCGCCTCCACGTAACGGCCCAGGGAGCGGTAGATGTTGGAGAGGTGGAAGCGCAGATACAGATATTGCGGGTCGGTGTCGCCGAGCGTCTCGCGCCAGTCGTCGCGCAGCTCCCCGGCGAGTTCGAAGGCGGCCGGCCAGTCACCGCGCTTCCACAGGTAGCGCACCCGGTCGATCATCAGCCTGCGGGTCTCGGGCCACCGGCACAGACCGGCCTCGGAGACGATGAGGTGCGGCCAGATCGTGGCGAACCGGTCCCAGCTGGCGGGGTCGTCGATCGGCTCGTCGCCGTCGGGTCTGGCACCGGCGAGGATACGGTGCACGGCGTGCCGGGCGGCGCGCTGCTCACCCTCGGTGAGCTGCGCCCTGATGATCGCCTGGACCAGCCGGTGCACCTGGATGCTGTTGCCCACCTGGTCGACCTTGGCCAGCGCGAACCGGCCGATCTCACGGATCACCCGGCCCAGCACCAGCGTCTCCTGGAGGGAGACGTCGTACGGCTTCAGCTCCTCGATCATCTCCTTGCCGTAGAGGAGGTCCGCGGAGATCGGCTCAGGTGCAAAAAAGGCGCAGAGCTGGAGCAGCCGTACGGCGGCGGGCGAGCGCTCCTTGAGCTGCTCGATGGAGATGTTCCAGGTCGCCGCGACGGGTTGCGGATAGCCCGCCGGCTGGTTGAGCGCGAGCACGCCGGCCGCCTGCCGGCCCAGCTGGTCCAGGTATTCGGAGACGGGGGTGGCGGTCTCCGCGATCCAGGCCGCCGCCTGTTCGACGGCGAGCGGCAGGTCGCCGACGGCGGTGGCCACCTGGTCGGCGTCCCGCGCGCTCAGCCCGGGGGCGCGCCGCTGGAGGTGCTCGACGGACTCCTCGCGCAGGAAGACGTCGACGGGCAGGGCGTCGCCGTACTGCGACCAGCTCTGGTTGCGCGAGGTGACCAGGACATGTCCGGGACCGCCGGGCGGCAGGAAGCGCTGGAGCTGTTCCGGGTCGTCCGCGTTGTCGAAGACCAGCAGCCAGCGCGGCGAGGGGACGCCGCGCCGCAGCAGGTCGACGGCCTCCTGCGAGGCCGCCGCCATGTCGTCGCCCTGCGCCCCGAGCCGTACGGCGAGTTCGGCGAGTCCCGCGACCACGTCGGCGGTCTGCTCGGAGGAGATCCACCAGATCAGGTCGTAGTCGGCCATGAAGCGGTGGACGTACTCCAGCGCGACCTGTGTCTTGCCGATCCCGCCGAGCCCGTACAGCGTCTGCGGCTGCGGCAGCACCACGGCCAGGCCGCCGCCGAGCTGGTCGCGCATCCGCTCCAGGACCGAGGAGCGGCCGGTGAAGCCGGGGTTGCGGGAGGGGGCGTTCCAGATCTTGGGTACGGTGCCGGGGAAGCGCGGCCCCGGCGCGACGGCGTCGGCGAGCTGCACGGACCGTTCCAGGGCGCGCAGCAGCACGGTGGTGGCGTGCGCCTCGTCCAGCCGGAAGAGGTCCACGGGGTTGCGGTCGATGTACGGGGCGGTGAGCCGGACGTCCCCGACCCGTACGGGCACCACCTGGCCCCTGACCCCGCCCGGGTCCTCGGAGACGGCGCGCGACCACGCCTCCTGAGCCCGCGCGGACTTGAGGTGCGCGGTGGAGAGCAGGACGACCGTGCGGGCGGCGGACTCGGGCGGGACCAGGGAGGCCCCGCTCCCGCCGAGCGTCCCCGATCCGCCGGATCCGCCGCGCGTCGCCGGTCCGCCGGTCGCGCCGGATCCGGCGGCGCCGCTCCCGGCGGGTTCGGCGGAGACGTCGCGCGGCACCACCCGGAAACCGGCCCGGGTGAGCACCGATTCGGCCCAGTCGGCCCACATCCGGTTCTCGGCGACGTAGTGCAGATGGAGATCGGCGGGCAGGGAGGGCCTGCGGCGGGTGAAGGCGTCCCTGATCCGCAGCCTGGTCTCCTCGCCGACCGCGGGCATCGAGGTGACGGCGCCCTCGGTGACGTAGCCGGTGAGCCGTTCGAAGGCGGAGAGCAGGGAGTTGCTCAGCCCCGCCTCGTCGCCGAAGGTCGCCAGGGTCTCCTCGTACGCGTAGTAGGGCCGGTAGGGGATCTCCACCGCGCCCCAGTAGGCGGTCAGCCGCTCCCCGGTGAGGCCGCTGGGGAAGCGGTCGAACTTCACCCGGGCGAGCGCGCGTCCCGCGTCGGCCTTCTCCTTCTCCCCCTCGTCGATGCGCATCGGCACGGGGAGGATCCGGATGCCCCGGCCGCCGTAGCGCTCGTCGATCTGGCGGGCCACCGCGGCGGCGCCGTCGATGGACTGGTCGCTGAGGGTGAAGCAGTCGACGAGGATGTCGGGCAAATGGACGGTGCAGATGTCGGCGATGTCGCTCAGCCCGGTTCTGCTGTCGATGAGGACGTAGTCGTAGTGGGCCTTCATGTCCTCGCGCAGGGCGTCGAAGAAGTGGCCGCCGCCGAGCCGGTCGTAGAAGTTGTCCCAGTCGAAGGTGGAGACGGTCGCGGAGTACTCGCGGTTCTGCCGGCCCGCCGAGACGAAGTCGAGGGTGCCGCCGGCCGGGAAGTCCCAGCCCAGGTGGACCGGGGCGAGCGAGACGGCGTGCGGCCGCACGCGCGCGTACTCGCGGTGCCAGTCGTCGGGGCGCTCCGCCGGGCTGGTCGCGGCCCACGCGTACTCGGTGATCAGGTCGATGACGCCGGTGGTGGCGCCGAGGGTGGCGGGGTCGAGGAACGGGTGGAAGAACCGGTGCAGTCCTGGGGCCTCCAGGTCCCAGTCGACCGCCAGGACCCGCCGCCCGCTGGCGGCGAGGATCCAGGCCGTGTTGGCCAGGGCCATGGTGCGGCCCGTACCCCCCTTGTAGGAGTAGAAGGTGACGATGCGTCCGTCACGACGTGCTGTCATCCGTGTCCTCCGCATCGGGCGCCAGGTCGTGCGTCTGGGGAACGTAGTGCGTCGTGGCGTACTCGGCGGCCATCGGGCCGCGCAGCCGGGGCCGCTCCATGTGGCCGCCGCCGGTTGGCGGGTAGGCCGTCGCGTGTTTCAGATACTGCTGGGCGGCGGCCTCGACGATCTGGGGCAGCAGTTGGCCGAACGCCTCCATGCTGGGCACGCCTCTGGCGGCGGCCCGGGAGGCGGCGCGGCCCTGCCCCGTCTTCTTGGGCATGGTCCGCTCCAGCCAGTCGCTCAGCTCGGCCTCGGCCGCCCGGCTCTGTTCGTCCTCGCGGTTCCACGGCACGATCACCGACACCCAGGGCCGGTGCTCGGCGTCGAAGGCGGCGAGCCGCTCGCGCTGTTCCTCGTCGCGCAGGGCCCACCGGTCGAGGAGCAGGATCTCCGGTCTGCCGGGCTCCTGCTTGCCCTCGTGGGGGACGAACACCTCGTCGAACGAGATGATGTCCGCCTGGTAGTTGAGCGAACGCACCAGGTCCCGGGCGACATAGGCGAGCGGCCGTGTGGAGTCGGGGTGGTACGGGTTCCAGTCCTGGGCCATGTCCCCGTAGTAGTGCGAGGTACGGCCCTCGGGCAGGTCGTGCCGGGTCGGGGCGGCCACGGTGACCTGCAGGGGGCGCGGCCCGCCGCTGGCGCCGAAGGCGCTGGGCACGTTGCGGTAGTCGACGGGGCGCCCGGGACCTATCGCGGAGGAGTCGGCGACGCTGACGATGCGTTTGGCGAGTTCGTAGACGGCCCGTTCGTACTCCGCCTCGAATATGCGGAGTTTGACCAGACCGTAGAGGCCCTCGGTGACGTAGAGGTCCCCGAAGTCACGGTGGTTGAACTGCAACCGCTCGGCCGGGCCCGGCAGTTGCTCGGGCGGCACCGGCCACCACAGGGCGGGCACGATCGCCTCGGCCGTGGTGTTGTTCTTGGCCTGTTCGTAGATGACGCGCTGGGCGAAGGCGTACCACTCCTTGCCGCACATCTCGCTGGCGAAGTAGCGCGGCGAGAACAGCGGCACGAACACCCGGCAGGTGGCCAGCATGTCGGCGAGCCGCTCGGACCAGCCCTCGCCCGAGCGCATGTCCTGGTCGATGAATCCGGCCTGGGCCCCGGCCGGGAGATCCGTCATGGCCATCACATGGCCGCACAGATCGCCGAAGAGCTTCTCCACCCATAGGTCCGGGTCCGGTCCTCCGACACCGTTCCTCGGCGTGTGCGCATAGCTCAGAAAGAAATACGGCCGATGGTCAGCCGCTCTCCGCCGCGATGACGCGTGCACACGACCCCCGTCCTGTGTGAGCACCCGCCTCCGCCGATCACCGGGAGGCGGGCGAATCGAAGACCTGGCACACGAGAGAGAGTGGATCAGGTCATCATCATTCCGAAGCCGAGTCTCCTTCCTCCCCCCTCCCGCCCGGTCAATCACCGCCGGTTTTCGGTCATCCAGCACTCCGCGTGAGCGACCGCGTCCTTTACCGGGAACAGTCTTGTGACCGTTTCTCCCAGTTGTCCCGTCTGTGCCACTCCCCAGCCGAATGACGACCCGATCTTCTCGAAATCGCTGTCGTCCAGGACGACATCCTCATATTCCACCCAACGTGACTTCCCGTCCGGCGCTTTCACCACACAGCGATAGGAACGGGTGGGCGCGTCGGGCCGGTATTCCGCGAGATGGAAGGCGGTGCAGGCGGCGAATCCCACATTGATCATCAGTACCCGCGCGCCCGCGTCGGCCAGCGCGCCGAGCGGGGAGCCGGGCCCCAGATGGCTGTCGAGCGGATGCCGCGCCAGCAGTTCGGCGGCCCGCCGTCCGAGCGCGGCGAACGAGGACTGCGGGTGCGCGCTGCGTACGGCGCCCCGCGCGGTGCGTACGGACTCGGCCAGCCGGCCCATCCCCGGGCACGGCGTGCTCGCCGCGTCGAAGGCGGGCATGGCGGCGCGGAACGCCGCCGCCCCGCGTCTGGTCATCCCCCGGACGCGGGCCAGATGGGCCGCGGAGGTGTCGGAGTTCTCCTCGGTGAAGGCGGGGACGACCAGCGTGCCGTCCTCGCCCAGCGCCGTCAGCAGCGCCTCGCGCAGGGGCACCGCGTCCAGCCCGGTGCCGCGCAGCGAGGCGTGGACGAGCAGCGTCGCGCCGGGGGTGACGCCGAGCGTGGTCAGCTCACGGGCCAGCCGGACGACATCGGTCGCGGACGGGGGCGTCGGCGCGG
>NZ_QQNA01000263.1 GCF_003346515.1 Streptomyces corynorhini
GGCCCCGCTCGCCTGGGCCATCCCGGTCACCGGGACATCCCCCGCGCCCGGGGGCGACCCGCCGGGCGCGTGAGCCCCTGGCGTCCGGACAGCGGGCCACCCGGCTGTCGGCGTCGGCGCATCCGTGAGGTGAACGCGCCGCCCAGGGGGCACTTGACCGCGCGCGTCCACGTGCCCGGAATGCCTCAGCCGTCGACGGCCGCAGGGACGAGACCGTCGGCGACCAGGCCCGCGAGTACCGCCTCGCTCAGGGCGTGCACGGCGGACTGGGGGCGGACCATCACGGTGAACTCCTTGATCCGGCCCCCTTCGTCGAACTGGAGCAGGTCCACTCCATGGATCTGCTTGCCGTTCACGGTGGCCCGGAAGAGCAGAATCGCCGACGGGGCCTCTGCGCCGTCGGCGCTGGTCTCGGCCGTGCCCTCGAAGTCCCCGATGTACCTGAAATCCTCGAAGGTGCGCAGCAGGACGCCGAAGAGTCCCAGCACCATGGGCCTGCCCTCGAAGGGCGTGAACTTCACCGGGCTGTACAGCCGGATGTCCTCGGTGAACAGGTCGTCCAGCGCGGCGAGTTCGTTCTTCTCCACGGCGGCGCGGAAACGTTCGGCGGTCTCCATGATCCCCTCCACATACTCAAGAATATGACTAGTCAGATTCTTGAGTATCATGCGGGGGTCGGACGAGGAAAGGGAAGGGGCTGCTTCGATGGCCTTGCGGCATGCGGTACTGGCGGCGCTGCTGGACGGCGAGTACAGCGGATACCAGCTGGCGAAGGCGTTCGACATCGGTGTCGCGAACTTCTGGCACGCCCTGCCGCAGCAGTTGTACGCCGAGCTGGCCAAGCTGGAGAAGGAAGGGCTGCTCGCGGGCCGCCAAGTGGTCCAGGAGACGCGGCCCAACAAACGGCTGTTCCGGGTCACCGACGCCGGCCGCGCCGAGCTGGAGGAGTTCGCCGCAGCCGTGTCGAAGCCCTCGTCCATCCGTGACGACCTGCTCGTGAAGGTCCAGGTCGCCGACCGCGTCGGTACGGCGCGGGTGATCGAACAGCTCGAAGAGCGGGCGGCCGTGGCCGAGGCGAAGATCGAACTGCTCGGTGAGCTGCTGCGGCGGATGCGCGGCGACGCGGGCGAGGAGGAGTTCCTCCGCGAGGGCGAGCGGATCGGTCCGTACCTGACGGGTCTGCGCGGCCTGGCCTTCGAGCGCGAGCACCGGGACTGGTGCCTGCGGATCGCGGCCGTCCTTGGGGAACGGCAGCGGACTCGGACACCTACCGAACGGCGCAGGCCCGCGCCGCGTCGCCCCGGCCGGTGATCTCGGCGCCAACCACCGCCTCCACACCCGTCCTGACCTGCTGGTTCTGCATGCCGCGACGTCAGGTGTGACGTTTCTTCGCGCCATGGCGCAGTACTGAGTGAGCCGACTGGTCATCGGCCGCGCAATGAGCCGGGGTTCCCCCCGTACCTTCGGCTCTGCGCAACTGGCGCGGGCGGGACACGTTCCCCCGGTCCCGCCCGCGCCCCACTCCGCACTGATCGGGCCCGCCGCTTCGTTCCCTCGGCGGGTGCCGTTCCTACCAGTAGATGACGACCTTGTCACCTGCCTTGACCTGCTCGAACAGTGCGGCGACCTTCTTCTCGTCCCGGACGTTGACGCACCCGTGCGAGGCGCCCTCGTACCCCCGCGCCGCGAAGTCCGACGAGTAGTGCACCGCCTGGCCGCCGCTGAAGAACATCGCGTACGGCATGGGGGAGTCGTACAGCGTCGAGACGTGGTCCCGGGACTTCCACCCCACCGAGAACAGGCCCTCGCGGGTCGGTGTGTACTCCGAGCCGAAGCGCACGTCCATCGCCGACTTCACCTTGCCGTCGACCATCCACGCGAGCGTGCTGCTCTTCTTGCTGATGCACATCACCCGCCCCTTCATGCACCGGGGATCCGGCTTGGCGACCGGCTTCTCGGTCGGCGGGCGCAGCTCGTCGCGGGTCGGCTGTTTCGTCATGCCGAGAAGGCGCTGCCAGGTGACGGTGTCGGTCGTCCCGGTAAGAGGCAGCCCGCGCTTGCCCTGGAAGGACGATACGGCGGTGGCGGTGACGGTGCCGTAGTAGCCGGTGGGGGAGCGGTCGAAGTGGCCGATCTGCCGCAACCTGGCCTGGAGTTCGCGTACTTGGTCGCTCTGCGCGCCCACCGCCATCAGCGTGGCCGGCTTCGGCACGCTCGGGCTCGGGCGCGTCGGCGGCGGGGCCGGGGTCCGGGGCGGCGCGGACGGGGGCGCGGCCGACGTACGGTCGGCGGCGGGTGTCGGCGACGTGGTGGCCGGTGTCGACTCGGGCCGGGTGACGGGCGGGTCGGGCAGCGGAGCGATGCTCACCCCCAACGGGCTGCCGCCGCCCGGCTTGGCGTCCGGCGGAGCGCCGTCGGCCCCGGGCTGGACCGTGCAGCCCACGCTCACCGCCAGTAGGGCGGTGGCGGCGAGCCCTCCGCGCAGGGCGGATGTCCTGAGCATGTCGTCCCCCTATTTCTCCCGTGTCCCACGGTGTGCGTTGTCCCGGCCGGCCGTGCCCGACCGGCAGGTGAAGTCTGGCGGGCCGTCCGGAGAAAGAGAAGCGGTTCCCGGGACGAGGGCGGATATTCGGTAACTCCTGGTTCCCCGTGGACGTTCGCTGCTACGACGGACCAGGTACGACGACCGACCAGGTACGACGACGGACCAGGTACGCGGACAAGCCGCATCCGGCGGACCAGTCGTATCCACGGGAACCGAAGGTCATCCTTGGCCGGTTCTCGCCGCTCGGGCGGCGGGGCGGCCTGCGGGAGCCGGGTGTCCGGTGCGGAAAGGGGCAGTGGCGGTGTTCCTCGGCGTACGCACACATGGGCCGAATTCATATGATGAGCTGTCCGATGGTCGGACGTGGCTCACGGCCGCGCCAGGACGTATGCCACACTCCGCCACATGTTGGGTGTCACTGATCTGCCGACCTATCTGGTCGGCCTCGCGCTGATCGTCCTGCTGCCGGGACCGAACTCGCTCTATGTGCTCTCCGTCGCGGCGCGGCGCGGGATACGCGCCGGGTACGGCGCGGCGGCCGGTGTCTGGTGCGGCGACACGGTCCTGATGGTGCTCTCGGCGGCGGGCGTCGCCTCGCTGCTCCAGGGCAACGCGCTGCTGTTCGGCATCGTCAAGTACGCGGGCGCGGGCTATCTGACCTGGATGGCGATCGGGATGATGCGCACGGCGTGGTCGCTGTGGCGTGAGCGCGACGAGCGCGGCGAGCGCGAGCGCTCGGCGGACGGCGCCACCGACGGGACCGGCGCCACCCACGGGACCCGCCCGGCCAACGGGACCGGCTCGGCCAACGGGACCGGCGCCGCGACCGGCGGCCCGGAAGCGGTCGAGCGGCCGTACCGCAGGGCCCTGGTGATAAGCCTCTTCAACCCGAAGGCGATCCTCTTCTTCATCTCGTTCTTCGTGCAGTTCGTGGACCCCGGCTACGCGCACCCGGCCCTGTCCTTCGTCCTGTTGGGCCTTCTGGCCAACCTCGCCAGCGCCCTCTACCTCTCCGCGCTGATCTTCGGCGGCACCCACCTGGCCGCCGCCTTCCGCCGCCGCAAGCGCCTCTCGGCGGGCATGACAACGGCGGCGGGCGCGCTGTTCCTGGGCTTCGCGGTCAAGCTCTCGGTGAGCAGCGTCTAGGGTCTTTCGTTCCGGGCGTTCCGGCCCTGGCGAAGATCAGGCCGATGAACCGGAGTACCAGGTCCTGTCCTGGCGAGCGAGTGCCGCCCGACGCTCTTGTGTCCTGAGGTGCGTGAGACGCCCTCCACGTCGCAGGCCGGTCAGGCCGGTGGCCAGTTCAGCAGGGCCATGTCGGCCACTCGCTGGAGTCCCTCGCGGGTGGCTCCCCCGGCGGCCTGGACGGCGATGCCGTTGGAGACGGCCATGAGGTAGCGCGCGAGCGCGGCGGGATCGGCGTCGGGGGGCAGGTCGCCCTCGTCGACGGCTCGCCTGAACCGGTCGCCGAGCTGGGTGGCGCCGTCGTTGCGCCAGGCGATGAGCGCGTCGCGGGTGGTGCGGCCTGGACTGCCCGCGGCGAGCGCGGCCTGGACGCCGAGGCAGCCGGTGGGGCAGTCGGGGAGGGTCGTGGCCCGGACGGAACCGCACAGGATGGCGGTGGCCACCTGCCGGGCGGTCGGCTCCCGCAGGGCCCTGGCCACGTACGAGGCGGGCCCCTCGGCGTAGCGTTCCAGGGCCTTGCGGAACAGGTCCTCCTTGTTGCCGAAGGCCGCGTACATGCTGGTGCGGGTGATGCCCATGGCGCTGGTCAGTTCGGTGAGGCTGGCGCCTTCGTAGCCCTGTTCCCAGAAGACCCGCATGGCCTGTTCCAGGGCCTCTTCGGCGTCGAAGCCCCTCGGTCGGCCGATCGGCGCCCTCTGCTCGTTCTCCACGCGGCCCAGCCTATCTCTTCCGTACCGAACGGTGCGGATGTGTTAGGTTCCCATTCAGTACCGATTGGTACGAAACTCTGTGGAGGTCGTTCTCATGGGACAGCTCGAAGGCAGGACCGCCGTCGTCACCGGTGGCCACACCGGGATCGGCCTGGCCACCTCGGTCCGGCTGGCGGCCGAGGGCGCGCACGTCTTCATCACCGGAAGGCGACAGGCCGAAATGGACGCGGCCGTGCGGACCATCGGGCCGGAGCGGGCCACCGCCGTGGCGGGCGACATCACGAATCCGGCCGACCTGGACCGGCTCTACGACGCGGTCCGCGACCGGGGCCGTGGGCTGGACGTGGTCTTCGCCAACGCGGCGACCGCCTCGTTCGCGCCGCTGGAGCAGATCACCGAGGAGCAGCTCGACCAGATCTTCGGCGTCAACGTGCGCGGCACGGTGTTCACGGTGCAGAAGGCGCTGCCGCTGCTCAACGAAGGCGCCTCGGTGATCCTGAACGCCTCCACCGCGGCGGACAGGGGTACGGAAGCGTTCAGCGTGTACGCGGCGTCCAAGGCCGCCGTCCGGTCCTTCGCGCGGGGCTGGGCCAACGAACTCAAGGGGCGCGGCATCAGGGTCAACGCCATCTCCCCGGGCCCGATCGACACCACCGGGATCACGGAACTCTTCGGCGAGGAGGACGCCCCCGCCGCCCGGACGAACCTCGGCGGCGCCACCCCGATAGGCCGGATGGGCCGCCCGGAGGAGGTCGCCGCTCTGGTCGCGTTCCTGGCGTCCGACCAGAGCAGTTACATCCTCGGCGCCAACCTGTTCGTCGACGGCGGCGCGAACCAGGTCTGAGCCCCGGGCGCCGTCCCCCTCCGGGGCTGCGGCGGCAGGTGCAGGTGTACGTGTACGGGTACGTCCCCGCCGGCTCGCCCGGCGGCGGGGGCGATGCCTGGTCCCCCGCCGGGGAGTGGGCCGCGTAGAGCGCGCCGGGCCTTCCGGTTCCCAGGGGCTGCCGGGGTGACGCCTGTCATTTCTCGGTCGGGGCGGGGGTTCGGGGGGTGAGGGTGAGGGTGCCGTGGTGGCAGTGGGCGAGGTCGCGGGCGATG
>NZ_QQNA01000264.1 GCF_003346515.1 Streptomyces corynorhini
GCGCTCGGCGGCAGCCGCGCCGCCACACCCGTACGGCTCGCGCTCGCCGGAACGGCCGTCAACGCCGCCCTGTTCGGGTACGTCAACGGTCTCCAACTGGTCGACCTCGGCGCCCTGGACACCATGCGCCACTGGACCGTGGGCACGCTCGCGGGCCGTGACGCGGGGCTGCTGTGGCGAGTGGTACCGCTGATCGCGGGCGGCGCCCTGCTCGCGTTCTGCCTCGCGCGCCCGCTCGGCGCGCTGTCCCTGGGCGACGACTCGGCGCGGGCGCTGGGCGCCGCACCCGGCCGCACCCGTGTGCTGTCCATCGTCGCGATCACCCTGCTGTGCGGCAGCGCCACCGCCGTGTGCGGCCCGATCGGCTTCGTCGGCCTGATGATCCCGCACGCGGTGCGCCCCTTCACCGGCCCCGACCCGCGCTGGCTGCTGCCCTACTGCGCGCTGTACGCGCCCGCGCTGATGCTGGGCTCCGACATCGTCGGCCGGGTGGTCGTACCGCCCTCCGAGATCGAGGTCGGCATCGTGACCGCGTTCCTCGGCGGGCTCCTGTTCATCCAACTGGTGCGTCGGCGGAAGGTGGCCCAACTGTGAGTGTCGTCAAGCCGGTCGCCGGATCGGCCGGTGGCCGGGCCCGGATCGACCTGGCGCGCGGATACGCCAGGGGCGGCACCAGGTCCGTACGGTTCGACCCGCGCTCCGTCCTGGTCTGCGTGGCCCTGTGCGTGGTCGCGCTCGTGATCACGGTGTTCGCGATCGGCACCGGCCGGTTCGCGATCGGCCCGCTCGACGTGGTGCGGACTGTGGCCGGGAGCGGCCCGCCCGGCGCCGAGTTCATCGTCATGGACCTGCGGCTTCCCCGGGCCCTCGACGGACTGCTCGTCGGCTTCGGCATGGGCATGGCGGGCGCCGTCTTCCAGTCCCTGACCCGTAACCCGCTGGGCAGCCCCGACATCACCGGCTTCGGCAACGGCGCCTCCGCCGGAGCGCTCGTCGCGATCATCCTGTACGACTCCGGCGCCGCGCAGACCGCGATCGGCGCGGTCTGCGGGGGCCTGGCCACCGCCGCCGTCGTGTACCTGCTCGCCTGGCGGCGCGGAGTCCACGGCTACCGGCTGGTGCTCGTCGGCATCGGAGCCTCGGCCGTTCTCGGCTCCGTGACCAGCTTCCTCTTCGTACGGGCCGATATCGGCAAGGCGGCGCAGGCGGCCACCTGGATGATCGGCTCCCTCAACGGCCGGGGCTGGAGCGATGTGCGGATCGCCGCACTCGGTCTCGTGGTGCTCGTCCCCGTCGTCCTCGTGTTCGCGCGGCGGCTGACGCTGCTGGAGATGGGCGACGACACGGCGGCCGCGCTCGGCATCCCGCCCGAGCGCAGCCGCCTCGTGCTGCTCGTCACCGCGACGGGCCTGACGGCCATGGCCGTGGCCGCGGCCGGGCCCATCCCGTTCGTGGCCCTGGCCGCTCCGCAGCTGGCCCGGCGCGTGACCCGGGGCGCCGGTCCGAACGTACTGCCCGCCGCCTGGACCGGCGCGGTCCTCGTCGCGGGGTGCGACTGGGCCACCCAGCGCGTCTCGGACTCGGCGCTGCTGCCGGTCGGTGTGGTCACCGGAGTCGTGGGCGGCGGCTATCTGGCCTGGCTGCTGTGGCGCGAGCGCAGGTCGGGCCGCCTCTGACGTCCGTACGCATACGCCTGATCCACCGCTGCCCGCCAGGTCAGCGGTGCGCAGCCAGCAGCTCCCGTACCCGGGCGGCGGTATCCGGCGCCCCCCGCACCGGACGCCGGGACCGCGCGCGAGGACACCCGCCCCGGGCCGCGTCGGGCACCACCTGAACGCCACCGCCTGAACGCCCGCTCCCAGAAGGGCACTCCCCGAACCGGCCGCTCCCCGAACGGCGCTCCCCGAACGGCGCTCCCCGAACCGCGCCCCGGTGGCCGGGCCCGTCCCCGCCGTCAGATCCGTACGGACCTGGTCCCGGAACGGTCGGCGGGGTCCCGCACCGGAACGTCCAGCGGGCGGGCGAGGCCGGCCACCCCCTCGTCGAGGCGCTGCAGATGGCGCAGGACACGGGAGGTGACCGTGCCCGAGGGACGACCGGCCGGTGCCCCGGACTTGAGCATGGAGGCGATGCTCGCGCCGGATTCAACCTCGCCGCCCGGCGCCTCGTCCTTCACGTGCGCGGCGAGCACGCCGATGTTGTGCGCGATACGGCGCCCCGCGGATTCGAGACGGGGATCGGCCGTGACACTGCGGCTGAGAGGGACCAGCTCGGCCGTGGCCGCCAGCGAACGGGCGTGGTACGCGCAGGTCTCCAGGAGCGCCACGAGATAGCGGACGGTGCGGCGGCGGCCGCGCAGCGGGGTGATGGGATGGGTGAGCGGCTTGGTGGAGGCGCGCAGATCGTCCAGCGCCGTGTCCAGATCCCGGGCCTTGCCGAGCAGATCGGAGGCCGGGCCGCCGCTCAGCTGCTCCACCGAGGCCGACACCACGTCGCCCAGCCGGTCGAGTACGGTCGCCAGCAGCTCGTCGGTGCGCCGGTCGGTGTGCACGGGCAGGACGAGTACGGCCGCGACGATGCCGCACACGGCGCCCAGCACCGTCTCCTCGATACGCAGCACCAGCACGTCGAGGCTGTAGGTGTTGAGCAGGGTGTAGAGCAGTCCGAGCATCGCCGTGACGAAGAAGGACATCAGCGCGTACGACAGCGGAGCGGTGAAGAACATCGCGAAGATGAAGACCAGGACGAGAGCGAAGGCGACCCAGGTGTGGTGGCCGACCACGCCCGCCAGCACCACCCCCGCGAGCACACCGAGCACGGTGCCCAGCACCCGCCGGTAGCCCTTGACCAGGATCTCACCGGTGGAGGCGGTGTTGAGGAACACCACCCAGCAGGTCAGCACCGCCCAGTACCAGCGGTGCGAGGAGAGCAGCTCACCGCCGATGATGGCCAGCACCGAGCCGACCGAGACCTGGAAAGCGGCCCTGGTGGTGGGGCGGCGCAGCCCCGTACGGTCGTCCGCCGCCGGCTCCTCCTCGGTGGCGAGCGCGATGTCCTCCGCGTCGAACTCCTCGCGCGAACGGGTCGTGGCCGGTGTGTCGTTGGACTCGTCCTGCGGCCCCTCCAGCGCCAGCCGCAGCGCCACGACGGAACGGGCGGCCTCGCCGAGACCGCGGAAGACGTCCTGGACGGCGGTCGAACCGCGCGGCAGCCGCTCCTCGTCCCGGTAGCCGAGCAGCCGGTTGCGCACGTGGGCCACGCCCGTGTTCCGGTCGCCGGACGCCGGCCGCGACACCAGCAGGAGCAGCGCGCCCAGGTCCCGGCGGAGCGTCGCGGTCGTGTCCGTCCCGGCCGAGATCAGATCCCCCGTGGCGGGCACGGGCGCGTTCGGCAGGTGCAGGGTGAGGGTGTCCGCGCTCTCGGCGCTGCGGGCGCTGAGCAGCAGGACACCGAGCCGCTCCGTGGCGATCTCGGCGTCCGCGACGCGGCGTTGCAGCAGCGCCGCCGTGGCCGCGTCGCTCGTACCGTCCTCCAGCCGGCTCTGGATCATCAGCGCGGCCTCGTGCAGCCGGGCGGTGCGCCGCCGCAGATCGCCGAGGACGCCTTCCAGCCGCTCCGGCGTGGCGTCGAGCAGTTCGATATGAGTGGACACCAGCTGGGCGATCCGGGCCCGGAAGGCGTCGCGCAGCCGACGCAGAATGCGCGCCGGTGTCTCCGGTACGAGGGCGAACCGCGCGCCCGCGCTGCACACGAAGGCGATGGCCAGGGTCAGATACAGCGTCGGCAGGGTCGAGGTGGTGGCGCCCACGAACAGGGCGACGAAGTAGAGCTGGAAGCCGATCAGGCCGAGCGCCGTACCGCGCTCCCCGAAACGGCGGCTGTAGACGGCGCCGAAGATCAGAACGACGAAGAACGCGTCGCCCACGATGACCCGGCTGTGCAACAGCGCGGCCAGCGAGATCGCCAGCAGCGCGACCGGCAGACCGAGCGCGAGCGTGACCGCCTGGCCGCGTACCTGCTTCTCCTTGACCGCGAACGTGGAGACCATCGCGGCCATGGCGCCCGCGACCATATGGGTGACGTCGGTACCCAGCAGGGCCAGGAGGACGAGGGTCAGCGCGATCGCCGCGACCGTGCGCAATCCCGCCATCAGCCGCAGCAGACCGGGGTCGGACGCCGCGAAGCGATCCCATGCTCCGGTCCTGCCACGCTGCTTCACTGCCTTCACGCCGCTGAACTCTCCTGACTCCATCTGACTCATAGGACACATCAGCATCGCATGAGCGGTGCTTTCCGGACGTGGCCGGGCATCGCCGGACAATACCTGCTCTAATGGGGTGAAAAGCGCTGATTCCGGGCGGAGTCGGCTGTGGGACGAGGTCCCGCCGTACCTGCGGGTCGCCGATTGGCGAGCGGGGGTTGCCGTGGCGTCGGTGGAATCCTGGAAGGGCCGGAGCGGGGTCGATTCCTGGCCGGTCGCCGGTAGTTGTCCGTGGAACGCGGTGCCCTGGAGCCACTGAACACACCGCACATCACGGCACGCGCATCACGGCACCGCACCCCGTCACGGCACCGGGTGCTCCACCGCACCGTTTCCTCCACGGCACCGTGTCCTCCGCCGCACCGTGTGCTCCTCGGCACCCCGTGCCCGGAGCGCACCGTACTGCGCGAATCGCGCGGAACGCACCGCACGGCCTCATCAGCGCACCCGTATCCCCCTGTTCGGATCAATCTGTTCGGATCACATCAGGAGGTCTTCCTGTGATGCGGCATGTCCAGCACGTGCAACCCCAGTTCTGGGAGTTCGGCCGCGGTCCCGTCGTCGACGTCCCCCACTCCCGTATCCACCACGCCTTCGAGCGCTGGGCCGCGCGCACCCCCCACGCCGTCGCCGCCGAGCACCAGGGGGCGACGATCACCTACCGGGAACTCGACCGGCGGGCGGAGCGGCTCGCCGAGGTCCTGGCACGCCGCGGGGTGCGGCCCGGTGACCATGTCGGGCTGTTCGTCCGGCGTTCCATACCGATGCTGATCGGCCTCCTCGCCACCCTGAAGGCGGGAGCGGCCTACGTGCCGCAGGACATCGGGATCGCCCCACGCTCCCAGCTGCGCCACGTCATGAGGACCGCGCACACCCGTGTGGTCCTCACCCAGCACCGGTACGCGGACCGCGTCCCGGCCCGGGGCCGCGAAGCGGGCACCGAGCCGGTACGGGTCGTCATCGACGCGCCCGACGGCGTACCCGCCCCGACCGGGAGCACCACCGGCCGTCCGGCCCCCGCGAGCGGTACGGGACCGGACGCGCCCGGCGGCGGTCCCGACGACGCCTGTTACGTCCTGTTCACCTCCGGCACCACCGGCACGCCCAACGGTGTCACCGTCACCCACCGCAATGTCCGCAACATCCTGCTCACCCATCCGGGAGATCTGGGGATCGAGCCCGGTATGCGGGTCGCCCAGCTGCTCAACATCGCCTTCGACATGGCAGCTTGGGAGATCCTCGGCTCGCTCAGCCACGGCGCCACCCTGGTCATCCGGGGCAAGGACATCGCCGAGACGGCCCACGGCGCCGACGTCATCATCGCCACCCCCACCGTGCTGAGCACCATCGACCCGGTCCACTGCGCCCGTGTCACGGTGGTGGCGGTGGCCGGTGAGACCTGCCCGAGGCCGCTCGCCGATCTGTGGGC
Source organism: Streptomyces corynorhini (assembly GCF_003346515.1). GTDB lineage: Bacteria > Actinomycetota > Actinomycetes > Streptomycetales > Streptomycetaceae > Streptomyces > Streptomyces corynorhini. The sequence goes on from NZ_QQNA01000264.1 coordinate 5,691, forward strand.
CCGGCACTGCACCTTCTACAACGCGTGCGGGCCCACCGAGACCACCATCGTCAACACCATGCACCATCATCGTCCTGCCGCCGGCCCGCTCACCATCGGCCGCCCGACACCGAACAACACCGTCTACGTGCTGGACGAGAACCGCCGCCCATGCGCCATCGGCGAGACCGGCGAGATGTGGGCGGGCGGCGACTGCGTGTCGGCGGGCTACCTCGGCAACCCCGGTCTCACCGCCGAACGTTACGCGCCCGACCCGTTCCTCGGCGGCGGCCGGATGATGTTCCGCACCCGCGACCTGGGCCGCTGGACACCGGACGGGGAACTCGAACACCTCGGCAGGACCGACGAGCAGGTCAAGGTCCGGGGGTTCCGGGTGGAGCCGGGGGCCGTCTCGGCCGTGCTGGAGACCGTCCCCGGCTGCTCGCGCGCCCTCACACTCCAGCGCGATCCCGACACCCTCGTCTCGTTCGTGTGCCCGCTGGACGTGGACCCCGAGGCGGCACAACGGGCCGTGGCCGACGCCCTCCCCTACTACTGCGTGCCCGACACGGTCCGGCCGCTGGCCGCGCTGCCGGAGACGGGCCGGGGCAAGGTGGACCGGGCGGCGTTGCTGCGGCTGGCGGCCGAAGGAGGTGGTGGCACATGACCTCCGCGCACTCCACCGGAGCCGGGCACGGCACCACACACGGTCAGCCTCCGCCGCCCCTCGACGCCGGGCACGGCACCACACACGGTCAGCCCCCGCCGCCTCTCGACACCGGGCACGGCACCACGCGCGGTCAACTCCCGCCGCCTCTCGACACCGGGGACGTCACCCTGCCGCCTCCCGCCACCTGGCCGCGACGGATCCTCAAACACCCGCGCCTGTCGCACTACTACCGGCTCGCGGCGCTCGTCCTCGTGGCCAACGCCGTCTTCGCCGTCCTGGCCGCCGACCACGGTGTCGCCACCACCACGCTCTCGTACGCGGCGCTCGCGAACTTCACCTTCGCCGTCCTCGTGCGGCAGCAGTACGTCATCAATCTCCTCTTCGCCGTGGCCACTTCGGTTCCCACCCACTGGCCACTGCGGATCCGCTGGACGCTGGGCAAGGTCTACCACTTCGGCGGCGCACACGTCGGCGGCGCGCTCGCCGGTTCGCTGTGGTTCCTCGCGCACACCGCCGCACTCGTGGCGAGCGGCGCCCCGCCCGCCCAAGTCGCCGTCGGCTGCGCCCTGGTGGCGCTGCTGGCCGGCATCGTCGCCACGGCGCTGCCCCCCTTCAGGGCACGGTTCCACGACCGCTTCGAGAGGATCCACCGGTTCGGCGGCTGGACGGCCCTGGCGCTGTTCTGGACCCAGACGCTGATCAGCGCGCCGGGATCCCCGCTCCGGGAGCCGGGCGTCTGGGCGCTGGCCCTGGTCACCTTCAGTGTGGCGCTGCCGTGGCTGCGGCTGCGCAAGGTGCCCGTACGGATCGAACGGCCCTCCGGCCATGTGGCGCTCGTACGCTTCGACCACGGTGTGACCCCGTTCGCCGGCTCCTCCACCGCCGTCAGCCGCAGCCCGCTGCGCGAATGGCACTCCTTCGCCAATGTCCCGACCCCGGGCAGGCCGGGCTTCCGGCTGACCGTCTCGCGCGCCGGGGACTGGACGGGCTCCTTCATCGACGACGCGCCGCGGGAGGTGTGGGTCAAGGGCATCACCACCGCGGGCGTCGCCAACATCGAGACCCTGTTCCGCAAGGTCGTCTACGTCGCCACCGGCAGCGGCATCGGCCCGTGCCTGCCCCATCTGCTCGCCGCCGAGGTGCCCTCACGTCTGGTGTGGGCCACGCGCAGCCCCCGTACCACCTACGGCGACGGACTGGTCGACGAGATCCTGGCGGTCCAGCCCGACGCGGTCGTCTGGGACACCGCCCTGCACGGCAAGCCCGACATGGTGCGGCTCGCCTACGCCGCCTACCGGGACTTCGGCGCGGAGGCGGTCATCTGCATCTCCAACAAGAAGCTCACCTGGCTGGTCGTCCACGGACTGGAGCGGCGCGGGATCCCCGCCTACGGCGCCATCTGGGACTCCTGACGGGACGACCGGCGCCGCACGGGCAGGACCCGGGTCCATGACCGGGCACGACGGAACGAGTGGAGGCAGCGATGGATCAGCACCACGCGGCACACCGGACCTACGGGACCGAGGAGGAACACGGATCACCCGGTCCCGCGCACCTGAAGACCGAACGCACCGGCCGCGTCGTCACCGTACGACTGCACCGCCCCGAGGTGCGCAACGCGCTCAACAGCGAGCTGCTGGCCGAACTCCTTTCCACGCTAGGGCCGTTGGACGACGATCCAGAGGTCGGCTGCTTCGTCGTCACCGGATCGGACCGCTACTTCGCCGCGGGCGCCGACATCGCCGAGATGGCGGGCAGGAGCGCCGCGCAGATGGTCGCGGACGACTACTTCGCCGACTGGGAGGTCTTCGCGGGGCTGCGCACCCCGAAGATCGCGGCGGTGGGCGGCTACGCGCTGGGCGGCGGCTGTGAGCTGGCGATGATGTGCGACCTCGTCATCGCGGGCACCTCCGCCGTCTTCGGCCAGCCGGAGATCACACTCGGTGTCATCCCCGGCATCGGCGGCACCCAGCGGCTGACCCGGCTGGTCGGCAAGGCCAAGGCGATGGACCTCGTCCTGACCGGCCGCACCATGGACGCGCGCGAGGCCGAACGGGCCGGGCTGGTCTCCCGGGTGGTGCCCGACGAGCGGCTGAGGGACGAGGCGCTGGAGGCCGCGACGACCATCGCCTCGTACGGCAGGCACGCCGTGACAGCGGCCAGGGAGACGGTGGAACGGGCGCTGGAGACCGGGCTGCGCGACGGCATCCTCTTCGAACGCCGGGTGTTCCACGGCCTGTTCGCCACCCAGGACCGGAGCGAGGGGATGGCCGCGTTCCTGGAGAAACGCGCCCCGCGCTTCAACAGGTGACATGGGCGAGCCCCGACGGTACGAGGTTCGGTCCGCTCGCGCCCCGCGAGGCGGACCGGACTGTACGGGTCCCGCGAGGCGGACCGTACCGTACGCGTCCCGCGAAGCCCGCCCGCGCGAAGCCCGGTCTCCAGCGCCCGTTCCACCGTCTCCCTGGCCCCTGTCACGGCGTGCCTGCCGTACGAGGCGCTGGTCGTCGCGGCCTCCAGCGCCTCGTCCCTCAGCCGCCCGTCGGGCACCACCCGG